>JAAEEQ010000002.1 GCA_013415665.1 Methanomicrobiales archaeon
GGTGACGGAACTGCCCAGCACGTTCGTGACGGCAAGGGTGGTGCAGTTATGCGCCTGCGCCTTTTTCAGGGCCGCGATCGTGTCCGCCGTCTCGCCGGACTGGGTCACCGCGATCACCACATCCTGCATCGGCGGGGTGAAGTACTTGAATTCCGAGGCAAGTTCGACCCTGACGGGAATGCCGCAGTGATCTTCGAGGAGGTAGCGGAATATCATGCCGGCATGGTACGACGTCCCGCAGGCGACCACCATCAGCCCTCCCGCGTCCCGCATTGCCCGTACGATCGCGGGATCGATCTCGGTGGTGACGGATTCGAAGAAGATCCGCGGTTGCTCGAAGATCTCCTTTTGCATGAAATGCTCGAAGCCTTTTTTTGCGGACTCGACGTCCCATTCGATCCGTTCCGGTGCCCGCGCAACTTCGGCACCGCCGTGAAAAACGGTGATCCCGCCGGGCGTCACCGCGGCGATGTCGCCGTCCTCTAAAAAGATCACCTGCTGGGTGTAATCCAGAAGGGGGGTCATGTCCGAGGCGGCGAACCATTCGCCGTCCCCGACACCCAGCACCAGCGGGCTTGCCTCGCGTGCGGCGATGATGCGGTCGTCGGTGTCGGCAATGGCGAGGATGGCATAGGATCCCTCGAGCAGGGGAACGGTTTTCGAGACGGCATCGAGCAGGTCGCCCGTGTAGAACTCCTCGATGAGGTGGACGATCACCTCGGTGTCGGTCTCGGAGAGGAACGTGTGCCCGCGGGACTGGAGCTGCCGCCGCAGTTCTGCGTAATTTTCAATGATGCCGTTATGGACGACGGCAATCGAGCCGTTGCAGTCGATGTGGGGGTGGGAGTTGACGTCATTGGGAACGCCGTGGGTTGCCCACCGGGTATGGCCGATGCCGCGCTGCCCGTGAAGGGCGGAGGCAAAGCCGTTGTTCTCGGAAATGCGCCCGCATTTCTTTGCGTATTCGAGGCTGCTGCCGACGGTTGCGATGCCGAACGAGTCGTAGCCGCGATATTCAAGGCGCTGCAGGCCGGAAACCAGAAGCGGCGCAGCCTGCTTCATCCCCAGGTACCCGACAATGCCGCACATCCTACTTCACCACCGCGTTGTCGGGAATCCTGTCCCTGATAACCCTGCCCTCTTCGATGCTGGCCCCGTTGCCGACCAGGCAGTGATGGAGGACCGTGAAGGGGGCCGCTGCCACGCGGTCTCCGAGAATGGCACCGAATTTCCCGCCGATCAGTTTTCCGTCCTCTTCCGCAAGGTAGTGCCCGCTCCGGACCGAGACATGGTCCGCAAGCATCGCACCTTCGCCGATGACCGCATCGGCACACCGCCCGTGGGATCCGATGGCCGCATCGTTCATGATGATCGACTTTTCAACCACCGTGAACGGTTCGATACGGACGCGGGACCCGATGCTGGTGTTCGGCATGATGACGACGTTCGGGCCGATGTCGCAGTCCTCGCCGATGATGGCCGGCCCGATGACGGTCGTGTTCGGGCCGATGGCCGTGCCCTTGCCGATGCTCACCGGCCCCCGGATGGAAACGTCCGGGCTGATCGTCCCGCCGCGGACGGAAGAGACCCGTTTCATGATGCGGGGGTTGATGGTGAGGAGGTCCCACGGGTAGATGGCGTCATGCCACTCGTGCGCCATCACTGCCTTAAACCGGGCGCCGTCGGCTATCATCTCCCCGATCACTTCCGGGATCTCGATGCCGTCGAGATAGCCGAAGACATCAGGCGTCAGGCAGTAGATGCCGGTGCTGACCGTGAAACGGGGTGCGTACTCGGGTTTTTCAACAATGCCCCAGACGTACCCGTCCTTGACGGCAACCACGCCGAAATTCGAAGGATACGGGTGCTCCCGGATCATGGCAGCCATTGTCTCGTCCCTGATGCGGGCGATCGAGGCGGCGTCGATGAAATTGTCGCCGGGGAGCAGGATGAACGGCTCGTTGATCGCCCCTTCGACGCACTGCAGGGCATGGGCGGCACCGAGCTGCCGTTCCTGCACGGCGATGGAGATGGGCAGGTCGAGGGTGTTTAAGTGCCGGATCACCTGTTCTTTCCGGTACCCGACAACGACGGTAATGTCGCGGATGCCGTTCGCAACGAGGGCGTTGATGACATGCTCGATGATCGGCGTGTTTGCTAGGGGGATCATCGCCTTCGGGCGGGCAAAGGTCAGGGGCCGCAGGCGGCTTCCTTCCCCGCCTGCAAGGATGACCGCTTTCCTCATCTGCCGATCACCGTCCCGTCGCTGATGCACCCTTCCACGAGGGAATGGGGAGCAACCCGCACGTTGCTGCCCACCACGCTGCCGGTATTGACGGAGCAGTTGATGCCGAACTGGACCCCGTCGCCGATCACCGCACCGAATTTTTTCCTCCCGGTTTCCCTGCCGCAGGCCCTGACGATCCCGCGGTCATGGCGAAGGTTTGCAATTTTGGTGCCCGCCCCGAAGTTGCAGCCCGAACCGATGACCGAATCGCCGACATAGTTGAAGTGGGGGATCTTGGTGCCCTCAAAGACGATCGAGTTCTTGATCTCGGTTGCGTGCCCGATATGGCAGCCGTCGCCGATGGCCGTGGACCCGCGGATAAAGGCATGGGGCCCGATGACGCAGTCCTCGCCAATCACGCAGGGGCCGGTGATGTAGGTCCCGGCCCTGACAACCGACCCTTTCCCGACCACGACAGGGCCGTGGATGGTGACGCCCTCCTCGACCTCGCCGTCGATGCGGGTTTCGAGATCGGCAAGCATCGTTTCGTTGGCATCGAGCAGGCTCCAGGGCTCCCCGACGTCGCACCATGACGACAGGGTGCGGGCCGAGAGCGTGCCCTTGCGGATATACGCCATCAGGGCGTCGGTCAGTTCGTATTCCCCGCGTTCGGAGAGCCCGATGGCGTCGACGAGATCGAAGATGTCCTGGTTGAAGACATAGGCGCCCGCGTTGATAAGCGAGGACGGGGGATTGGGGGATTTTTCCACAAGCCCGGTGACCCGGCCGTCACTGACGGTCACGACGCCGTACTGCTGCGGATGGTCGCTCCGGAATATCCCCATGCAGGGTGCGTCGGCCTCCCCAAGCGCCCTGCAGTCGGCTGCGGAAAGGAGCATGTCGCCGTTAAGGAGGAGGAACCGGCCGCTGACGAGATCGCGGACGCTGCGCACCGCGTCCCCGGTGCCGAGCTGCCGCCGCTGGGTTGCGTAGCGAATTGAGACGCCGAGTGCCGATCCGTCCCCAAAATAGCTGCGGATCTCTTTTTCGCGGTACCCGACGACGAGGACGAACCGGTCGATCCCGGCATCGCGTGTCGCGGCAATGAGGTACTCGATCATGGGACGGTTCGCAATCGGCAGCATGACCTTTGGTCGGGATGCTGTCAACGGACGCATACGCTTTCCTTCACCCGCGGCAAGGACTACACATTCCATTCCTGTATCCTCTCCCCCTTTTTTGACAGAACGGTAATTAAAGGTGGTATTACCCTATACTGTTGCCCGACGATAATGCTATGCCCGATAGGAAGGGCGGAATAGGACTGCCGGATAAGGGAGAATGGAGCTACTAAAATATAAAAAAGTTCCGTTTATTGATAGACATTATTGTTAATCAATTAAGGCGTCGGCAAGCATCCGCCGCCCCCGATCCTCCATCGCCTTCGCCGCTTCCTGCGTCCTTCCCTCGGCGGTGATGCGCACCTTCGGCTCCGTCCCGCTCGCCCGGATCAGGCACCAGCCGTCCTCGTCCTCGAACCGGATACCGTCCGTGGGATGTGTAGCGCCGAGGCGGGTGAGCACCGCTCCGGGGGTATCGCACGGATACGACGACCGGAGAATCGGGTAGCGCGGAAGGCCGTCGATAACCTCGGCCACATCCCATTCGCTGCATATGCGGCAGAAGAGCGCCGCAGCATAGATGCCGTCCGGGCAGAGCGAGAACCCGGGGAATATCCAGCTTCCCGAGGGCTCTCCCCCGAAATCTCCCCACGATATCAGTTTTTCGGAGACAAAGCTGTCGCCCACCGGCGTGCGGGCGACCTCGGCAACTTCCTCGATCGCCATCGACGCATCGACGGTCGTCACCACCCGCCGTGCCCCGAGCCAGGTCGCGAAGAGGATGAGCAGATGATCCCCGCTGATATACCGCCCCCTCCCGTCAAACGCCATGAACCGGTCGGCATCGCCGTCATGGATGATGGCGCCGTCGGCACCGGTCGACCGGACCATCGCGCCGATGTAGGGCAGGTTCGTTTCGAGGGGTTCCGAGGGGCGGGCAAAGCGCCCGGCGGTATTACAGTTTAAGCAGTCGGTCCTGATGCCCGCCCCGGCAAGCAGGCGCGGCGTGATCACGCTGCCTGCGCCGTTGCCGCAGTCCACGACCATCCTCAGGTCCTCCCCGGGAGCGACGGATGCGCAGATGCCCTCGATATGCCCGGGAACCAGGTCGGCCGGCTCAGCCGATCCCTGCTGCTCCCACCCCGTCCAGAACGGCTCCCCGACAAGGTCCTCGGTTGCCGCCTGCTGGCGGAGCGTGAACGACGATCCGTCGGGATTGAGGAGTTTTAAACCGTTGTACGGCTCAGGATTGTGCGAAGCGGTGATCATGCAGCCGGCTTCGGCCTGCCGGACAGCGTAGGCAACCGTCGGTGTCGGTGCAATGCCGCCATACCGCACCTCGCCGCCCGCACCGAGCACCCCGGCGATGAACCCCCCGGCAAGCACCGGTCCCGTCGTCCGCGTGTCCCTTCCGACTACCACATGCCGTGCCTGCCGGGCAACAGCGGAACCGACGGATACCGCAAGCTCGACAAGCGCACGATCGTACTTCCGCCGGATTCCCGAAGAGCCGAAAAGCATGAAGAACTGTTGGAGGAAAACCAGATAAACCCTCTCAGCGGCGGTTACCTGCCGTTTTCCAGGGATGACCTGCCGTACGGGCACCAGTGCGCAAGGGAGAGGAGCGAACAGATGCCGGACGTTTCCGGGCCGAGGAAGAGCAGGCGGCCGGAATCGCGGTATGCGTCGCAGACGGCAAGGCCGTTGTCGGAACAGAGGGCGTCGCCGGTGACGAGAATGACGTCCGCCATCGCCGGGTCATCCACGATCCGCTCAGGCATCGACCGCTCGATCGCCGGCATGCTCCCCAGAAGGGCGATCCGCCTGCCCTCCAGGTGCCCGGCAAGCCCGGAGAGGCAGGCGGGATAGGCATCGGACGGGCAGGCATTGATCCGCCGCTCAAGGCAGAGGAACCCGAGCGATACGTTGATCAGCGCGAGCGCTGCAGCCCGCTGCAGCGGTGTTTCGAGGGCAGACCCGAACAGAAACGAGATCCGGGTTGTCGCTTCAACCGGGAAGTTTGTCGTGATATGCGCTGTTTTTCCCCCGAACTGCGCGGCAATTATCGCACCGCGGGGATACTGGCAGGCCGGCCCTTCCGGCGCCCGCTTGAGGGTGACGTTGTTGTCCTCGCATCCGCTTCCGCAGAGCTGCGCTTGAAACTCGGCAACTGCATCGGTTATCAGGCTCATGGAATCGCTCCGGGCAGACCCTGAAACAGGAGCACCCGTGCGGGCGATCCGTCAAGGTTCCGTATACGGAGTGGGAGGGCAACCATAAAATAGCGACCTTCCGCAACCCCGGCAAGGTCCAGCAGCTCGATGATGGGCGTCCCCTCGCCGAGCAGCAGCCGGTGGGCGGCGAGATCCCCGCCGTACCGGTCGACGGAGGGGGTGTCGACGCCGAGGATCGCCACCCTCCGCCCGGCAAGGTACCGGGCGGCATCCACGGAAAGATAGGGGTAGTCCGGGGAAAAACGGCCTGTTTCCGAGTACCGCGTCCGTATCAGGACGCCGGCGCCCTCATGAACGCTTCCTGCAAGGTCGGCCGCCGTGACCGCCCCCTGCACCTCGCGGCAGTCGACGACAACGACCGGTACGCAGAGGCGGGAGGGGGGGATGGCATCGACCGTCATGCCGCCGGGAAAGAGGTGCGCCGGCGCATCGATGTGGGTGCCGGCATGGGAAGACAGGGTGCAATGCGTGATACGGTAGCCGCCTGCGTCCTCTTCGACAAAGACCGGGGCGGGATCGCCCGGAAAAACCATCGTCGCGGCATCGAGGGGGCGCGTGATGTCGAATATACGCATACACGCGGGATACGGCGGCAGGTCAGTCATGCCACCCGTACGCCCCGATCAGCGGCACGAAGCAGACACCGCCGTAACTGCGTGTCGTGGTTTTGCCGCCTTTCTTTTCCACAACGACCAGCGTCTGCACCATGATGTCGCCGACCGGGGCGACGAGGCGTCCCCCTTCCGCCAGCTGGTCGAGCAGCGGGGGAGGGACCGAAGGTGCCGCCGCCGTGATGATGATGGCATCGTAGGGCGCCTTTTCGGGGTACCCTTCCGTCCCGTCCGCAACGATCACCTCGACGTTGGAAATCCCGAGCGCGGCAAGGTTCCTGCGTGCCCCCTCGGCGATATCGGGCAGGCGCTCGATCGAGACAACCTGTGCGGCGAGGCGGGAGAGAATGGCGGCTTGGTAGCCGCTTCCCGCCCCGATTTCCAGGACCTTCTCACCGGGGCCGGGATCCAAAAGATCAGTCATCAGGGCAACGATATAGGGCTGCGAAATCGTCTGGCCCTCCCCGATCGGGAGCGGGCGGTCTTCGTAGGCGGACTCCTGCACCGCGGCAGGGACGAACCGGTGGCGCGGAACGGCACGCATCGCCGCGAGCACCCGGGGGTTGCCGATGCCGCGGGAGGCAATCTGGTCCCGCACCATCCGTTCCCTCAGGGCTGATCCGCGCTCGTCGTCCATGTCTGTTAAAATCCCTGTTCCGCCGCATCGATCGCGGCATCGATCTGTTTTTGCAGCACCGCGGGAAGGCCAGCGATACGGACATCCAAAAACCCGCGGATGATGGTCGCCGTCGCCTCCTCTTCGTCGAGCCCGCGTGCCATCAGGTATTCGATCTCGTCGCGGGCGATTTTTCCGACCGCAGCCTCGTGGGAGAGTTCCGTGCCGGTGACCCGGCCTTCGATCTCGGGAATGGCATGGATGATCCCGTCCTCAAGGATAAGCCCCTTGCACTCGATATGCCCCCGGGTTTCCTCGGTGCCGCCCCGGATATGCGAGCGGGCGATGACCGTGCCGCCGCGGGTAATCGACCGGGAAATGATCTCCGCATTGGTCTCCGGCGCCGAGAGCAGCACCCGTGACCCGAGATCCAGGTGCGAGCCGGCGGGCGCCACCACGATGCTGTGGAACCGGGCGACGGCACCCCGCCCCGCAAGGTCGGCAACCGGGTACATCTGCACGTGCTTGACCGGGCTCATCGCGATATAGTTCGAAAGGAAGGTGCCTCCTTCCTCCACACGGGCTGCGCTCCGCGGGAAGACGTCGATCTGTTCGCCCCACTTGTGGATCATCGTGGTGGTGATCCGGGCGTTTTTCCCGACGTAAAACTCGGTAACCCCGTAATGCGCTCCGATATCGGTCCGGTGGCTCGAGGCGCACCCCGTGATCAGGTGCAGTTCCGCTCCCTCTTCGGCGATGATGATGTTGTGCACGTGCTGGATCGGGACGTGCTCCAAAAAGAGGCATGCCTGCAGGGGCATGACATTCCTGCTGCCTTTCCGGGCAATGATGACGTAGCCTTTGGGCTCCTCCTGCGCGGCCACGTACCGCGTGATATCGTCCTTGTCGCGGGAGACCAGGTTCCAGGCGTACTCCCCCATCCAGGAAAACCGGCGGAGTGCTTCGGCGATGGGGTACATCTCGATGCCCTCCTCCATGCACGAGGTATGCACGATCTTCTGGTCGATCTGGAAGAAACTCCCGCACCGGTTCAGTGCATCGAGCTCGAGCCCCGCTTCCGCGAGCCGTGCCCGGTCTTCGGGCCGGATGCCCTCGGTTCCGCTTATATCTTTTTGCATTCGATACACTCCCGGTAGCCCTTGGATTTGATAACGGCGAGGATTTCCCGCGGATTGCCGTGGCAGCGGATCTCGCCGTCGCAGAGCATGTGGCCCGCGTCGGCTTCAAGATAGTCGAGAATATAGCCGGTGTGGGTGATGATCAGCCCTGATTTGTGGCGGTGGACGATATGACGGTCCTTTTCGACGAGTTTTGCGATGGCCGACCCGATGAGGGCGATGTTTTCCAGATCGACACCGCTCTCGGGCTCGTCGAGCATGACGAATTCTGGCTGCTGGAGCATCAGCTGCAGCACCTCGCTCCGCTTGATCTCGCCCCCGGAAAAGCCTGCATTCACATCGCGTTCAAGAAAATCGGCCATGTGCATCGAGGCAGCATATTCGGCAACCAGCTCTGGCTTGTTGCCCGATGCCGCGATCAGCAGCTTGCCGAGTTTCAGCCCGGCGATGGTGGGGGGGCGCTGGAACATCATCCCGATCCCGTAGCGGGCCCGTTCGTGGATGGGCAGGTTCGTAATATCGCGCCCCCGGTACAGGATCCTGCCTTTCGTCACGGTGTAATTGGAAAAACCCATGATCGTCCGGATCAGGGTCGTCTTTCCCGATCCGTTCGGCCCCATCAGCACATGGGTTTCACCCTCTCCGATATGGAGATTGATATCGTGGAGAACCTCTTTCCCGGCTACGTCCACATGCAGGTTTTCGATGGTGAGCATAAATTTATCATGAGAAATTTGGCGGGGCAGCCATATAGGATTGTCGTCCGCGCAAAACCATTACATACCGGTGCAGTGCATCAGGGAGAGCATGGCCTTTACGCTCCGCCCGGCAACCGGCGAACATTTCGCAGGGCGCAGGGTATTGATGGCTGAAATGCTCGAAGAACTCTCCGATCCGGCTTCTGATACGGGATTTGCCCTTGTCGGGCAGCGGCGCATCGGCAAGACTTCGATCCTGCTCGAGGCGGCACGGCGCCTCGGCGAAGGGCAGGACGGTGTCGTCCCGGTGTATTTTTCGGTCTGGAGCCTGCTGGAAAACGATCTCGAAGCCTGTGCCGGGGCACTATCCGCCGCAGTTCTCGAGGCATACCGCCCCATCACCGGGCTGGCCCTGCGGGCACGCAGCCTGGCGCAGCTGCCGGCTGCGGCGCTCAGGTCGGCACTTGCACACACGACAGTCACCCTCTCCTGCCACGACATCGCCCTGATATTTTCTCCCCGGCAGGGTGGCGACGGCATTGAACGCTTTGAAAAGGCACTCGGGCTGGCAGAAGGGCTTGCTCTGGCTACCGGCACGAAATGCGTACTTTTCATCGATGAATTCCCCGCACTCATGGACCTGACGAACAACAGGACACGGTGCGGGGCGGCAATACTCAGGACCATACGAACCCTCCACGAGCGGTGGAGCCACACCGTGCTCTGCATTGCGGGATCGGTGCGGAGCACGATGGAAATGGCTGCGCTTTCCCCTGCATCGCCGCTCTGCCGCCAGTTCATCGTCCGCGAGGTGGGGCCGCTGAGCCGTAACGAAGCCGCGACGCTGCTTTCCGGCGCCATGGCCGTGACTGATGCCGAAATAGACGATATATATCGTTTTTCAGGAGGGATTCCCTTTTATATCCAGTTTCTGGGAAGAATGATCAGCCGCGGGCCGCCGGCTCCGGGCGATCGCATTGCGGCGGCAGCCGCCGCCTTCCTCCGGGAAGAGGGGAACCTCCTGTTCAGGGGAGAATTCGATGCTCTCAGCCCGAAAGAGCGCCTGATCGCTGCAGGCCTTGCCCGGGGGCATGCGACCCCGGCCGCCCTTTCCCGCGCCTGCGGCGACCGTGTCGCGGGTATCGGACGGGTTCTTGCCAGCCTGCAGGAAAAAGGGGTTGCCGAACGCCTGCAGCGCGGGGTGTACCGGTGTGCCGATCCGGTGTTTGCGCGGTGGATCTGCGATCGCACCGGAGGGGAACACTTTCACCCCGCGCCCGGCGACATGCCATAACCGGCAGGTGCGGTTGTAGGTATATGGAAACATTTACCCTCCTGGCCGAACGGGCCGCAGCATACCCCCACGTCATCCGCCGGCCCCAGCTCTGCAGGCCGGAGCCGTTCCGTGGACCGGATCGCCGTGCACCGGCACACCGCAGGATTCACGTCCCTGCCCCCTCAGCCCCCTTTCCCGGCCGGTTGAAACGCTGATTCAGGCCCCGTTTGCAGCGAGCCAGGCCACCGTTCCCGGACGGTCATGGGCGTGCCTAAGGATGTAATTGTATACCTCGACCTGCCGGTTATAGGACTCGATTTCAGGCTGCAGCGCAATCCGGTCACGGTTGTACGCCGCTGCCTTGGCATTGTACACAGGGACAAGGGCATTGTATTCGGCCACCTTCGCCGTGCGGCGGAGTGCCTCGATCTCTGCCGCGAGCGCCTCCAGCTCGGCATAGGACCGCGAGAGCGTTGCATCGGCGGCCGCCACCTCCGCCTCGCATTCCGCGATCGCCGCTTCCGCCTGCGCCCGCGCCTCGTGAATTGCTCCGGTTTCATCACAGCTGCCGTACCCGAGCGTGCCCGCGCCGATCGGAATGACGACAGGCTCCGACGACAGCGCGATGCCGCCATCCAGGCGATCGGGGGCAATCCCGATATAGCTGACATTCGTCACCTCGACATACGCATAGCCCGAGGCCGCGTAGCCGTGTCCGGGTGACCGCACGCCGACTGCCATATGCCGTTCGGGGCCGAAATACAGGAGCGCCACATCGTACCCTTCACGGGCGAGCATGCCCGCGAGCAGGAGACTTTTATCATCGCAGTCGCCCTCCGCATCGGCAATCGTCTCAACCGGGAATTTCGGGTTGATAAGATCTGCATCGGTGGCATAGGGAATGGACTGCACGTATACCGCCATCAGCTCGAGATATTCGTCCGAATCGAGGGATGCGGCACCCCTGACCTCGGCAAGGCGGGCGGTGATGCCGGCGTACAGGCTGTCGAGGTCGTCGTCCTCGACAAACGACCGGTAGTATCCCGGAATCCATGCCTCGTCGGAAGGATCCCCGTATACCCGCGCGTTCTTGTCCGCTGCCCGTGCCCCCGCCAGAACCGCGGCATCCAGCGGGACGGAGACGGAGACGGTCATGTCCTGGAAGGGAAATGAAAAGGAGGCGTCGGGAACCGGGGCAGCACCCTCGACGCGATGCAGGGACGGATAGACGGCAGCATGCTGCAAAAGGCCGCCGAGACAGCCCGCCGTGCAGATCAGGGCACCGGCAAGGATTGTCATCCAGACCACCCCATACGGAGAGCGTGTTTTCCCTTCCATTGCTTGAGAGCATATGTCACCGGCAGCGTATATTCTTCTGTATCGTGGACAATCCGCGATTGCACTTTCACGCTCCCCGCCGGCTCTTTATCTCAAAACAGCAGCTGACAGTTGTTCAGGAATGGCGGTCGATACGCTGTTTACTGGCGCCGCCGAACGGTGGCGGCAACGGATCGCGGAACGGCGGGAATATGCCGTTGCACGGGACGGCAACGTCTTCGCTGCCGGGCTGGCCCAATCGGTGGTCGCAAGATCGGAGTACGACGAAGCCCGTCGCCTCCACGACACCCTTGTCGCGGCACACCGGCGGGCAACCCTTGCAGACCTCTTCCCGGGAAAAGAGGAGGAGAATGCCGCGGGAACGGTATATGCCGTCACCAGCCGCACCCCTCTCGCTGCACCGCAGCCCGATCCCGCTGCAGCCCGGAGGGCGCTGTGTGCCGACCTGACGCTCGTGCCCGGCATCGGGCCCCGCACGCAGGCCGCCCTGCACGCCCGCGGGTACCGCTCCCTGCACGACCTGCTGCACCATCCCCGCTTCCGCTCCGGGGCACGCGCCGTTCTCGACAGCCTTGCGGACACCGATGTTCCCGCCCTGATCCGCACCGTTAAACACCGCTCTTCCGCTTCGCACCCGCTTGTGCTTGCCACAGCGGCGTTTTTTCGCAACCACGAGCTGGTCTTCCTCGATATCGAGACCCTGGGGCTCTGCACGCGCCCCGTCATTCTCATCGGCATCGGCCGCCTTTCCGGGAGCGACGTCGTCGTCACGCAGTACCTCGTCAGGCATGCAAGCGAGGAGGCGGCGGCAGTCCTTGCAGCGTTCGCCCATCTCGAAGAAGAGCGGGCCGCACTCGTCACTTTCAACGGCAAAGCCTTCGATATGCCGTTCCTCGCCGGCAGGGCGGCCTATTACGGCTACCCTCCCGCACCGGCTGTTCCCCATTACGATGTGCTCCATTTCGCCCGGCGCAGCTGGGGCCGGAGCGTTCCCGACTGCCGCCTGAAAACGCTCGAGACCGCATTCTGCGGGGTCCGGCGGAGCGATGACATTCCGAGTGCGATGGTACCGGAATTCTTCGAGACCTATCTCCGCACCGGCAATCCCGGGCCGCTCGTCCCGGTCGTCGAACATAACCGGATCGACGTCGTCTCGCTTGCACGGCTCTTCCTGCTCCTCCGGGGCGGACCATGACCGCAGCCGGCCTGCCGGCGGCACTTGCCGGCGATGCCTTTCTGGGGGAGAGGATCGCCCATATCAGCACCATCCGCGGGAGAGAGCCGCAGTACGGCACCCTGGATCCCCCCCTCCCCGAACCTCTCGAGGCGTATTGTGCCGCCCGCGGCATCCGCCTCTTCACGCACCAGTGTGCCGCAATCGATGCCGTCCGGAGAGGAGCGGATGTCATCCTGACAACCGGCACCGCATCGGGCAAGAGCCTCGCATTTCTGCTCCCGATCTTCGAGCGCCTCCTGTGCGATCCCGGCGCCACCGCCCTCTGCCTGTACCCGGCCAAAGCCCTCGCGCATGACCAGCTTCGCGCCTTCGCGGGGCTGGAAGGGTATACCGGATGCCGCGCGGGGGCGGCGGTCTACGACGGGGACACCCCGGCACACCGCCGGCCCAGGATACGTGCCGAATCGAAGATCATTCTTTCCAATCCGTACGAACTGCACCAGGTGCTCGGCTGGCACGCGCAGTGGAGACCGTTTCTGGCCCGCCTCCGGACGGTGGTCATCGACGAGGCGCACCAGTACCGCGGCGTCTTTGGAGCGCACGTTGCGCTCCTCCTCCGGCGGCTCATGCGGCTCGCGCAGCACTACGGTGCCCGCCCGCAGTGCATCCTCTCCACGGCAACCCTCGGAAATCCGGCTGAATTCGGTTTCCGGCTCATCGGGAGGCAGCCGTATGTCATCGACAGCGACGGCTCCCCCGCAGGTGACCGGCACCTGGTGCTCGTCAACCCTGCCGCCGGCAGCGGCCCGATGCCGTCGCTCTCCCGGACCGTCCGCCGGGTGCTGCAGGCATCCGTCGGGGCAGGGCTGCAGACGCTCTGTTTCACGCCCTCGCGCAGTATGGCGGAGGCGGTGGTTCGGCATGCCCGGGACGGGTGCGGCGCGCAGGAGATTGCGGCGTACCGCGCCGGTTACCTGCCCGCCGAACGCCGCGTTCTCGAACAGAAGCTGAAAGAAGGTGAGCTGACCGCCGTTGTATCAACGAACGCGCTTGAACTGGGGATCGACATCGGATCCCTCGATGCCGTCGTCATGGCAGGATACCAGGGCAGCATGATGGCGTTCCGCCAGCAGGCGGGCCGGGCCGGGAGGCGGAGGGAGGCATCTGCCGCCGTGCTCGTCGCATCGGACAACGCCCTCGACCAGTACTACATGCAGCACCCGGAGGCATTTTCATCCCGGCCCCCCGAGCACGCCGTTCTCGATACCGGCAATCCCTATATCCTCGCCGGGCACCTCCTCTGCGCCGCCGCGGAACTGCCCCTGTCGCCCGACGGCGAGCCCGCGCTGTTCGGGCCCGGTGCTGCGGACGCCGCCGGCGCACTGACCGCCGCAGGGCTGCTTGCGCCGTCGCGAAAAGGGCTCATATATACCGGGAGGGGGCGTGCCGTCGATGCCTGCCCGCTCGGAGCGGGGAGCGGGGAGCAATACCGGGTATCGTGCGGCGGGCAGCTGCTGGAAACGCTGGATCGCACGCAGGCATACCGCGAAGCCCACCCCGGCGCCATTCTTCTGCACCAGGGCGAGACCTACCGGGTGACGCGCTTCGATGGGGAGGCACGGGCGATCACCGTGCAGCCGTACCCGACGGACTGCCATACGCGGGTACTGAAATCCGTCGGCGTTGCCATCGACAGGACGATTGACCGGCGCAGGCTGCCGGAGGGAACCCTCTCGTTCGGCGAGGTCACCATCACCGAGACCTTCCGGGAGTACCAGCTCCGCCATTTCGATACCCTGCTCGAGAGCGTGCTGCTTGCCCTCCCGCCCGTCACGTTTCCGACCCGTGCCTTCTGGGTGACGGTGCCCGGTGCGGAACGGCTCGAAGCGCACTCCTGTGATGCCGCCGGGGGGCTGCATGGCGCGGAGCACGCGCTCATCGGCATGATGCCCGTCCACGTGCTCTGCGACCGCCGGGATATCGGGGGATTTTCATCCGTATGGCATCCGGATACCGGCGCCCCGACCATTCTCGTCTATGACGGGTACGAAGGGGGGATCGGTCTTGCTGAAAAGGCGTATGCACGCTTTGAAGCGATTGCCGCTACCGCCCGCTCCCTGATCCGGGCGTGCGCCTGTAGAGAGGGATGCCCGTCCTGCATCCACTCGCCACAGTGCGGCAATGACAACCGTCCGCTGGACAAGGCGGCAGCCCTCATGGTGCTCGGGTGGCTTGCCGGCGACAGGGCTATAACGCTTTCAGAACCACAGGAGGCATGATGACGGAAATCCGGCATATCGGCATATGGTCGGCAGCGAAGGTGAGCGCTGCCGTGATGATGATCATCGGCCTCTGTGCGGCGATCCTGCTTCTCATCCTCATGCTGCCTGCCGGCGGCGCTGCCGGAGGGGCCGGCATATTCGGCGGCATCGAGATCGAGCTGGAGGGCTAAAGCGTGGTGCCCGGCGGGTGCCTGCTGATCACCGGTGCGCCGGGGACCGGAAAGACAACGGCCATCCGCCGCATCGCAGATGCGCTTTCGGACTGCCGGCCGGCAGGCTTTGTCACGGAAGAAGTCCGGCGGGAGGGGGTCCGGCAGGGGTTCGACCTCATCGGCCTTGACGGGCGGCGGCAACCGCTGGCGAGGGTTGGGTTCCCCGCGCCGAAGGTCGGGAAATACGGCGTCGATGTCGCCGGACTCGAGGCGTTTCTCGCGGATCAGGGGGTTGGCCCTGCCGGTGCCGGTGTGATGATCATCGATGAGATCGGCAGAATGGAGTGCCTCTCCCCCCGGTTCCGGGCGTATATCACCGGCATGCTCGAAGGCCCCGTGCCCCTCATCGCCACCATCGCACAGCGCGGTGACGGCTTCATCGGGGCAATCCGCGACCGGCACCGCGAATCGCTCCGCACCCTCACGCCGCAAAACCGCACGCTGCTGCTGCCCCGCCTCGTCGCCGAAGCACGGGCGCTTGCTGCGCCTGCCGGTGCCCGGAGCTGAAAATCCGTGCGCTCGTGCTGTCAGAACGTTTCGTAGAAGTACTCCGCGATCCCCGCGAGATCCGAACCCACCGCCATCGCGTCGTCAACCGACGTGATGCGTACATCGTTGACGAAGACGGCAAAAGCCAGTTCCCGGCCGCTTTTTGCCGTTATATACCCTGCCATCGCTTTGGCGTGCAGAAACAGCCCTGCCATGTCCTGCGTGATAACGGTCCCCGTCTTTGCCTGCACCTTTCCCCGTGCGGGACTCCCGGGAGAGACCGCGGATGCGAGGGTTCCGTCGACGCCGAGCACGGGGAGTGCCTCCCGGAAGGCCCCGGCATAGGGGCGCTGCTCCATGTACTGCAGCAGAAGGGTCATCGCATCCGGGCTGATCCGGTTGCCCATCGATCCTTCGCCGTCGACCAGCGTCAGTGACCGGTCATCGATACCCGCCATCTCAAGCACGAATGTTTCGTGCGCAAGGCCGTCGTACACGGTTCGTTCTCCGCAATACGCGGCCATGATCCCGAGGAGCGTGTTGGCATGCAGGTTCTGGCTCACCTTGAGGATCAGTTTCGCGTTCTCGGACAACGGCGGCGACACCAGTTCGGCAACCTTACTCATATCCGATGCTTCGGGGCCCGGCAGCAGATGCACCGGATTTGCGCCGTCCGCCGGTGCGTCGACGCCCACGCCGGCACGCTCAAGCGCCTCGATAAAGAGGGACCGGGCGAACCCGGCTGCGTCGGGCGGGCGGAACGTCCTGACCTGCACGCCTCCGCCGGCAGGAACGGTCCCCGAGACCATAATGATGCCCGTCCCCCCCTCGATGCGGATATCCGGCACCGTTGCGGCCTCGCCCGTTGTTACGGCTGCATTGACGCTCCAGACAGAGGTCTCCGGGCGCGAACCGACGTGCGCCGGTTCACCCTCGCCGGCGGGAGTGATGATGACATCGATAAGATTGTCATTGATGATGATGGGGGTGACGGGATTGTCATCGGCGAGTTGCACGGTTTCGAACAGCCGGTCGTCGATGACGACGTCGCTAACCCGGGCTATTCCGGCATGTCCGACCTGTCGGGCGAGAACGTCGAGGCCGGCAAGGGGATCGGTGGCGGTGAGCACGGCGCCGCCGAGTGCGTTGGCGTCCCCGTGGTCGGCACTGGTAAACGCGATTGTCCCGTCGGGAAGGGTGCGCCCGCCCATCGTCGGATCCCCCGAGGCGGCCAGGATCAGCACGCCGTCGAGAACGCCGTCCGGGCTGAGCGTCCCGCGGGCGAAGACCGGGGTTGCAAACCGGTACCCCGGCCCGAAGGTATCCAGCGCGGCCGCAACCGTGAAACACTTTGTTGTCGAGCCCGCAGCAAAGAGCGCATCTGCATTGCGTGAGACGAGCACCTCCCCGGTTGCGGTATCGACGGCACGGATGCCCCAGGTCGCAAAAGCATAGCGCGGTTCGCCGGTTATCGCATCCAGGCCGGAGAGCGGTTCCTGCACCGTCGAAGGGCTTGTTTCCGCAGGTTTCAGGCACCCTGCGGCACAGATCAGCCCTGCGAGCAACAGGCAGAGAGCGGCGAAGAAGGCCAGGGTATTCCGGCTCATAGAGTGTGGAAGGAACGGTGCGATGAAAAACGCTTCGAAACCGCAAAAGAGCTATACTATTGCACGCTCACCCCTCATCAGGCATGCACACCACCCTCCGGCCCTGGCTCGACCTGACCCGTGCGCATTTCGCGTTCGTCTGGCCCCTGCTTTTCTGCGCCGGCGCCGTACTTGCATGGCAGTCATACGGCGGATTTTCCTGGGCATCGGCACTGGTCATTGCCGGCATCGGCTTTTTCGGGTTCGAGACGGGGATGGTGCTCAACGACTACGTCGACCGGGAGCGCGACACCCGCGATATAAACGACGCCCTCACGCGGTACTGGCGCCCGTTCCATACGCGTCCGCTTGCCGAAGGGCATATCGCCCCCCGGCAGGCGAGGTACCTCATCCTGGGTTTTTTTCTCCTGACCGTCGCCCTGATCCTCACGCTGCCGGCAAAAAACGCCCTCGCGGTCGGGGGCATCATGCTTTTTTCCTACGCGATGGAGGTTTTTTACCAGCTGAAGAAACGAAGCCAGCGGTTTCCCGTCGCCCAGCTCCTCGGCCGCACGGACTTCGCCCTGTTTCCGGCAGCGGGATACCTTGCGGCGGGCGCCCCTGACCTGACCGCCCTCCTTATCTTTCTCTTCTTCTACCCGTTCGCCGAAGCCCACCTGGCGGTCAATGATCTGGCCGATGTCGTCAACGACCGGGCACGGGAAATGGCGACGGTCACGGTGTTGTACGGGGAGCGGGGAACGGCGCACTGGATCCTTGCGTGTACCGCGCTGCATGTCATTTTCGCCTCCATCTTCCTCGTGGAGGCGGGCACCATCACCCGTGCCGGATTTGTCGCCGGGTTTGTCCTGCTCGCCATCGCCAGCCTCCGCATCCTCCGTTCGCCGGATCCCGGCACTGCGCTTTCCGTCCTTCCCCTCGTCCATGTGACGATGCTGGTGCAGATCGTCTCAATCCTGCTAGATGCCGCTGCCGCGTGAACGGCCGCCCCCAACCAGCATCCCTCTTCAGGCCGTTACCCGCACGAACACCGCCGGCACCCCCCATAAACCGTGCCGGGAGGGGAGATTTTTCATGGCTGAAGATATCTTTGTCCAGGCCCCCCGCCGGATGAATCGGCATGCCGCCTTCCCGGTGCGGACAGGGCGAACGAGAACATCGATCTTTGAGCGGGCTGATGCGATACGCAAGGAATACACCGCTGCGGTGGTACGCGCAGAAAACCCGTGCGATCGTGATGCCGAAGGAGACGGGCCCGGCGGCCTGACGTGCTGCCGGATGATGGTTGAACCGCCCGGTTCAATGCTTGAACCGCCGCTATTCTACCCATATATATCAGGACGGTGCGGACATGGTAATCAGCGGACGAACGCCGCGGCCGGAAAGGCTGCGGCCGACGGCCCTACCCGGAGGATACCACCATGACCATACCTACACGACAGAACCGCACCGCACCGACCACCGGACACACCACCCTCCCCCCCTGCATCCGCACAATCCTCGCAGGATTCGCCCTCCTGCTCTGCACTGCGGCGGTTTGTGCCGTTCCGGCGGCAGCCGCCCCCGATCCTGCACCTGCAGAAACATGGAACGCCTATGTCGGGCACATGGTCGAAAAAGCGCCGATGGCACTCGCCCGCGGGTACGCGATCATCAACCGCCTCGAATGCGAAGGCTTCGATGTCGCCGCGCTCCAGGCGACGTATGCATCTGCCAAACAGCACGCCATCGAAGGAAAGATCGCGTTCGAAAACGGCATCACCTCGCCCGCGGGCAACCCGGTTTTCCAGTGCAAAGCAGAAACCGGTGCACTCTGCGGGCAGATTGCAGCCTGTGTCGGCGGCGGGCACAGCTACACGAAGGGCATGATCCGCGCCTGGCAGTACGCCTTTCCCTCCTTTGCGGAGTACGCAGACGGGCTCTGAAGGGACGGACAGACCTTTTTTTTCGTTTTTTTCTGCCGGCTCTCAGAAAACCAAAATCCGGCAGCAGCTTTTTCAGCAGGTTCGCTCGGCAGCGATCAGCGCACACCGCCCGGCGGGGGCCCGTTCTGCGGCACCCCCCGGTAAGGGCGCCGTTGTCCATGCCATGCACTGCTCACGCTTACAGAACTGGACATCGAATCCGCGGCTGATGATCGGGCAGATCTGTTGTGTCATGCCCGGAAGATAGGAAGGCAGGCAGGATAATCCCACCTGACAGGCGTCATGGCGCCGGGGGAACCGGCCGGAAGGCATCGCGGGGGATCGTGATCTTAAAAACCGCCCCGCTTCCCTCGTGGCCGGCCTCGCAGATCGTCATCCCGTGCACCAGCAGGATCTCCCTGACCAGAAACAGGCCAAAACCGGTTTTTCTCCCAAAACCACGCTTAAAAATCGTTTCTTTCAACTCATCGGGGACGCCGATGCCGTTGTCGGCGACCGAGAGAACGCCCGCACCCTCTTCGACGGTAAACCGGATGAGGATCCTCGTGACGGGCCCCCCGTGGGCTATGGCATTGGTAAAAATATTGCGCAATACCTTCTCGAACATCGGATCGGCGAGGATTTCGGTTGTGCCTGTTTCGTCGGCAACCTCGATCCCGTCCAGCCCGGCACCCCGCGATGCCCGGCGGATCAGCCCGGAGAGGGGCTGCCAGACGGGTGCGTGCACGCCCAGCTCCTGGTATTCGCGGGTGAATGAGATCTGGTCTTCGATCGTCCGTGTCAGCTCCTCAATCGCGGCAATGTATCGCGCCGGTTTGCCTGTATCCGGCCAATCCTCCTTTAACATGAAGATGTACCCCAGCACTGCCGTCACCTGGTTGAGGATATCGTGGCGGGTGATGTCCGAGAGGAGAATGAGCTTTTTGTTCGCCTCCTCCAGCTGTTCACGGTACCTTTTCATTTCGGTGATATCCTGCTGGATACCGGTCATCCTGAGCGGACGCCCCGCTTCGTCCCGCTCCGATACCCGGCCCACGCTGTGGATCCATTTCCAGCTGCCGTCGCTGCATTTCATCCTGCATTCAACGTCGTAATAGGGCAGCAGGCCCGCAAAATGGCCCTGTGTCGCCTGGATAATACGGGGCAGGTCATCGGGATGGACAAGATTTCTCCATTCATGTTCCATCGTGATCCGCTCAACCGGTGCGTAGCCCAGCATTTCCGCCGATTTTTCGTTGGTGACCTCTTCCCCGGTGACGATATTCAGGTCCCAGATGCCGATGTTCGCCCCGTCCGCGGCAAGCATCATGCGCTCCTCGCTCTCGCGGAGAGCCGCCTCGGCCTCCGCGAGCTCGGCATTCTGGGCGAGCAGCATCTCTTCCGTCGCCTTGAGCTGTTCGCATGCCGCGCTGATCTCGTCGTTGACATGCTGGAGCTCCTCCTCGCTTCGCCTCCGCTTGATAATCTGCCACATCCCACCCATCAACAGGGAGAGTTGCCGCACATCGGCGTCGTCGTACGGCTGGGCCTTGTTCCCGACCCCCGCCACGAGAACGATACGCTTCCCGTCGAAGACCGGGACGTTCATGTGGCGGGAAAGCTGGACGTGCCCCGGAGGATACCCTTTTTTCAGGGGATTGTCGGCGGCATAGTCATTCGTGATCACCGGGCGGCGCTGGCGCACTGCCTCCCCCCAGAGCCCCGTTGTCTCCAGGGGATAAAATTGGGGCTTATCGCGGATATGGCAGCCTTCCATCGCAGACTCGGACCAGGCATACATCTCCAGCTCCGTTTCGTCGTCGTTGACAAAGGCTACATAGCCGATGGCACTGCCCGTCAGCCGGATACCTTCCTCGAGCGCAAAATGCATCATTTCGGGAACCGGCACATCATGCATCTGCGAAAGGGTGAACAGGGCCTCCAGCCGCATTTCATCGAGGCGCAACGCTTCCTGTGCCTGCCGCCGCTCGACGGCACTGCGGATTTTGTGGGCAAGTTCCGCGAACTGTGCACGCGGCGATCCGCCTTTCTGGACATAAAAATCCACACCGTTGTTGATCGCCTCGATAACGACCTCTTCGCGGCCCCTGCCGGTGAAGATGATAAACGGGATAGAGGAATCGCGCTCGCGGACCGCCTTTAATAAATCGATGCCGTTTTGTCCCGGCATTTCATAGTCGGCGACGATGGCGTCGAAGGACAGGAGATCGGGCCGCTCGAGGGCCGCCACCGCCGACAGTGCGGTCTCGACCCGCATCGGGCCTCCTTTCTCGAGGAAGAGTTTCCCGACGTCGAGGAGCGACGGCTCGTCGTCCACCAGCAGCACGCGCATTCCGGAACTGCCCGTATCGCCCGTCATATCACCGTGCTTTCCGGGTCCTGCTCCCGGTCGATCTCCGAACGTACGGTCAGGAACACCGGCCCGCGTACATCGACGCGAATGCTGCGATCGGTCATGAACCGCATCACATAGTCGGGGATTTTCACGTTGATCTCACTGGGCAGTTTGACCATCTTCGTCTGCACCGTTGTGCCGGTCCCGCAACGGGCTGCTTCCTCGATTCTGGCTGCGGCAAGGTGCGCCGCCGCGTCAAGATAGCGGATGCCCGTCGGCACGCCGTGCTCGCGCACCTCGCGGAATTTTTCCGTATCAGGCACTCCGAGCACGGCTCCCCGGTAGGCATAGATGTCGTTGAACGTCGCCGGGCCGCAGAGCTTTGACCCCGACTCGGGCTCCTCGACAACCACCCGCACCGGGGTCCCGCAGAGGATGCCCTCCCACGCCGGAAACGAGCAGGGCCCGGGCTCCGCTGCATGCATCGTTGCAGCGTCCGCAACGGCACGGGCACAGCGCCTGCCGGCAGGTGTCGCGGGCTCTTCGCGGAGGGTGACGGCACGGGCAATCTCGCGGTCGGAGAGGGTGCCGGGGAAGAACTGCGGCATCGTAAGGCGGCGGATATCGTCCGAGCCGTACCGGATCATGGCAAGGCGCTCCACCCCGAGGCCGAGGTTCATAACGGGAATGCCGATGCCGTATTCGCCGAGTGCGGAGGGGGAGTACATCCCGAAGGTTGCCACCTCAACCCAGTCGTGCACCGGGTGGCGGGCATAGACCTCCGTCTGGGTGTCGGGAATGTAGTACTTGGAGCGTTTTTCGTCGGGGCGGAAGCGGAAATCCGTAAAACCGAATGCCGAGAGGAGCGCTTCGGAAACGGCCTTGCCCTCCTCGAGGGTGATATCCTCCCCGGCAACCACGCAGGACGCGGAATGGTAGCACATCAGGCGGGTCGGGCCTTCCTCCTGCTCGCGCCTGAAACACCGGTCGACGGAGAAGAGGCGGAGCGGCACCGGTGCATGCTCCCAGAGTGCTGCGAGCGAGAGGAACCAGCCGCTGGTCATATGGCTGCGGAGCGTCATCCTTGAGGACTCGGGCACGAGGTTTTTGAACTCGGGAAAGACGTCGTCGAGAATCCGGACGACCAGGCCGTCGTCACAGGAGAGCACCCGCGCAATCTCGTGCGTCAGCTCATCGCCGTCGATGAGTGATTTTTTGTAGGCGTGCAGCGTCTCCCGGAGATCGTCCTCCTCCTGCCGGGACAGCGCCCGTTCCAGCAGCGAGCCGATGGCATCGACCTGTGCGCGGGCGATGCCGACATTCGGCCGCGGCAGCCCGCCGAGATAAAAGACACGATCAAGGACAGCGCTCGCCTCGGGACCGAACTGCCGGTACACGTCCTTTTCCTCGATGATCAGCGGAACGCGGGCCTCGTCAAAGCCCATCGAGAGATAGACCTGCCGGAGCGATTCTATCGTCTCGGCTATCGGATGGGGGGATGCGCGCCGGTAGGTGTACCGGGGGTAGGTGCCGCCATACCCGGGCGGGGTGATCACCGAACTGCCTTCATGCCACGCCGCATCGAAATCTTCTCTCGCATGCCGTTTCCATGCTTCCGGATCAAACCTCATATGTCACGCCGCTCCAAACAGACAACCCGGGACACCGGGCTTTCATCAATACATGTATAGTCACAGTATTTAGCGATTGACTGTGCAAACGCCGCGACCCGCGCATGATCGGGCATGCAGTCCCGCGAGAGCCGCAGACGGCTGTACCCGACGTGCATGTACCCCTTGACCTCCACATACCGCGCACCGGAATCCTGGATCATGCGGGCATACCGTTCCGGTGCGGCGTCGTTCCAGCCGGCAACCAGGGTGATGCGGATCGCCGACCGGCGGGTGCCGAGAAGGGAGAGGCTTTCCTGCACCTGCTCCCAGGTATCCTCCACCGGGCGGCAGAGTTTGCGGTACACCGCTTCGTCGGGTGCGTCCAGCGAGACATACAGCTGGAACGGGCGGCAGTCGGAAAGCACGTGCGGGCGGGTCCCGTTGGACACCAGGAAGGTCGAAAATCCCGCATCACCGAGCATGTCGACCAGCTCCGGCAGGCGGGAGTAGCAGGTCGGCTCTCCCGAGAGCGAGATGGCGATGTTTGCCGGGCGCATCGCCTCGTCCCACTTCTCCGGCGTAACCAGCGGGGAGATCTTGTGCCCTGAAAGGCCTTTCTTCTGGAGCCGGTGAATGCCGGCGAGGATCGCCGCGGGATCGATCTCCTCTTCCTCGGTGACCTCGTGCTCCATCGATCGCCAGCAGAACAGGCAGCGCTGGTTGCATTTCAGCGTCGGGGTCATCTGGACGCACCGGTGGCTTTCGATCCCGTAAAACCGCTGCTTGTAGCACGTCTCGCCGCCGCGAAGCGCCCGCACGGTCCACATGCAGGGCTTGAGGGCGGCCGACGATGCAGGGGAAAAAAAGTGGTAGCCCTGCCGCACAAGGGGATTACATGCTTTCGAGCGCATCGATTCCGAGCGTCTCCAGTGCTTCTTTCAGCGTGTTCTGTGCGGCACGGACGAGGGTTAGGCGGCTGTTGCGGGTCGCGCCCTCGCTTTTAAGCACCGGGTTGTACCGGTAGAAGGTATTGAAGAGATCCGCGCATTCCCGTGCATAGACCGAGAGCAGGTGGGGCCGGCGCTCTTCCACCACCTGTGCAATCACCCGGGGGAAGAGGGCGATATGCTTGGCGAGCGCGATCTCCTCCCCGGTGGCGAACGCAAACTCGGGTTCAAAACCGCCGGCTTTCTCGAGGATGCTGCAGGCACGGGCATGGGCGTACTGGATGTACGGGGCGCTCTGCCGTTCGAAGTTCAGCGCCTCCTTCCAGTCGAACACCGTGCTCTTCTCCGGGGAAACCCGGATGATGTCGTAACGGATGGCACCGACGGCCACCGATCGGGCGATGGCGGAGCGCTCTTCGATCGACAGGTCGGGGCGGCGCACCGTGACCTCCTCGAGCGCCCGCGCCGTCACTTCCTCGATAAGGGCGTCGGCGGAGACGAACATGCCTGCACGGGTGCTCATTGAACCCTCGGGCAGGGAAACGAATTCGAAGTGCACGATCTCGGGCGGCTGTTCGCCGAGGAGGCGCAGCGTGCACTGCAATTGCGCACCGATCAGCTTGTGATCGGCGCCGAGGACATCGATGTTCACGTCGAAATTGCCTGCCTTCCACTCGTGGTATGCCAGATCGCGGGCGGCATAGACCGACGTGCCGTCGCTCCGCCGGATCACATACTCCTTTTCGAACCCGAACGCGGAGAGGTCCACCGACAGCGTGCCTTCGTTCTTCGCCTCGGGCAGCAGGGCTATCCGCTGGATGACGCCCGCCATATGGCGGTTCCTGACAAAGTCGCTCTCCCACATGAACCGGTCATGGCCGATGTGCAGGTCCGCAAGCGTCGCCTTGATGCCGCCGAGGCAGAGTTCGACGGCGGTGCGGAACCTGCGCACCGTCTCCGGATCGCCCTGCTCGATGGCTGCCATCCGCGCATCGATCCCCGCTTTGATTTCCGGATCGGCTTCGATCGCCCGGTTTGCCGCAATATACACGCGCGCCACGTAATGGTCGCCCTTTTCCCCCTCGTTACGGGCCATGCCGAGGTTGTCGAATCCCCAGGCGACGATCGCGATCTGCCTGCCCATATCGTTGACGTAGTACTGCACCTCGAGGGGGTACCCCGCCTTGGCAAATGCCCGGGCAAGCGAATCGCCAAGGATGGAATTCCTGATATGCCCGACATGCAGCGGCCCGTTCGGGTTCGCGCTGGTGTGTTCGATGCAGACCTTCTGCTGCTTTTCGGGGAGCCCCCCGTACCCCGGAGCAAGCGCTTCCCTGACGGCCTCGGCGACGTACCGCTGCCCGAACCTGAAGTTGATATACGGCCCGAGCGCCTCAACGGTGATGTCATGGGTTGCGAGCGATGGCGCAAGTTCGGCGGCAATCCCGGCAGCTATCCGTGCCGGGGCGGTTTTTCTCACTTTTGCAAGGCGAAATGCGATGGTCGAGGCCAGATCCGCATGGTCGCCGCCGTCGCCGAGATCAACCTCCTGCTCACCGGTGCAGGCGGCGAGCGCCTCCCGTATCATCGTGTAGGTCGTAAAATACACTAATATCCCGTCCTGTACCTGAGAATTGCGGCAATGCCGCCGAATGCATTGTAGAGCATCGAACCTTCCTCAAAGTCGTCGGAGATGATCTCAACCTCCGTATTGCTCTGGTCGGCAAGATCGGTCAGTTCATCGATGATGTCGGTCTCATCGCCGAGGTACCGCGGTGCGCTGCATGCGTCGCAGTTGCCGAAGTCAAGATCCTTTGCGCTTTTGCCCGGCTCCATCTGGACCGTGCGCTCCTCTTCGCGGCCGCAGTTCTGGCAGACGATACGGAGCCGTGATTTCCGGAGGTTCGAGGAGAGCAGAAGGATGTCCACCGCACCGAGCTCGAGGTTTTTCCTGATGCTCTCCTCGCCGTAGGCGGCAAGGCCGTTGTCCTTGACCAGTTCCTTAAAGAAGCGGTCCATGATCCGCTTCTCTTTCATCACCTCGACACCGCGGAGCGCGTCCTGTGCTGCGTCCACCAGTTCGGCAAGGCCGCTTTCGTTCGTATAGGAAACATCAAAGAGCCCGACGATCCGTTTCTGGAGTTCGTGGTGGAGGAAACTGCCGTCGTAAAACTCCTCCTTGGTCGGCGTCGGCCCCCCGATCAGCACGCCCTTGAAGCGTTCGTAAAAGTCCTTTTCACCGAGAAAGATCTCGGATGCACGGTCGCCGACCTTTTTGTAGAATTCATTGATGGCAATCAGCCGGAGCCGCTGGAAACGCATCGCCGACTGGCCGCCCTTGCGCTGTTTTCCGGGAACCGTGGACGTGACGCCCGACATGGGCTCGATGCGGTTGCCGCGCAGGAACCCGATATACGCCTCGCGCCGGTCGATCACGATGAGGCCGTAGACCTCCTTTTCGTGCAGCATCTGCAGCAGGGGCTCGAGCTCGAAGTTCGAGCTGCAGCGGTACATGTACAGGCCGAGCGGTTCGGGCGGCTCGATGATCGTGCATTCCAGGTCCGTCCGATCACCGCCGAGCTTGATCGTGCCGCAAAAGACCGCCATGCCGTTTTCCGGCGGCCGGTTATAGTATTTCAGCCGGGAGAGAACGGAAGAGATGGCGCTCTGTACATTGGTCCGTGTCTGTTTGCTCTTGATATTGGCGCACTGGCCGAACTCGTCCCGAAGCTGCGCTGTCACATCGTGGATCTGCTTGTCGGGCGGGATATAGATGGTAATCAGTTCGGTCCCGCTTCCTTCTTTGAGAGCCAGCTTTTCAAGGGTTTTTTTGAATTCGTACCGTTTCCGGGCGTCATCCATCTCGCTTGTTTCTGCCATCTGCCGTTCACCGGATCTTGGGAATCATATATTATTCGTGCTCGCGCGCATTAAAGGTGAGCACATCGGCCATCACCATGGCGTCGACTTCGGCATTAATGCCGTGGGTGCCGTTGAAGGCGGCGAAATCCTTCGGTTCGCGGGCATGGTTGAAGAGCGCCATGCCGGCATCGAAGGGGATGACCGTATCATCCGCGGCGTGGTAGACCCGGACCGGGCGCGGTGCAATCCGTGCCACCGCATAATCGGGATCGATGCTCTCGATGAACCGGCGCGAGTCTCCCGTAAATTCCGACCCCGCACCCATGAACCCGGAGGTCGAGACCCCGAACCAGCCTGCAAATCCCTGATCCGCAGCAGCGGCAAGGACACTGTACCGCCCCCCCATGCTCGAGCCTGCAGCGTACACGGGCACGCCTGAGCGGTCGGCAAGCCATCCCCGGATGATCATCAGGTCGGCAGCCACCCGGTAGACCTGCGGCCATTTCCCGGCGGAAAAGAGGGTGAAGTCCTTTTCGATGTCGAATGCATAGCCCGGCGTCATATCGCCGTTGCCCCGCGGGTCCACGGCACAGAACGCGATGCCGGATGCCGCGTAGCTCATCGCCCGCTCCCGGTGCGCATCAAGGGAGACGCCCGCTCCCGGCACAAACACGACAGCAGCGACGGGCTGTTCCGGTTCAGCGAGCAGCGCATAGACCGGGCCGCCGGGGTTGTGAAACACCACCTGCGAGAGCGTCGTGCCGTTCTGCTTCAGGATCACCGTCTCTTCCGCGTCGGCGAACGGTACGTTCGTGATGATGAGGCGGTTATCCTCGCCGAGCATGTATGCCGGCCCGGCGGATTCCCGGCCGGTGCACCCGGCAAAGAGGCATGCAAGCACGAGACTGCATGCGATGAAAAAAACGAAAAGCCACCGCACGGCACTCACCCGAGGCACCGGACGGCAAGGCAGATCGTCTTTGCATCGACGATACTGCCGTCCCGGATCATCTGCCCGACGCGTTTGCAGGGGATGCGCACGACCTCGATCATCTCGTCCTCATCGGGGGAGGCGCCGGGAGCGGGAGAGAGTTCCGAGGCCGCAAACAGGTAAATGACCTCGTCGGTAAACCCGGGGGTCGTATAGATACAGCCTGCCGGCTCCCAGCGGGCGGCCGCAAGTCCGGTCTCTTCGGCAAGCTCCCGCCGTGCGGTCTCTTCCGGGAGTTCCCCCTCGTCCATGGTGCCGGCGGGCGCTTCATAGATCCACCTGCCGACGGCGTGGCGGTACTGGCGGATCAGAACGCACGTATCCCCGTCACGCGGAAGGATCGCCACAGCTTTTCCCGGCCGCACCACGATGCGGTCTTTTTCGGCGCCGGACGGCAGCCGGACGGTTTCCCGCTCGATGCGCATCCTTCTGCCCTGGTAGAGTATGTCGGGCATGTCAGTCCTCGTAGGCAATCGGGTCGCGCACCCCGGCTTCGTAAAACGCCTGCAGGCGGTAATGGCAGGAGTCGCACCGCCCGCACGCGGGCTCGTTGCTCCGGTAGCACGACCAGGTGTCTTCGTAGGGGACGCCCAGCGCGATGCCGCGGCGGACGATCTCCGTCTTGTTGAGGTGCACGAAAGGGGTGCAGAGCCGGATCCGGGTCGGACAGGCGGTCCCGAGATCGATGGCTTGCTGGAACGCTTCGATGAATTCCGGCCGGCAGTCGGGATAGCCGGCATAATCCGACGACTGCACGCCGATGAATATCGCTTCGGCTCCCCTCGCCTCGGCATAGCTGGTTGCGATCGAAAGCAGGTTCGCATTCCGGAACGGCACGTAGGTGGTTGGGATGCCCTCCGCGTCCCCGCGGTGATCCCCGACGGCCATCGAGCGGTCGGTCAGGCTGCTGGCACCGAACCGGCGGAGATAATCGAGGCTGACTTCGACATAGTCGACGGCACCGAGCTTTCCCGCGACGGTTCGGGCGCATGCACGCTCCTTTGTCTCCGTCAGCTGCCCATAGCTGACATGCAGGCCGCAGATGGCGTATCCCATGTCCCGGGCGTGGTAGGCAAGCGTCGTCGAATCCATCCCGCCGGAGAGCAGGCATACCGCACGCTTCACTTATTTCACCCCGATGCACTTGTGCAGCTGCAGCTGGAACCGTGCAGGGATGTTGTGGGCTATGATGTATTCCGCAATGGCGGCAATGTCGCTCCCCTCGACCGGTGAAAGAAATACCTCCCCGCGGACCGGAAACCGGGAGAGAATCTTTTGTGCATAGGCGCAGTCCGTTTCGTCTTCGACCACGAACTTCACGGAGTCCTCGCTCCGGATATACTCAAGAAGCGTCAGATCGCTCTTTTCACCCGACGAGGGGCATTTGACATCCATGCATATCGAAGCGAACCGCTGGAAGGGCCGGAAATCGATCGTTCCGTTCGTCTCGATCTCGACCGTTTTTCCCGCCATATGAAGACGCCGGATCAGCGCGAGCAGTTCCGCTGCCTGCAGGAGCGGCTCCCCGCCGGTGATGCAAAAATGATTCCCGGTAAGACGCCATGCGTAGTCGAGAACGGCATCAATCTCGACCTCCTTGCCTTCCTCTCGTGCGTACGGCGTATCGCACCATGCGCAGTTCAGGTTGCAGCCGGTAAGCCTGATGAAGATACAGGGTTTCCCCTGGTTTCTTCCCTCGCCCTGCAGGCTTTTGAATATCTCACAGATCCTCATGGGAATACTCTGCATAACAGCTCGTCGACTCCCAAACACGGATTTTTGCGACCCGTGCCGGGATGCCCTGTTCGGTGCACGCTCGTTTGATCTGGTCCGCGAAAAGCCGGGCAAGATTTTCACTGGTCGGATCGCCCTCGGTGGTGATGACCTCCTGGAACTGCGCAAGGCACGCAACCATCGGATCGTCACGGTTGAGAATGACCTGATGGTCGTACCGGTGCACAACCTCCTTGATGAGGTTGTAATCCACGAGGATGCAACTCGCCGCATCCACCGGCCCGTCCATCCAGACTTCCACCCGCCACTGGTGACCGTGAAGCCGGAAACACTTCCCTTTATAGTGCAGGAGCCGGTGGCTGGCTTCGAAATATGCCTCCTTGTAAATGCGGGTCGTCATTGTACAGCATTTGTATCCGCAGGCTTATAAGCATCGGGGAGCGGAAGCGCGGAAGTGCGCGCATTCGGGCAGTGCAGAGAAAGGAGGGCTGAGGGATGCGGCGGCAACGGGGGGAGGAACTCCGGTTCGAACGGCACGGGGCGTGTGCGGGGAGCGGGAGGATGGCCCCGGGCTGGACAGCGGCCACACAATCCCTCCCGGCAGCGTGAGGGGGGGTTTTCGGCACCGTCGTGGTTGTCGCGGCGCAGGCGGCCGGGAGGGAGGCGCACCGGCATCGGCGATGCCCGGTGATGGGGCATGTACGGCCCCGCCGTGCACAGGAAAGACGAGGTTTAATACGCCGGGACGCCTAGTAACATAGCCAGAAATCTGATATAGGGTGGCAGCGGCGGAGGGGATCCGGGGGTTAAATGCCCCTGGTTTCTGCCGTAAACGGATAAATCCGGCAATTTCCGTGAACGGGCGGTGTCCTCTCAGCCACAATATATATATCAATTTCGCGCGTTAGTTAATAGCACAAAGAGGCTAGCCCATCACGCTATTAAAGAGCATTGCGAGGGTATCCAATGGGAAATGGAAAATTTGCAGCCAGAAAATGTAAGCGCGACGCCAAGCAGGGCAGATGGCGCGACGTAAACTATTCGCGTCGCCAGCTTGGTCTTGACATTAAGTCGGACCCGCTCGAGGGCGCGCCGCAGGCACGGGGCATCGTGCTCGAAAAGGTCGGTGTCGAGGCGAAACAGCCGAACTCGGCAATCAGAAAGTGCGTTCGCGTTCAGCTCATCAAAAACGGGCGCCAGGTCACGGCATTCGCCGTCGGCGACGGCGCGATCAACTTCATCGACGAACACGACGAAGTCACGATTGAGGGTATCGGCGGGCGTCTCGGCCGGTCGAAGGGCGATATTCCGGGGGTCCGGTTCCAGGTGACCGAGGTAAACAATGTGAGCCTCCATGAAATGGTCATCGGCAGAAAGGAGAAGCCGCGGCGGTGATACTGATGACAGAAGCAGAAATAACGGAGAACACAGGCAAGGCGGATATGAAAAATCTGCTCTTCAACCGGTGGGACATTTCCGAAGTGGAGATCAAGGACCCCGGCCTTGTCCGGTACGTCAACATCCACTCGATGATCGTGCCGCACTCCTGCGGGAAACTTGCAGGGCAGCAGTTTGCAAAGAGCGAGATGCTCATCGTCGAGCGGCTCATCAACAAGCTGATGCAGAGCGAGCAAAACACCGGGAAAAAGGAGCTGACCATCCGGATTGTCAAGGATGCCTTCGAAATCATCCATAAAAAGACCAAGCGCAACCCCGTTGAAGTGCTGGTCGAGGCAATCGCGAATGCAGGGCCCCGCGAAGAGACCGTCCGCCTGAAGTACGGCGGCATCAACGTCCCGAAGTCGGTCGACACCGCACCGCAGCGCCGGGTGGATTCCGCACTGACCTTCATCGCCCGCGGCGTCCGGGCGGCATCGCACAAGAAAAAGAAGCCGGTTGCGGCCGTACTCGCAGACGAGCTCATCGCCGCGGCAGGCGGAGATTCCCGCTGCTTCTCGGTGGGTAAGAAAGAAGAGCGCGAGCGCGTGGCGAAATCCGCCAGATAATCCTTTTTTATGGTGTTTTCATGACCAGACGGAAAAAGATGGTAGAGCGGGTCACGGAACTGATGGACAAACCCGAGCATATCAGGAACATCGGCATCGTCGCCCACATTGATCACGGAAAAACAACCCTCTCCGACAACCTGCTGGCAGGAGCCGGCATGATCAGCGAGGAGCTTGCGGGCAAGCAGCTCTTCATGGACTCGGACGAGGAGGAGCAGGCCCGCGGTATCACGATCGACTCGAGCAACGTCTCGATGGTCCACGAATATGGCGGTGATGAGTACCTCATCAACATGATCGACACCCCCGGGCACGTCGATTTCGGTGGTGACGTCACCCGCGCGATGCGTGCCGTCGACGGCGCCGTCGTGCTGGTGGATGCCGTCGAAGGGACCATGCCCCAGACCGAGACCGTGCTCCGGCAGGCACTGAAAGAGGGTGTCCGGCCGGTGTTGTTCATCAACAAGGTGGACCGCCTCATCAACGAGCTGAAAGTCGACGAGACCGAGATGCAGATCCGCCTCGGCAAGGTCATCGACAAGGTGAACAAGCTGGTCAAGGGCATGAACGAGGAGATGTACAAGGGCGGATGGAAGCTCGACGCCGGCATCGGCACCGTCGCATTCGGCTCTGCCCTGTACAACTGGGCCGTCTCCGTTCCGTTCATGAAGAAGAGCGGGGTTTCGTTCAAAGACGTGTACGACAAGTGTAAGGCCGGCGACATGAAGTGGCTTGCAAAGAGCAGCCCGCTTCACGCTGTCGTCCTCGACATGGTCGTGCGCCACCTCCCCAACCCCCTCGACGCACAGAAGCGCCGGGTCAATATCATCTGGCACGGGGACAAGTCCACCAACGAAGGTAAAGCTATGCTGGCCTGCGACCCGAACGGCCCCGTCCAGCTGATGGTTACCGACATCTCCTTCGACCCGCACGCGGGCGAGGTCGCAACCGGGCGCCTCTTCTCCGGCACGCTCCGGCGCGGGACCGAGGTCTATGTCATGGGAACCGCCAAGCGCTCGAACCGCCTTGCGAACGTCGGCATCTTCATGGGTGCGGAGCGTATCGAAGTCGAGGCGCTGCCGGCAGGCAATATCGCCGCCGTGACCGGGCTGAAGGATGCCATTGTCGGGTCCACCGTCAGTTCCATGATGGAAGTCACGCCCTTCGAGTCGCTCAAGCACTACAGCGAACCGGTCATGACCGTCGCTGTCGAGGCGAAGAACATGAAGGATCTCCCCAAGCTCGTGACGGTGCTGCGGCAGGTCGGCAAGGAAGACCCGACCGTGCAGGTCACGATCAACGAGGAGACCGGCGAGCACCTGATCTCGGGCATGGGCGAACTGCACCTGGAGATCATCACCGGGCGCATCAAGCGCGACAAGGGCGTCGAGATCATCACCTCACCGCCGATTGTCGTCTACCGCGAGACGGTGACGCAGAAGGCAGGCCCTGTCGAGGGCAAATCCCCGAACCGGCACAACCGCTTCTATATCGAACTTGAGCCGCTCGACCCCGCCATCGTCAAGCTGATCAAGGACGGCGAAGTCTCGATGAACCAGCCCGCGCTCGAGCGCCGTGACGCCCTCGTTGCCGCAGGCATGGACAAGGACGAGGCAAAGAGCGTCAAAGCGATCGAAGACACCAACATGTTCATCGACATGACCAAGGGTATCCAGTACCTCAACGAAACGATGGAACTGGTGCTCGAAGGGTGGCGCGAGGCACTCCGTGGCGGACCGCTCGCCGACGAGACCGTCCAGAACTTAAAAATCAGGCTCATCGATGTGAAACTGCACGAGGACGCGATCCACCGCGGCCCCGCCCAGGTCATCCCTGCGGTCCGTTCCGCCGTGAAAGCCGGCATGCTGCTGGCCGGCGATTCATTGCTCGAGCCGATCCAGAATATCCAGATCACCGTCCCGCAGGACCACATGGGCAGCGCCACCGGGCAGATCCAGGGGCGCCGCGGTCAGGTTATCGACATGCAGTCCGAGGGCGACACGATCACCGTCGTCGGAAAGGCACCGGTCGCCGAACTCTTCGGCTTCGCCGGCGACATCCGTTCCGCAACCGAGGGGCGTGCCATGTGGAGCACCGAATTCGCCGGATTCGAGACGGTGCCCGCAGGCATGCTTGCCGATGTCGTCCGCGACATCCGCAAGCGCAAAGGCTTAAAAGAGCAGCTGCCGAAACCCGACGACTATCTGGCATAATTTCCACCCTTTTCTAACATTTTTTAGCGGTCCGGCACAGCCATTCCCGGAGCGGCGCGCCTTCCTGCAGGTCAGGGGACCTGCCGATAATCTGATGAATTATCCTAGCCGATAATTCATTGAAATATACAGAAAGGATAATCATAGGGGAATCTTTTTTATATGTAGACATTGTTGATTTAATCATGGTCGCGGACCATAAGGATTACTCAGCAATACTGGATGTTTTACGGGCGAATCCTCGGGGCATGTCTGTCACGCAGATCGCCGAGGCGATCGGTATGAACCGTATCTCCGTCGCACGCTATCTGGACGTACTGCGTACTTCCGGACAGGTTGACATGGAGCCGTACGGGCAGGCAAAGGTATACTACCTCTCCCAGAGGGTGCCCATCTCAGCGATGCTTAACTTTTCTTCGGACATGGTGGTTGTTCTCTCGAAAGAACAGAGAATTATCGAGGCGAATACGAATTTTACCCGGATATTCAACCTGCCCCGCGATAAGATTCTTGACAAGCCGATCCAGAACGTCCTGCACCCCATCACCCCTGACCTGAGCATACAGAAAAAGATCGACAGCGCACTGGAAGGTGAGGAGGTAGTCGAGGAGATCCGGGTCCTCAAAGACCACGAAGAGCTTTTTTTCAGGATGAAGATCGTCCCCACGGCGTTCACCGACGGCTCTCCCGGCATCACCATTCTTCTCGAGGACATCACCGAACAGAAGCGTTCCGTCGATGCACTCATCGAAAGCGAGACGAAATTCCGCATGCTCTTTAACAACGCCAACGACTCCATCATACTGCACGCCCTCGACGATGAAGGCCATCCGGACGGTTTTCTCGAGGTCAACGATGTCGCATGCAGGAACCTTGGCTATTCGCGTGAAGAGCTGCTGGCAATGACCGTGGAAGAGATCAATGCCCCGGAGAGCCTTGATCAACTTCCCGCCATCTTCGAACGGCTCTTTTCGAAAGGGCACGCGACATTCGAGGAGGTGCAGATACGAAAAGACGGGAGCGCGATTCCCGTCGAGACCAGTTCGCACCTCTTCGAGCTGAACCAGAAACTCGTCGTCATTTCGATCTCCCGTGACATCACCGAGCGCAAGGAGATGCAAAAGCGCGAACGGGAAGCGTTCCGGCAGATCGAGAAGAATCTCGAGCAGTTTTTAACACTCACCAACCACATCAGAAATCCGCTCTCCGTCATCGTTGCCTACGAGGACATGCTGCCTTCCGAGGCAAGTGAAAAGATCCTCGAGCAGGCACGCATCATCAACGATATTCTCACCCAGCTCGATTGCGGCTGGCTCGAGTCGGTGGAAGTGCGCGACTTTTTGAAACGGCGCTTCCAGCTCTACGAAGAGACACAGGAATCCTGAATATTCCTTTTTTTTGATTGCCCGGCGAGGCAAGCATTAAATACCATCATCAATATGATGAGAACTGCACCAGGAGTGTGAGTTGTGTGGATCTGTTTGAAGAAAAAATGAAGGCATTAAAGGACATGGCGCCGGAAAACCAGATGCAGGTGGTTGGAAAGCTCAAGGAGCGATGTCCCTGCCCGACCTGTCCGAGCTATACCGGCTGCGCGAAAAATGCCGGTGAGACGCTGTTCTGTACGACCGGCAAGAGTTTCATGTGCATATCGGAGGAGAAGGGGTGTAGCTGCCCCACCTGCCCGATTGCGAAGGAAATGGGACTGAAGTACCAGTTTTTCTGCACCCGCGGCTCGGAGAAGGCCCAGAGGTATGAAAATACCATCTGGGGCACAAAAATGATTTAAAACACCCCACTCTTTTTGCCCGTTCCGGCAATTGCCGATGCGATCGCAGCTGCCCGCTTTTCGGAGAGAATATCAGGGTACGAAAGGATATGGCGGGTAAGTTCATCGCGGTACACGATATCCACCGTCGAATCCTCGATGATGGACTTCATCGCGGGGTTGGCAAAGACAATCACCGCATACACCCATTCGCCGAGATTCTTCTCGCGCAGGAACCGTGCAAGGACGGTGGCATTGTATTTTGCCTGCCTGCTCGGGCTTCTGCCGAGGGGGATCCATCGTTCCCGCACTTTCCGGTACCATGCGTCCTGCCTGCATGCGATGAAGCCCGCGTAATTCTTCGTTTCCAGGACAAAGACACCTTTCGGGCCGACGAGGACGTGATCGATATCCCCGTCCGCCCCGGGCAGGCAGACGCTGTTGAACAGGTACCAGCGGTCGTCAAACGCTGAAAGAACCGAACCGACCGCATTCTCGCCGCGGATCCCGGCCGCATACGCCCGGTGCTTCCCCGGACAGTACAGGAGCGGGATCGGGAGCAGGATCAGGAACAGCGGGTGCGCGAGCAGCGCCGCCAGCAGCAGACCGGCGGTGCCGCCAACGGCAGCCAGCAGGTAGAGGCGTGCACGCTGTTCCAGATACCGGTTCCTGTCCCCTGACGCGTGCACCATGCGGATAGAGGTGATGCCGGGGAAACGAAGAGCATATCGGTTCCCGCCGTTGTATCGGGACGGGGAAGCATTGAAGACCGGCCGCGACCGATCTGATGGCAATGAACGGGCAACCGGCATACCACCCCGGCGTCTGCAATATCGGCGATGATGAAACCCGGCTCAGGCGAAACCTCGGGTGGGCGGGGTTTGCCGCGGCGCTCCTGTTCGCGGCACCGGTGATCTTCTGCGGGCTCCCCCGCGGCGTGCGCCTGTTTGTCGCCATCCCTGTTTTTATCGCAGCGCTGGGATTCATACAGGCTAAAATGCATTTTTGTGCCTACTTCGGCCTGCGATCGCTCGTGAATTTCCGCGATGCCGGTGCAACCCCCGAAGCGATCTGGGAGGAGCGTCTGCGGGCACTCGATCGGCGGCAGGCATGGCGGATTATCGGCTATGCCGCAGCCGTCACCGCAGCGGTGACCGCAGTCCTCTGGCTGCTGCCCTAAGGCTTACGGCCGGCGCAGGCTGCCGAACAGGATGGCGGCGAGCAGGATCGCCCCCCCCGCGATCCAGACCGGGAGAGGGGCCGGTGTTGCCGGGACGGATGGTTCTGCCGGTGGCAGCGTGGCCGCCGGCGTCCCGGTCTCCGCCGGCGCCGCCGTTGTCGGCACTGCTGCCGTCTTCGGCGGGAGCGGCGGATTCAGCACAAACGTCGCCGTCTCGGCGACATCGGTTTCCAGGATCTCTGCGGTGACGAGGTACGTTCCCGCGGTATACCCGGTGGTATCGACCGTAAACTCCCAACGGTTGATGCCGTTGCCCTTCTCGACGACAACCTCGCCCGCCGTGCCGCCGCCGAATCCCGGATCCGTCTTGGATGTGGGGCCGAACCCCAGCGGTTCAATCGTGACCAGAATGCGGTTTCCGGGCGAGAATGCCGTCGTGCCTGCGACGGTCAGGGAATCCCCCGAATATTTCTCCCCGGCCGGATACACCGTGATCGCGGCCGATGCGCACGTGACCAGCAGCACGATGGCAACTAGGGCCATGCCCGTGGCACCGGGCGTCCGCCCGCCTGCAACATATGCGAACATGCCAGAGTAATTGCCTGTCTCCATGAATACTTTTATGCAACATCTTGTCATTTGTGCATACATGCGCAAGACCGCTGAACTATCGGGCGTGCCGGGAATGCTCCGCCCGTTCA
>JAAEEQ010000040.1 GCA_013415665.1 Methanomicrobiales archaeon
ACTTCGGCACACAGTATCGGTTTTAGTTAAAGGAATCAGCGGTTACTAAATAGATTTCCGCATTGCCTCGTGCCAACGTCAGAACCAACACCCCCACCCGGGTGATTTTGGTTCTCCATCACGAATCAGGGGAATAATGTATGTTTTCAGGATATTTAATCCTGTCTTTTCTTCCCCGTGCGAAGTCGGAGCGGGCCGGATTCCCGGCCAAAGCCCCTCGTCCACCACGTGTCCTCGTAGGGGAATAATATTGGTGCAGGTTCGTATTAAACCTTCCCAACACGCCTCCCCCGCCCCCGCAGCACCGCCGCAGAAGCGCCCCCCGGGCCCCCCCGGAAAGGTCGACCTTACTAGATGTGCATGACCGGCTAATAAATGTTGACATTCGTTCCTGTGATATGCCCGGAAATAAGCGTTGCAGAGGTGTTCCTATCGGGATTTTCGCAGGATGTGGCATACGATCGGCCGCTCCCCGACGAATGCAGGGGGTGGCGCGCATACGCCGGTTCTCCATGTTGAAGGCTGGTATTGTAAAAAAATGGCGTTTGAGCGGAATTATGCAGGGCGGGATCGCCGAATGCTACCTGCGGCGCCCGGAGAGTTCCGCGAGCACGTCATCGAGTTCGACATCGCCGGCGCGCAGCGCAAGGAGGAGGTGAAAGACGAGATCCGCCGCTTCGGAAACTTTGCGATCATAGGCGTCGTTCTTCATCGCAAGGATAAATTCCGTGGTTTCCTCCCCGACCTTTTCGAGGGCCTTGTCTATTCCCTTACGGTGGCCGAGAATATCGCAGACATACGATTGCGGGGGGGGGTGCGCGATCCGATCGTTGATGACCTGCCAGAGAACCCGGATGATGTCAGTGTCGTTCATTGTCCCGCACCCTGCATGATGTCGCCGATTTCGATTCCGAAAAACCGTTTGCAGAGGATCCTTGCTTTTTCAATATTTGCTCCGCCTTTTCCGATTGCAATGCCGAGGTCGTTCTTTTTCTTTATCACGATATTGTATCTCTGCTCGTCGTCACGGACGACCTCCGCGATTTCAACCGGTTTGAATATATTCCTGATAAATTCATCGAGGTTTTGTGCCTCTTCGACCATTTCTATCCTTTTGCCGAGAACCTTCTGCATTTTTTTGATGTTGTCTCCTTTCTTTCCTATCGCGATGCCCATATCACCCCGTTTGATGACATAAATTACCCGATCATACTGGTCATCGATGATGCAGTCTAACGCGATTGATTTGGTCAATATTCTGAGTTCTTCGATATATCGTCTTTCTTTAAAACCAATTGTACGATGCATTTATGAAATCGATATATGTTTGTGTGTTCTGCATTAAATCTGTTGGCACCGGCGGGAATGAGATATTTTTGTGGATTTTTACGCAATATCATGTGATTCTCCGTTTTATGACACACAACTTTATGTGATTGGCTATGCATCATTACACTGATGTACGGGAGATTCGGGTATGACTATGGCTATTCTGACGATTCGGTGACTGTCGGCATCACTCCGGGCAAGGGTTTTTACTGCTACTCCCGGACGATAGCAGGCGGCGATTCGGTTCAGAAGCGCATTCTTTCCGATGCGGGAAGGATCATCGTCAATCCCGTCGAACCGCTGAATCTTCCCGAAGAAATAACCAATTATCTCGAAATTGCATTTGAACCCATGATTGTCGAGCCGTTCGCGAATAAAGACGTGTTTCTGACATTTCCTGTTGAAATCGGCATCTTTGTGGCGGCTAAAAAGAATATTCAGGTACTGGACATTTTCTCGCTCTCGCCCCAGAAGTACTCCCTGTACGGACCTTCAAGCGGCGGACTGATTACCCGCTGGTGGCATAGCGAGGTTTTCGATGCCGTCCCTGAAGTCAATCACAATATCCTTGGCATCATGCAGCTGACGATAGAGAATACCACCCGCGAATGGGTGGAACTTTCCCGGGCCGTTTTTGAGGGATACGGGATGAAAATCTATTACGGCGGCCCGGTCTCGATGGTCGCACGGATGAAAATTATGAGTCCGCGACTTGCAGAAACGGAATTTTTTGACCATTCGCTGGTTGAAGGGCAGAAGAAGGCGCTTGAACTCTATACAGCGCGTGAACTGCACGTCGTCAGGCGGACCTGCCCGATGGAATGGGGGATGATCTGAGTGTTCAATGCGACGGAATTTCTCGGTTCATCCATCGGGTCCAGCGGCATCACCTGGTATGATGTCCTGCTCCTCGTTGCCATTCTGGCGCTCTTTACCCTTATTGCACAGCTCATCACGAATCGCCTCCGCAAATCCCTCGAAGACAAACTGCCAAAAAATGATCTCGGAATCCTCTTAAAAATCATCTATTTCGGCATTATCGGATTGGGCCTTGTCATCGGGCTACCGAACATCGATCTTTCCGGCATTCTTCTTGCCGGGGGAATTGCCGGTATCGTCATCGGTTTTGCCAGCCAGAGCGTGGTCTCCAATTTTATATCCGGTCTCTTTCTCATTGTGGAGCGGCCGATAAAAATCGGCGATAACATCAGTGTCGGCGATGTCATCGGCAGCGTCGAAGACATCCGGATCCTCTCGACCATTGTCCGGACGTACGACGGTATTTATGTCCGGCTCCCGAATGAGCAGGTTTTCACGTCAAATATTACCAATTATGTTGCAAATGCCGCCCGCCGGTTCGGTTATGTCGTCGGTATCCGGTACGAGGACGATGCGGACAAAGCCGTCAGCATAATCAAGAAGGTGATATGGGAGCACCCGTTCGCCCTTAAAAACCCGGGCCCCAGCGTTTTTGTCGATGAACTCGGTGATAACGGCGTCAATATCATCATAAAAATCTGGGCCCCTTCACGGGTGTGGTGGAGCGTGAAAACCGAAATGCTCTGGAAGATCAAGGTCGCCCTCGAAGCCGAAGGCATCGAAATTCCCTTCCCCCAGCGGACAGTCTGGTTCCCTGACGGAATCCGGATGCAGGCCGGACCGTCGGATGAGGATTCATCCTGATTTTTTTATCCGGGCGTCACTGCAGCACGCAACCGGGATCGTAAAAGAGTGCAGGGTTGCGATCACCCGATAAGATAGGTGATCGAGACGGTTGCCGTGATATCAACGGTGTCAGGTTCAATCGGAGTCGTTGCGCCGGATGCGCCGTTCATTTCGGCATATGCAGCCCGATCGTACGCAACGGGCGGATAATAGCTCCCAACCGAGACTTCCTTGATGCCGGTAATCTGCATTCCCAGTGCACGGGCAACGGCATCAGCATCCGAGCGTGCCGTTCCGACAGCATCTGCAAGCACCTCGCTTCTGAGCATCTCCTGTTTTTCGTCGCTCACGTAAAACGAGATGTAATCAGTACGATCGGCTCCATTGGCAACCGCCGTATCAATGATTTCGCCGACACGGCTCACATCTTTGAGCGTTACCTGGAGCGTATTGGTAACGCGATAGTATTTCACCTTGGCATTCAGGATCGAACTGCCCGTATCCTCCCGGACTGGGTAGATCGAATAGCCGGTCGTTTTGAGATCATCCGATGTCAGGCCGGCCTTCGTAAGCGCCGCGATGACGGCATTCATGCGATCAGCATTCGCCTGCTGTGCCGTTTTTACATTGCTGTCTTCCGTTTCGACTGCCAGCGAAACCATTGCCCTGTCGGGTTCGGTCGTAATCTTTCCGGTCCCGGTGACGTACAGGACTTTATCGGTGCCGCCGTCAACCGCACCGAGAGCCGTTCCTGCACATGCGGCGCACAAGACCAGAAGCACGCTTACAACCAGTACTGTTTTTCGTATCATGGTCATCGGGAATTACTCGTTTCCGTAAATTAAATAGATATCCTTAACTGCGGGTTTTTTCGCAGTTATGGCCCGGCATCCGCATTCTAAAAAAGCAACGCTACACCACACGTCCCCAAACCTGTCAGGGCCGGCCATGCCTGAGAAAAAAAGAAAATCCTGTGGTCTCTGACCAGTTTACCAGTCTTCCGGTTCTTCGTCGTCGTCGATCCCTGAAACGGGTTCGCTGTTGAGAGCGGCATCATCTTCACAGACGAACCTGACATGATCGCACCAGTCATGGTACTTAATGCAATAGCACCGATCGCCCCGTTGTTCGGCACGCCGGCACATTTCGCAGTTTCCATCCTCTCCGATCAGCATTTCTTTCAGTATCTCCCTTTCTCAAAAAAACGAAGGAGTTGGGTGCCAATAAATATTATGGCTGAAATGCCCGGTAATAGAAAAATAAACCCTGATGATGAGCCTGAACGGTAAGCTGACGGGGGGAGGGGCGCACAGGTATGCCTGCCAGCCCTGCCTCTGCTGATAAACCATATCATGCTTTCGGGCCTTTTTCTCCGGTAACGCGGGTCTGCGCCTGTTCCCGCAGGTACGAGAGGAGATACCATGGTCCTCCTGCCCCTTTTCCGGTTGCACCGCTTGCTTTCCAGCCGCCAAAGGGCTGTGCCCCGGGCCATGCGCCCGTCGTCGCACCGCCGCTGCGGTTGGCGTAGCAGACGCCGAACCTGATATGTTCAAAGAAATAGTCTGTCTCATCCTGCTCTTCGGAAAAGATGCCTGCGGTCAGGCCGTATTCCGTATCATTTGCGAATGACAGGGCTTCCTGGAGTGTGGAAAAGGTGTCGACGACAACAAAGGGCACAAACAGCTCATCCTTAAAGAGCCGGTGGTCACGCGGAATGCCGGTCACAAGCGTTGGTGTTGCATAGAATCCATTCATAAACGGTTTTTTCGTCAGTTCCTCTCCGCCTGTCAGAATGGTCCCGCCCATCTCCCTCGCTTCCCGGACCGCAGCAGTAAAGCGATCGAGCGCCTGCTGGTTTATCACCGGTCCGATGAACGCATCCTTGGCGCGGGGATCTCCGACAACAAGTCCTGATACTCGCTTTGCCAATGCTTCCGTAAACCTGCCGGCTATGCCTTCCTGTACATACACTCTGCTTGTCGCACTGCACTTCTGTCCGCCGTAGCCGAATGCGGCCCTGACGATTCCTTCCACCGCTTTTTCGATATCCGCGTTGTCGGTGACGATACAGGGATTTTTACTGCCAAGTTCAGATACAACCGGTTTTGCATAGGGCTGCTTCGCCGCAAACCGGCGTGCGAGCCAGATCCCGACGTCGCGCGAACCGGTGAATGCGATGCCGTCGACATCCGGGTGTGCGGTCACAACATCGCCGAATGCCTCTCCCGGCCCAGTCACCGCGTTTACTACTCCCGGCGGGATGCCGCTGCTGATAAATGCCTGATAGAGTTTCAGTCCGGAGAGGGGAGCGAGACTGGTGGGTTTAAGGACGACGGTGTTGCCGGCAATCAGGGCAGCACCCGCCATTCCCGCAGCGAGCGCGATGGGGAAATTAAACGGGGATATGACCGCCCATACACCATGGGGCCGAAGCACGCTTACGCAGGATTCTCCCGGGATCTCTGAAACCATTGGTGTTATGAATCCGCCATGCGCTTCGTACAGGTCGGCGTAATAGCGCAGGAAATCTATTGCTTCGCTCACTTCGGCGACGGCTTCATAGCGGTTTTTTCCCACTTCATAGGTGATCAGCGCTGCAAGTGTGAACATCTGGCGTGAAAGGGTGTCTGCAGCCGTGCGGATAATCCTCACGCGTTCCTTCCAGTCCGTCAGGCTCCATGACAAAAAAGCGCTTTTTGCATGGGCAACAGCACGGCGTGCGTCTTCCCCGTTCGCTTTCTGGAAGTATCCGATAAGGATGCCCGAATCGATCGGCGATCGTACCTCAAATTCCTCCTTGGTAAAAAGCCCGGAATCACCGATGAACATGGGGTGGTGCTGCCCCAGTTTTTTTTTAACAGCAGCCAGTGCTTTTTCATACGATTCATGAATACTCTCGTCGGCAAGCAGCGACACGTACGTGACTTTTTTTTGCGGCATCATCTCACCTCTCCTTCGTCCCCCGATACGGGTTTCGCGTCCGTCCGTGAGATGCCTGGCTCTCATGTCGGATTCCCCGGCAAACAATCCGGTGGATTCAGAGGCATTGACGTGGATAATTATCCGCAACGTGGGATCGTGGCGTTGTTTTCCCTGCGTCTTAAAAAAATTTTCTACCTTCCTTCTTTGGAAAGGACACCGTCGAGGATGGCAAGGCCGGTGTCGATATCATCTTTGCCGATCGTCAAAGGCGGACAGAACCGTATCGTCGACAGGCCTGCGGGCAGCATCGTCAGCCCGCGCTGGAACGCCTGTGCGAGAATCTGCCGGCGTTCTTCGCGTGCAGGCATTTTTGTTGCCCGGTCCCGGACCAGTTCCATCCCGCACATCAGCCCGAGCCCCCTGACATCGCCTATCAGCTGGTATTTATTTTTCAGATCGCGGAGTCCTGCAAGAAGATGTGCACCGGTTTGCTGGACCTGCGGCCCGAAACCCGGTTCGCTCATGATATTCAAGGCTGCCAGAGCAGCGGCGCAGGCGAGGTTGTTCCCCCCGAATGTGCTGGCATGGGATCCCCGCGGCCAGTTCATAATGGCGTCGGATGCGATGGTCATGCCCAGCGGCAATCCTCCCCCGACAGCTTTCGAGAGGCAGACGATATCGGGCGTGACGCCGAACTGTTCGCAGGCAAGGAAGGTCCCGGTCCTGAAGCATCCCGACTGCACCTCATCGGCAACCAGGAGTATGCCGTGTTCATCACAGAGATCCCGCAGCCTTCGGAGGAAGGCGGGCGGCGGGACGATGTAGCCCCCTTCTCCCTGTACCGGCTCGACAAAAATCGCCGCCACCTCGTCCGGTGCGACTTCGGTTCTGAAAACCTCCTCTTCCAGAACGGCCATCGTATCAAGATCGCAGGTGTCATGTTCAAGGCCAAGCGGCCGGTAGGGGTTCGGGTAGGGGACGTGAATGACCGGCAGAAACGGCCCGAAATACTGCCGTTGTATGACATTCGATGAGGTCAGGCTCATCGCTCCGTAGGTGCGGCCGTGGAATGCGCCGTAAAAGGCGATGAAATATTTCCGGCGCGTATGGTGGCGCGCGAGCTTCAAAGCCGCCTCGACGCTCTCCGCGCCCGAGTTCGACAGGTATACCCTGTTCATGCCTTCCGGCATGAAATCCACGATCTTTTCCGCGAGCAGAACCGGCACTTCTGAACAGAAATCCAGAAAAGCACCATGGGTCAGGCGCGATGCCTGGCCGGTTATCGCCTGGACAACGGCAGGGTGGTTCCACCCGACATTCATGACGGCGATGCCTGCCGAGAAATCAAGGTACCGGTTGCCGTCAACATCCCAGAGGTTCACACCCTGTGCTTTTTCGAGAACAAGCGGATATTCCCTGACCATGCACTGGGATATGACCCGGGCATCACGCTCGAGAATCGCTCTGGCTTTCGGCCCCGGAGGTGGCGTCTGTATCAGGGGTTGCATAGTCTCACATAGCGCACCGGGGAAAAAAGGTTTCTCTGTGGCCTATGCCATGCCTACGGGGCCTGTGTCGACGCTTCCACCCAGTCCAGGTACGCACCTGAACCCCCGATGACCGGCAGTGCGATGACCTCGGGGACATCGTAGGGATGGATCTCCAGAATCCTGTTGATGAGGTCCTTCAGGTGGGTGCGGGTGGTTTTCATGATAAGCAGGTTTTCATCATCGCGGCACTCTTCGCCCTGCCAGATGAACCGCGATGTCACCGGTGCGGTGTTGACGCAGGCAACGCGTCGTTCCCGAACGAGAATCCCGGCGATTCTGTCTGCCTCTGTGACGGGAGCGGTACAGAGCACAATGATAACCTGGATGTCCGTGTTCATCATCCCTGATTCTCCAGATCGGTACCCTATCCCGGGCTATTTCAATCTGTCGTGATCTGCAGGCATCAATCCATACGGAGGAAGGTCCCTTCAACTACGGCACGGACCCTGTCGATCCCGCGTATCCGCATTTTCCAGGTGCGGGTTCGGACCTGTTCGGGTATGAAATGGTGGAAAAGGCTGTAAAGCTCTTCTTCGGTAAAATAGTGGGTAATGGTTCCCCCGGCGCGCAGGTAGGTTTGATCCTCCACCCCTGACCCTTCGCCGCACCGCATGTCGCTGGTCTCGAATCCCCTGAAAAATAACCTTCCTCCTGTTTTTAATACCCTCCAGGCCTCAAAAGCTGCCGTATCCCGTGCCTTGCGATGAAAATGGCCGAAAATATGCGATGCAAACACGGCATCGAATACATTGGCGCAAAACGGGAGCGTGCAGGCGTCCCCCCGGACCCAGGCGATGCTGTGGTGCGGAAGGGTGTTCGTCCGTGCGAGAGCGAGGGCGGTGCGTGAGATATCGAGGGCACAGATCTGCCAGCCACGATGAAGCATGGCGGGGATGTTTTTCCCGTTTCCGCAGCCGAGCTCCAGGACAGAGGAAGAAGGCGCAAGCTCGGGCAATGCATCGGGCTGCCCTCCCCACAGGCGTCCACGGCGTGCATACGCTTCTTCCCATGCATTGGCCACCGGCATCAAGGATACGTATGCAAGGGAACGCCAATGAGCGTATCGGATGGCAGACAATTCGCCAGGAGCGCATGCTACTGGTGGGTTGCTGCCGGAACGATCGCTCCGTTTGCCGCTCTTCCGGCCGTCAGTATCAAACTTGTTGTTGCGGTTCGCGGACCGAAATGGTCAGGGGCGGCCTTTTCCCCCTTTCCGCGCAACGGACTGGTTCATTTGGTGCTATCCCTGCGCATCTTTTTAGAAAGGGCATCCGCGATGCGAAGCGGTTCGGGAAGTCGTCTTCCCGGTACCGTTGCCGCCAGAGTGACCATGACGGCAGTTGCGAGATCCACCCTGTGGCCGGCGGAAACGCAGACGGGACGGCAATGGATACTGCTTCGCACGGCCATGCCGATAACATCGTCATGATCCAGGATTGGGGCATGTGCGCCGCTTTCGTTTGCCGGATTGCCTGCCGTGCCGATCAGGGGGCGCCGGGCGATGCCGACGGCCGGAATATCAAGCAGCACGCCGACATGGGATGCAAGGCCGAAACGACGGGGATGGGCATAACCGTGGCCGTTGACGAACAGGAGATCCGGCATGACCGCGAGCGATCGCATTGCTGCAAGAACCGGAGGCGCTTCGCGGAATGCAAGGAGGCCCGGAATGTAGGGAAAAACGGCTTTTTTCACCGCACCAGCATGGCAGCAGGGTTCCAGATCCGGAAATCCGAGCACGACTGCCGCGGCAAAGGCCCTCTTTTCGTCATACGAGACGTCTACCCCCCCGACGGTCCGGAGAGGATCGGCAATGAGTGCCTTTTCGCGTATGCACCGCTGCCGGAGGCGTTCCTGGGCGGCAATGGCACGCCTGATGACGGGAAGCAGCCGGGGGTCGGACGTGACAGGCATAGCGGTTTTGTTCCGGTTGCATTGGTACCTCCTGCACTGATATATGCTTGCAGGGCTGCTTCGGCTCCTTGGAAAGGGAGATGCGTCCCCTCGACGATACCTGCATCTCCTGAAACTGCGGCAGTCTTCTGCGGCGATAGCTATAAATAATGCGCTCCCTATCCGGCTTGTGAGGGATCTGGGATGCCGACCGACTATTTTGAAATGATGGTGACGTCCATCAGGCTGACGCCTGATGAGAGGCGCTCAATTCTCGACAAGAGAAAAAAGCAATGCATCTGCGATATTTGCCCGACATACCGTGAATGCGTGCGGACGGAACAGGGCGCCGGTGAAGCCGAACGTGCGTTCTGCACGGTGGGCGGCAGCGCCTGCATTGTCAATGAGCATGAATGCCTCTGTTCCACGTGCCCCCTCTCGCGGGAGATGGAGCTTTCCTTTTCCTATTACTGCACACGGGGCTCGGAAGCCCAGCAGCGGGTACGCGAGGTGATCGGACTTCGCTGATCCCCGGGTGCAGACCCCCAAAAGACGGGGGACTGGAAGGGCAATCTGGTACCGGCTGTTGTTCTTCACCCGGGGGACTGGCCAGTGCCAAAAAAAGGATGTTTCCCTCCGGGATGCCCGGTGATTGTTGTGCTCAAGAGAAGGATCCGTTCGGAAAACGACGCTCCATGACCGGAATTTTCATCTCTTATCAGGCGCAGAGCATCCGGTACTGAAGGAATCGCCCATGGAGCAATGGTCATCGAAACTTGGATTTCTCCTGGCTGCAATCGGATCCGCGGTCGGCATCGGGAATATCTGGCGTTTTTCTGCGGTACTCGGGCAGAATGGCGGCGGGGCGTATCTGATCCCGTATTTCATCGCGGTTTTCCTCTTCGCCATGCCGCTCATGATTCTCGAGCTTTCGATGGGGCGCTATTTCAGGGCGACCGTTGTTTCGGCGTACCGGAACGTACGGCAGCGGTTTCATGTCATCGGCTGGCTGCTCTGTGCGATTGTGTTTCTGATTCTGTCCTATTACCTGGTCATCACCGGCTGGACACTCGGCTATGTTGTACTCTCGGTGTCCGGCAGCATGGAATCCTTTGCCCAGTTCACCGGATCCTATCAGCCAATCGGCCTGTTCATCATCTCTGCACTCATTACGGGGATTGTTGTCTCGATCGGTGTTCAGAAAGGGATCGAAAAGATATCGATGTTCATGATCCCGTTCTGTGTTGTCATTCTGGCAGGGATGGCGGCATACGGGACGACCCTTGCCGGGTTCGGAGACGGCATCAGCTTCATGTTCACGCCTGATTTTTCCGTGCTCTCCAATCCGCTCATCTGGAGTGCGGCGTTCGGGCAGGCATTCTTTTCCCTCTCGGTCGGACAGGGGATTCTGCTGACCTACGGTTCATACATGGGAAAGGATCAGGGAATACCCGGGTCCGCAGTGATCGTTACCATTGCGGATCTCTTGGTGGCACTCCTTGCAGGCTTCGTGATCTTTCCCATCGTGTTTACCTTCGGCTTTACCCCCACAATCGGTGCGGAACTTGCCTTTTCGACGCTTCCCCGTGCATTTGCCCTGATGCCCGGCGGACAGCTGCTGGCGGTCGCCTTTTTCCTGGTGCTCTTTTTTGCTGCGCTTACGTCCGCTGTTTCCATGCTTGAAGTGAGCGTCGCTGCTGTCCGCGAAACCCTCGGGTGGTCCCGCCGGAGGACGGCATTCCTGCTCACCGGCGGGATTCTTCTCGCCGGTATGCCCTCGGCGCTGAGCTACAGTGCCGTAGGCTTTTCGGTGGGGGGTGTCCGGGTGCTGGACTTTCTCGACGAGACTGTGGGCAGCATCGGGCTTCCGATCGCCGCGCTCCTCACATCAGTCACCTTCACCTGGTTCCTGCACCGCTCCGTGCTTGAATCGCAGATCGACGGCACGCAGGGGCCGGCACGGATCGTGCTCCCCCTCTGCAAATATGTCATTCCCGCGGTGCTCATCACAACGACGGCCGCACGGCTGCTTTCCGGCGTCGATATTCCGGCAACCCGCCTCATCCCGGGAACGGAGTTCATCGGATCGCTGGCCCAGGGTGCCGGCATCCTGGTGATCCTTGCGCTCCTTCTCGGTATTA
>JAAEEQ010000152.1 GCA_013415665.1 Methanomicrobiales archaeon
ACCCGTTAATCGAGGGATGGGCGTCCTACACCCTCGGCACGCCGCCGCCGGATCTCACACCCCCTGCCGGCATCACCGGTCTTACCAATACGACGTACCTGCCGACGTCGATCACGTGGACCTGGACCGATCCGAGTGACGGGGACCTTGCGATGGTGATGGTATATCTCAACAATACCTTCCGTGCCAATGTCACCGCCGGGACGCAAGCCTTCACGGCAACCGCTCTGCCGCCCTCGACGGAATACACTATCTCGACCCGGACCGTCGACACGCACGACAACGTCAACGCAACCTGGGTGAACGGCACGGCGACGACCGCGGCCGTTGATCTCACCCCCCCCGCTGGCATCACCGGTCTTGCCAATACGACGTACCTGCCGACGTCGATTACCTGGACCTGGAACGATCCCAAGGACGGGGACTTTGCGAAGGTGATGGTCTACCTCGACGGCGCGTTTTCCGCGAACGTTACGGCGGGCGTGCAGTCCTTTACGGCATCCGGCCTTACGCCGGATACGCTGCACGCGATCGGCACCCGGACGGGGGATGCCAGCGGCAACGTCAATGCGTCATGGGTAAACAGCACCGCACGCACGAGCCCGTTCGATCCCGGCCCGCCGCAGTCGGTCTCGGCGCTGCATGCCGCGTCTGCAGGGAGCTCGTCGATTGCATGGGCGTGGACCGATCCGCCTGATGCGGACTTTATTAGGGTCATGGTGTATGTCAACGGGGCCTTCGCAGGCAATATAACGAAAGGCACCGAAACCTACGTGGCACGTAATTTGCGTCCCCTATCAACCTACACCCTCAGCACCCATACCGTCGATACCTCAGGCAACGTGAATCACTCATGGGTAAACTGCACGACGAGAACCGATGCGCCGACCGTCAACGACGGCAGCAGCGACTACCCCTTCCCTACTGCGACGATGGTTGCGGAAAACCTGACGCAGCCGCCGGTGATGCTGGATGCCACCCCGACCCCGGCAGGACTCCCTGATCTGTACTTGCTGTGGGGGACAACCTATGTCCCCTACAAGGAGTGGATCAACCCCAGTTACTACCTTGAAGACCCGAGCGTGCTCGTCATCACCTACTCGATAAAAAACATCGGCATGGTCGCGTCCAATGCCACCACGTCCGATGTCTCTATCAATGACGTGTTCTTTGACACGAACCCGATACCTTCCCTTGCTCCGGGAGAGACGGTGACGATAGCCAGCAGAAACTGGACCCCCGATGCGGCGACGAACAAGGTCGGTATTCACATCGATCCCGGCGATCTGGTCCGCGAGAGCGATGAAACCGGCCGGCAAAACTTTATCTGGCATCTCTGCCGTGACGGGAAGAAGAACGGGCAGGAAACCGGGGTAGACTGCGGCGGGGACTACTGCTATCCCTGCAACCTCTGCAATCCGGCGACCCCGCTTCCCGACCGATTCGACTGGCGCGATTACAATTACATGACGTCTGTTAAGGACCAGGGAGGATGCGGAGCGTGCTGGGCGTTTTCGACGCTGGGCGTCATGGAGGCCGTGTACAACAAGCAGGAGGGCATTCACGCGATCAACCGGCACCCGGACCTTTCGGAGATGGACCTGGTCGCGTGCAGCAAGGCAGGGAGCTGCGGGGGCGGATCGGCGGGCCGTGCCGCCGATTACATTCGCGATACCGGTGTCGTCAACGAGACCTGCCTCCGGTATGCCCCGTGGCTGGATCTGGATTGCGATGACAAGTGCACGGACAGCCGCCTGTGGCACCTCACCCAGCTGCACCTGCTCTCGGGCGGTTCCGACACGGCTAAGCGGGAACTGGTGTGCCGCGGCCCGCTGGTGGCCTGCGGGGCGAACCACTGCGTGGTCATCGCGGGATACGACGGGGATGACTGGATCATCAAGAACAGCTGGGGAGCTGGCTGGGGCGATCTGGGCTATGCGAAGATTCCGATTTCCGGCGGCAACTGGACACAGACGATAGCATGGATGGGAGGTATCTACTATGACGAATAACCGGCAACCGGCTGGTGCCCGCCGGGCGCTCTGCGGGCTGCTCTGCGCAGCTCTCTGCCTGTCACTCGTTTTCAGCGGCGCATCGGCGATGCGCAATCCTTCGGCGGTCTACTGCGGGGCAATGGGGTATGGATACACGACGATCACCGGCGAGGGCGGCGAGATCGGCATCTGCACCATGCCCGACGGCACCGCCGTGGACGCGTGGGACTTCCTGCTCGGCGAGGACGGCGAGGAGTACGGCTATTGTGCGGCGCAGGGGCTGGAGCAGACGATCGTGACCGGTGCCGCGTGCCGGGTCTACCTGCTCGATACCTGCTCGGCATGCATGCTCGATGACGGAAGTATTGTGGAGGTGGGATCACTCATGGATCTCGACTACTCCGAGCCCGCCTGCAGCGGCGATGCCTGCGGCCTTGAAGAACTCCCTTCCGGCGCGGTAACGCCCGAAGCGTCGCTCCCGGCGTGCATCGTCGCCGCTGCGGCAGTGATCGCCTGTCTGTTCAGACAACGAAAATAACTTTTTCTGAATTATTTTTGAATATCAAGTATTGCCTTTGTACCGGCTGTTCTGGTTTGCCTGTTTGAAGCGGGCCCCCGTGCCTTCGAGGACCCTATGCCGCTTTCTCATCGCTGACCGACGAATCATTATTGCGGGTTAAGCACTCGCAGGGAACCGCCCCACAGTGTCCGCAGTGTTCGAGATTCTTCTCACGCAGCATCCGTACACCGGGCAGCGGAAGATCCCCACGAAGAGCCGCACAGAAGAAGCATCCTCTTTCCCCCGCCATTCCGCCTTGTATGGTCGCATTCGCCGCCGAGCATGCCGCAGGCTAACATATCGCCATTTCCTGAAGTAGATCGCAGATGCCGGAAACGAATTTAAAGGAATACATGATTCATGCCGCCACCCAGGGAAGTACACACCAGAAGGATGCTCGCCTCACTGCCTGACCTCATTGATTATCATTCCCAGAACAGAGAATGAAAACGACAGGTGCGTCCGCAGCATTGAAAAGGAAAAACGCCCCCAACAGGACTCGAACCTGTGACATTCTGGTTAACAGCCAGACACTCTACCAACTGAGTTATGGAGGCCTATAATAATTGCCTTATATTGTTCTTTTTAACGATTATTAAACATTGTGGATGTTT
>JAAEEQ010000041.1 GCA_013415665.1 Methanomicrobiales archaeon
CTGAATACTTCCTTTTTTCCATCACCGCATACTTCATTCTGCTTAACATAACGGAAAAACGGACTGATATCATCTCTCAACTCTATGAGTCAGCGCAGGGAAGAGTCCAGATATCCGGATATACCTGAGTGGCTGAACGAAATGATGGGTAAACGCAAAACTCCGAAAACCGGAATTTTTGAAAAAAACAAAAAAATTTAGCCGAAGAGGGCGCCGAGGCCGGCCATGCCGCCTTCCTCGTCTTCCTTCTCTTCTTCCTCTTCCTCTTCCTCGGCGGCTGCCTCTGCGGGGGCTGCTGCCGCGGCGGGGGCTGCTGCGACGGCAACGGGTGCCGCGGCGGCCTTGCTGATGGCTTCCTCGATGTTCACGCCGTCAAGGGCTGCGACCAGTGCCTTGACACGGGCGTCGTCGACTGCGATACCGGCTGCTGCGAGGACTGCTTTAACGGCGTCCTCGGTTACGTCCTTGCCTGCGTTGTGCAGGAGGAGGGCTGCATAGATGTATTCCATGTTATATCACCTGAATTGGTTTGATTGATTAATTTCCTTCCACGATACCTTTCACTGCAAGCATCTCACGGTATGCCCGGGCGATGATAAGATCCATGACACCCTTTTCGTAGATGCCTGCATCCACGGCGAGGTTCTTCGCCTCAGTCGCTGCCTTTCCGAGGATGGTCTCGATGGTGAGCTTCGTCGGGTAGGCCGCGTTGACCGAGAGGTTGAATGCCTGCTGTGCGGCGAGCGTGATGTTCGCGGCGTAGACCGTCTCATCGATGGCGAGCACCGACGGTGCGTAGAGGCTGCCGTCGTAGTACGCGATCTGGAGGTTCAGGCCGACGTCGATCGGGCGGATGTCGAGTTTCGCAAGTACGTCAGCCATCTTTTTGCTGATCGTCTCGCCCTTCTTGACAACTGTCTTCGTGTCGCGGATCTTGACCTTGCCGCCCTCGATCATGGCGGGGATGCCTGCCTGCTGCAGTTCCCCGACGATGGGGCCGGGCTTGAAGCTGGTCGGTCCTTTCGCGACAACGATGTCTTCCGGTGCGACGTCGCCCGGTTTCGCGACCATCTTCGTCTTGGTCAGCTCGAGGCGCTTGAACAGCTTGAACGGGTTTTCGTTCGTGAAGATAAGCGCGCTCTGGCCGTCAAGATGGGACGGGACCGAGGCGATCTCGCCGCCCATCTCGGCAAACGCGTGCTCGATGAGCGTGTTGCGCGTCATCTTGAGGACTGCGGACCCGCGGATGTCGCGGCGCATCGTCTGCATCTGCGAGGCGGGAATCCCGTACAGGTCCACAAGACCGACGAGGGCGTACTCGCCCGCGAAGCGCTTGATCAGATCCACTTCGTCCCGTTTCCACTGCGGCAAGTGAGTCGTATATAACGGCATTACATCACCTTCTGCGCAGGTCCCATGGTTGTCTTTACGTAGACGGAGCGGATGTTCATCGCACCATTTTCGAGCACCGACTCGATACGCTTCATGACCGCGTCGATGTTCTCCGCGACCTGTTCGGCGTCCATTGCGGTGTTGCCAACCTTAACGTGGAACGTCTTTTTATCCCTCGTCCGGAACTTCACCGAGTTCCGGAGGCGCTGTACAATCGGCCGGATGTCCGTTCCCGGGGGAATCGGCATCGGCATCTTGCCGCGCGGACCGAGGCGGGGACCGAGGAACCGGCCGACAAGCGGCATCACGGCTGTCTCGGCAAGGAAAAACCGGTATTCGCCGGCCATCTTGCGTGCCTCACGCGGCTCTCCACCCAGACGTTCGATCTCTTCCGATCCGATGATCAGGTCGACACCCGCTTCCTTTGCCTGCGTGGTGATATCGCCCTTCCCCAGCACGACGATCTTTTCAGTTCTGCCCGTGCCGTTCGGTAGAAGCATCGTTTCATCAATACGGTTTTTCGGCTGCGCCATGTCGATGTTCCGGAGATTGATCGTGATATCGATGCTCTCCTGGAACTTCCGCTCAGGCGCGTGCTCTAACGCCGTTTTCACGGCTTTGAGAATCTGGGCCCTTTCTACCAAGTATACACCTCCATAGTGCTGCGACCTTTCGATCTTCTATGGTTTTTCAATGATCTATGCATCAGAGGAAGCTGTCGTATTCGCCGGCATCGATGAGCGGGAAGACCTCTTTTGGTCTTTTGCCGTCCACCGTGACGCCCAGGCTCACGCACGTCCCCACGACCTCTTTGACAGCGGTCCGGGTTTCGTACGAGAGCATGTCGTCCGCCTTCATGCGGGCGATTCTGACAGCGGCCTCGAACGGAAGGTCTCCCACGATCTGCGTGTTGGGTTCGGCTGAACCCTTGGCAATGCCGCACTCTTTCATAACGAGCGCGGTCGTGGGTGGGATACCCACGGAAACGGTGAAGTTCTTCTTATCGTCGACTTCGACGGTAACCGGCACCTGCATGCCGTTGAACTCGGCTGTCTTTTTGTTGATCTCGTCAACAACAGCCTTCACGTTGATTCCGAGGGGTCCGAGAGCGGGGCCCAGAGGGGGACCCGCCGTTGCCTTTCCGCCGGCAACCAGTACCTCGACCACTTCTCCCATTGTCGTTACCACCATGCCGATCCCGTTGAACGGGTCTGGCTTGGGTTAGATGAGGTCGACGCGCAAGAACTTAAAGGTATCAAATACCTGCCGGAAAAAAAGAGGGGGATCACTCGTCGTCGCGGCGATCGATGACCCGGACATTGTCGCCACGCACCGTGATGGGGATCGGCACCATGCTCTCGTAGAGTTCGACGGTAATCTCTTCCTTCCCGGAATCGACCCGTTTGACAACCGCCTTTTCGCCCTTGAACGGGCCGGCGATCAGCTCGACGATCGTGCCCTCCTCGATGCCCGCGACCACGGGTTTGGGCACGAGGAAATGGGAGACTTCGTGGAAGGTGCTCTCGCCGTGGAGCACCGCCCGCGCATGCGGCACCATCTCGACGAGCTGTTCCATCAGCGCGATCTCGTCGGGGCTCTCCACGAGCACGTACCCGCGAAGCTCATCGGGAACCATGACCGCGACGACATGGATCTCGGAGTGCTCCGACACCGCCTTGGCGATATTGTCGGCTACCGTCCGCTCCTGCTTCGCCGTCGTCTTGATGGCGTATATCTTATTGCCGTAGAGGTTAGCGTCCGTCATTTCTCATCAGTTCGGGAGCGCGAACATGATCTCGTAGACGATGAATCCCACAAGACCGATAATCACAATACCCAGCGCTGCAACGATTGCAATCTTTGAGAACTCATCGCGGGTCGGTGTCCGTGCGAGTTTCAGGACACGCATGTATTTTTTGAAGAGTTCCTCTTCCAGTTTCACATTCAGGGCCATATTTGCTCACTTAAGAAAATCAATATCGAATTCTTTCATCATCTGGCGCATGCCGGTGTCGTTGCGCCCGTAGATCTGCGGGGAACGCACCCCGGTCACGACCAGCATGGTCCGCATCTTGTGCTGCATATCGGGATCGATCTGCGCACCCCAGATGATCCGGGCGGTCGGGTCGATGCGCTCGTACACTTCCTGCACGACGCCTTCCGCCTCCGCCATCGTCATGTCGGGGCCGCCCACGACATTGACCAGTGCCGCCGTGGCGCCCGAGATGTCCACATCGAGCAGGGGCGAGCGAAGGGCCTTCTTGACCGAATCGGAGGCCTTGTCCTCACTGTCGCTCTCGCCCATGCCGATCATGGCCACGCCGCCCCGCTCCATGACGGTGCGGACGTCGGCGAAGTCGAGGTTGACGAGGCCGGGCATCGTGATCAGCTCGGTGATGCCCTTGACGGCACGCATCAGGACTTCGTCGGAGACCTTGAACGCGGCATAGAGAGGCAGGCGCGGCACGACCTCGAGAAGGCGGTCGTTCGGGACCACGATGACGGTGTCGGCGACGTCGCGGAGGCGCTCGAGCCCCGCCTCGGCGTTCTCCATGCGGATGGCGCCCTCGGCGGTGAAGGGCAGGGTCACGACCGCAATCGTGAGCGCACCCTCCTCGCGGGCGGCCTTGGCGATGATCGGGGCGGAGCCGGTGCCGGTGCCGCCGCCGAGCCCGGCGGTGATGAAGACCATGTCGCAGCCTTCGACGGCGGCACGGATCTCTTCCTCGTTCTCCAGCGCCGCTTCTTCGCCGACCTGCGGAATGGAGCCCGCACCGAGGCCGCGTGTCCGCTGCCGCCCGATCAGGATCCGGCGGTCGGACTGCGTCCTGATGAGGTGCTGGGCATCGGTGTTGATGGCGATGAGCTTCGCACCGTGGATGCCCTCTTCGGACATGCGGCTGATGGTGTTCGACCCGCTTCCGCCGCACCCGATGACGGCGATCTGGGTCTGCAGCTCTTTTAAGATGTCCTCGAGTTCCTTGTCGTACTGCGGTCCGTCTACGATCATATCATTCGCCCGTGTAAGTGCCTCTTCCACAATCGATCTCATACATACCTCTCCAGTCCCGGGACCCGGATGATTCTTTCACTGCAGATCGAGACCATCGCGGGTGTGATGGTCACGCCGCCCACCGTTACGGATTCTCCTTCCGCGAGCCTGCCGAAAAGCGGACCTGCGGGAACCCCCGCTGTGCGCGCCCTGCGGGGGTCGAAGCGAATCCGCCGGATGACGAGGCAGTCGCCCTCGACAGCAGTGGTTTCGTTCCTGATTATGATTTTTACGCATGACGTTATTAAATCATGGTTGATCTGTGGCTGATACCGTGCGAAGGTACAAAATACCGGGAGCATGACGCCTTCCTCCGAGGTCAGGTGGGCAACCGGGAGGGCGGCGATGTCCGCCATAAACCGGTCTTTGTCGGTTTTTAACGCCTCTTCCAAAAGATCGGCGCCGATTTCAAACGATGCCGCCGTTCCCGTGCCCGCCAGCGCGTGGGGATGGAGCCGGGAACCGGGAGCCGCAGCACCTGCGCACGCGGCAAGGGCGCGATACCCCTCCCACGAGAGATCCTGGAGCCCGAGGATGTCGCTCTCCGAAAGAAGGGGCAGGCCAAGATCCCCGCAGAGGGCTTCGAGCCGGCGCACCGTTGCCTTCGGCACCGATTTTTTGTCGATATAGGCTGCGACGGCATCGCTTTTCCGTGCCATGCCGGCGACCATCTCCTCGTCCAGGTCGTCCGCCTGCCTGCTGTGGGCGATATGCCCGAAGGCGCCGCGGGATGCCAGCGCGATCGCCGTCTGCCGGGCGGCGTAGTGGTTGCCCCCGAACCCGACGAGGGTGATGGTTGCCGACGGCCGGGCGGCAAGGATTGCCTGCGCGACGGCGTCCGCGGCGGCAGGGTCACGCCATTCCTTTTCGGTGCTGCCGATCTCGACAAAGAGGGAGGGCGTCTCGATATCGGACGGCCCGTGGTGCGTCACCTCGTAGCTGACGCGGTACCCCGCCGGTGCCCGGGCGGCGCATTCCCGCAGCAGCGCGTGCATCCAGGCGGGGGCGGCCCGGGCGAGCGTCCGGGGCGCCCCCCCGTACTCGGCGCTGCCGATGTTGCCGGTCACGTGGACCGTCAGGGCCGGGAGCGCCTGGATGCTGGTATGGCGCGAGATGAAGAGGATGAGATCGGCATCCGCCCGTGCGTCGAGCCCCTCTTCGTAGATGAGCCTGCCGTCGGTTTCGAGAAAGACGAGGGTGTCGCCGCCATGCCGGCAGGGGTGCCCCCCCGGGTTGTCGAGAAGCTCGAGCAGGCGCCCCCGGATTGCGCATCCCGCCGGATCGAGGCGGGAATTGATGACGGCAATCTTCACCCGATCCCCCGCAGAAAGTCAATGATATTCTCGAAAAACAGCATAATGGTAAACGATATTTTAGTCAAACGACATGATTTTTATTATGGATACCGAGAAAATCCGGAAAGCCTTCGAGGCAAACGGCATCACGACGGAGATAACCTGCCCGCAGGCATTCAAAATCTCCGAAGAATACGATATTCCGAAGATGCACATCGCCCGCTACTGCAACACGGCGGATCCGAAGATAAAAATCAGGGGCTGCCAGCTGGGCTGTTTCCGATGAGCCTGTTTCTGCACGTCGTTTCGGTTGACGAGGCCGTCGCGGCAGCGGAGCGAATCGCCGTGCCGGCAGGGCGCGAGGAGATCCCCCTGTCCGACGCGTGCGGGAGGATCCTTGCCGCGGATGTCCGGTCGCCGGCGGACATCCCCGGTTTTGCACGGTCCGTGGTCGACGGCTATGCGGTCGTCGCCGCGGACACGACGGGGGCATCGGAGGCGATGCCCGCGATGCTCGCCTGCACCGGCAGGATCGCGATGGGCAGAGCGGAAGGCCGCCCTGTTCGCCCCGGGGAATGCCGGTACATCCCGACCGGGGGCGTGCTGCCCGCAGGCGCCGACGCGGCGGCCATGATCGAGTACACCGAGCGCATCGGCACGGAGGTGCTCATCAGCCGGCCGGTGGCCCCCGGAGAGAACGTTATTGCACGGGGCGAGGACTTTGCCGAAGGTGGCGTCGTCCTTGCAGCGGGGCGGCGCATCACCCCGCGCGATATGGGCGTGCTGGCCGCCGCGGGTTGCGATACGGTCACGGTGGCAGTCCCGCCGAAGGTCGGGATCATCTCCACCGGCAACGAACTGGTCCCCGTCGGCGCCGTGCCGGGCCCCGGCCAGGTCAGGGATGCGAACGGTTCGCTCTGTGCCGGGTTCGTGCGCATGCACGGCGGCACCCCCGTCGCCTACGGCATCGTCCGGGACGACCGCGCATCGCTTGCGGCGGCACTGGAACGGGCGACGGCGGAATGCGACATCGTACTCCTCTCGGGCGGCAGCTCAAAGGACGACCGGGACATGTGCGCCGACACCGTGGCGTCCCGGGGGGAGGTGCTGGTGCACGGCATCGCCATCGCGCCGGGCAAACCCACGATCATCGGGCGTGCGGACGGGCGGCCGGTCATCGGCCTGCCGGGCCACCCCGCGTCGGCGTTCGTCGTGCTCCATGCCATCGCAGCGCCGCTGCTGCGGGCCGTCACGGGAGAACGCCATGTGCCGCGCCCCGTATCGGCGGTCCTCGGCGAGCCCGTCCCCTCCGCCCGCGGCAGGCAGGACTACGTGCGGGTACGGCTCGAGGACGGGAAAGCATTCCCGGTCTTCGGCAAATCGGGGCTCTTGAACACGCTCGTGCAGAGCGACGGCCTGGTCGTGGTGCCCGCAGGGCGGGAAGGCATGGAGCCGGGAGAGGCGGTCGAGGTGCTCCTGTGGTGAGCCGTTACCTCTCCCTGACCACACTCGACGGGGCGCTGGAGGTGCTCCGCGAGCGCTTCGCCTGCCACCCGCGGACCGTGACCGTGCCGCTTGCAGAAGCGGCCGGAAGGATCACGGCGGCACCCATCTTCTCCCGCATATCCGTCCCGCCGAGGCACCTTTCCGCGATGGACGGCATCGCCGTGCGGGCGGAAGACACCTTCGGCGCCTCCGAACAACATCCCGTCACGCTCACGGATGCCGTCCGGCTCAACACCGGCAACGTCGTCCCGGACGGGTACGACGCGGTGATCATGATCGAGGACGTCGCCATCGACGGCGCGGCGTACACCATCCGGGCGGCCGCCCACCCGTGGCAGCACGTCCGCCCGGTCGGCGAGGATATCGGGGAGACGGAGATGGTGCTTCCCTCGCACCGCCGGATCCGCCCCTTCGACATCGGTGCACTCGCCTCCTACGGCATCGACCGGGTGGACGTGCTGGACCTTGCCGTGGGGCTCATCCCCACCGGCAGCGAGCTCGTGCCCCTCGGGACCATGCCGGAGCCGGGCCAGGCGGTCGAGAGCAACATGCACATGGCGGCGGCGCACCTGCAGGCGCTCGGCGCCCGGTGCACCCACTACCCGATCACCCCCGACGACCCCGACCGCATCGCGATGGCCGTCGACCGGGGCATCGCGGAGAACGACCTCCTGATCGTCTCCGCAGGGTCGTCCAAGGGGACGCGGGACTACACCGCCGGCATCATCGCGGAACGGGGCGACGTGCTGGTGCACGGCGTTGCCATCAAACCGGCAAAACCCGTCATCATCGGGAGCATCGGCGGCAGACCGGTGATCGGGATGCCGGGATACCCGCTCGCCTGCGCGACCATCCTGCGGGAGATCATGGAGCCGCTGCTCGGCATGTACGGGCTGCAGCCGCCGGTGCGCCCCCGCGTCCGTGCACGCCTCACCACGACGCTGCACTCCGATATCGGGACCGATGAGTTCGTCCTCCTCTCGGCAGGCCGGATCGGCGGCGACTGGGTTGCCGTGCCGCAGTCACGCGGGGCGGGCGTCCAGATGAGCGGGGTGCGTGCGAACGCCTACCTGCAGATCCCCCGTTCGGCGGAAGGGTATGCCGCGGGCGACACCGTCGGGGCAACCCTTCTCGTGCCGGAGGATCAGGCGGAGACGGCGCTGCTGATCACCGGCAGCCACGATCCGGCGCTCGATTACCTTGCCGATATCGCACGGGGCGGCGGGGTGACGGTGCATGTCAGCCACACCGGGAGCATGGGGGGGCTGCTCGCGCTGAAAAAGGGCGAGTGCCATGCGGCACCCATGCACCTGCTCGCAGAGGGCGGCGACTACAACGTCCCGTACCTGGAAAAATACCTGCCGGGCGAAGAACTCGTGCTGCTCACCGTCGCGGAGCGGGAACAGGGAATCGTCTCCCGGGAGGGGCTTCGCCTCGAAGACTGCACCACGCACCGGTTCATCAACCGGCAGAAAGGCTCCGGCACCCGGCTGCTGCTCGACCACCTGCTCGGGCAGAAGGGCATCGATCCCGCCGGGATCGACGGCTACGGGCGTGAGGTGACGACGCACCTTGCCGTCGCCCTTGCGGTGAAAACCGGCGAGGCCGACCTCGGCGTCTGCGTCTACAGTGCGGCGAAGGCGCTCGGGCTGCCGTTCGTGCCCGTGGGCACGGAGCGGTACGAACTGGTGGCGCGAAAAGCGGTTCTCGACGAAGATTCGCGCCTTGCTTCGCTCTTTTCCGGTGTTTCGTCGGAACGGTTCGCGTCGGCGCTGGCATCGCTCGGCGGTTACGACATCAGCCGGACAGGCGTGCGGCGCGAACTGCCATAAGCACGGCCTCCTCGGGGGTGGCGCAGGCAAACACCCCCTCAATCTCCCATGTCCGCACCCCGAAGACAGGAATGCCCAGTTTTAGGGCGATGCCGATCTCCGAGAGCGTTCCCGCTCCTCCGCCGATCGCAACGACGGCGTCCGCCGAGCTGACCAGAACGGCGTTCCGTGCAATGCCGAGCCCGCTTTTTATCGTGACGTCACAGTAGGGATTCCCGCCCTCCCGCCCGGGAAGGATGCCCACCGTCGTGCCCCCCGCCTCCCGCGCACCGCGGCAGGCCGCCTCCATCACGCCGCTGCGCCCGCCGGAGAGCAGGACCGCCCCGTTGCCGGCGATCAGGTACCCCGCCGTCTCGGCCGCTTCCGCCTCCGCGGGGCTGCACACCGATGCCCCGATGACCGCAATCTGCATAGCACACCTCTGGCGGGAGGGCATGAAAAATGATGCGGGCGTCCGGCGTCGCTGCGGCGGGGCGAGATGCACCTGCGAAAAACCGCTTGCGGGCAATCGCCCTCTCATAAATACTATCATCGCGCACCGCCAACGATATGTCACCTATTGGGGGATTTAGGTGAAGGAAGTCACCAGCAGCTATACCGCCAGCGAGGTGGAGACCGCCGTCCAGCAGTACTGGGCGGCAGAGGACGTGTACCGGAAGGTGAAGACCATGCGTGCGGGGGAAAAGCCCTTCTTTTTCGTGGACGGGCCGCCGTATACCACGGGGCACATCCACCTCGGCACGGCGTGGAACAAGATTTTGAAAGACAGTATCCTGCGCTACCAGCGGATGTGCGGCAGGAATGTCATCGACCGCGCAGGCTACGACATGCACGGGCTTCCCATCGAGGTGCGGGTGGAGCACGAGCTCGGCTTTGCCTCGAAAAAGGACATCGAGGAGTACGGGATAGCGGCGTTCATCGAGAAATGCAAGGAGTTCGCCCTGACGCACAAGGACATCATGAGCGAGCAGTTCAAGGCGCTCGGCATCTGGATGGACTTTGCCGATCCCTACCAGACGGTGGCGCCCGAGTATATCGAGGCGGCATGGTGGACGCTTGCCCGGGCATACGAAAAAGGGCTCCTCGAGCGGGGGTACCGGGTGGTCAACCTCTGCCCCCGCTGTGAAACGGCGATTGCGGACTCCGAGGTCGAGTACTGGGACGAAGAAGATCCCTCAATTTACGTCAAGTTCCCCATACGCGGCCGAGAGAACGAATACCTCGTGATCTGGACGACCACACCGTGGACGCTTCCCGCAAACGTTGCCGTCGCGGTCAGGGAGGAGTTCGTCTACGCCCGGGTCAGCGCCGTCAAACAGGGCCGGGAGGAGATCCTCTGGATCGCCGAACCGCTCGTGGAGGAAGTCCTCCGGAAGGGGCGCTACCAGGACTACGCGACCCTCGGGACCTGCACCGGCGCCGACATGGTGGGCATCGTCTACGAATCGCCCCTTGCAGCAGGGGTTCCCGCCCAGCGCACCGTCGAGCACCGGGTGGTTGCCGCGGACCACGTGACGATGGAGAACACCGGCATGGTCCACATCGCCCCCGGGCACGGGTGGGAGGATTACCTCGTCGGGCAGGAAATGGGCCTTGCCGTCCTCTGCCCGGTCGACGGCGCGGGAATCTTCACCGAAGATGCCGGCATTTTTGCAGGCAGCTACGTGCGGGACGCCAATGACGCCGTGCTGGATGCGCTCGGCGACCACCTCCTCGCCTCCGGGCGGATCGTGCACCGGTACGGCCACTGCTGGCGGTGCAAGACCCCGATCATCTCGATTTCCACGGAGCAGTGGTTCATCACGGTCCCCGCCATCAAGGAGAAGCTGCTTTCGGAGATTGCCGCGGTCACCTGGTACCCTGAATGGGCGGGATCGGCACGCTTCCACGATTTCGTCGCCGACGCACGCGACTGGTGCGTATCGCGCCAGCGCTACTGGGGCATCCCCATCCCGATCTGGCAGTGCGAGGCCTGCAGCGCCACACGCGTCTTTGCCACCATCGCCGACCTGAACGAGGCGGCGGGCATGGAACTGGCCGACCCCCACCGCCCCTATGTCGACGGCATCACCGTCCCCTGCACCTGCGGAGGCACGATGCGGCGTGTCCCCGACATCTTCGACGTCTGGTTCGATTCCGCCGTCGCATCATGGGCCACCCTCCGGTTCCCCGGCGAGCAGGAGGCATTCGACTCGCTCTGGCCGGCGGATTTCATCACCGAGGGGCAGGACCAGACCCGCGGCTGGTTCTACTCCCAGCTCGGGGCGTCGGTCATCGCCTTCGGCCGGGCACCGTATAAAAGCGTGCTGATGCACGGGTTCGCGCTCGATGCCGAAGGAAGGAAGATGAGCAAGAGCCTCGGCAACGTCGTCGCGCCCGAGGA
>JAAEEQ010000042.1 GCA_013415665.1 Methanomicrobiales archaeon
TGCATAGAGGCTTTTTCACCAGAACGTTTCGGGGAACTGGCTCTGGGGGGTACCGGTTACGTCAGAGGCGGGCAGAGAAAGCAACCAGGAGCTGTCAGCAGATGAGGTGTTTCCCTTACCTGATGTCCTGTACCGGACGATTTTTGACACCACCGAAAATTTCACCGCCATCGTCAATCGCGACACGACCATCCTTCACGTCAATACGGCATTTGCCCGCATTCTCGGCTATGCGCCCGAATGTATCGAAGGCATTTCACAGATCACCGACTTCGTGCATCCCGAAGATCGTGCCGTTGTCTATTCATATCATAAGCTACGACGCGTGGATCCCGAGGCACCGCCTCGCACCTACGAAGTGCGTTTCGTTGACCGGCAGGGCATCGAACATAACATCCTCCTGACCGCGAGCCTCATTCCGGGAACCGCCTGCAGTGTCCTTTCAGGCATGGACCTCACTTCCTGGAAGCAGGCGGAAGAGGCGCGCTACCGGAGCGAGCAGCGCTACCGGAGCCTCGTCGAGCACCATCCCAACAGCCTTCTCATCTACGTTGACGATGCCATCGTGTTTGCGAACCACGCCGCGGAAGAGCTGCTGGGGGCCGCCAGCCAGGACATCATCGGAAAGCGGTTCCTCGACTTCATTCCTTCCGAGGAGCGCTCCGCCACACGGCGGCTCCTTGCGCAGAAGAAGCTTGAGGGGAAGAAGGCACCGGTATCGGAAAAGAAGATACTGCGCCCCGACGGCAGGAAAATCGATGTCGAGATAGCCATCGTGCCGACGGAGTACGAAGGGCGCCCCGCATCGCAGATCATCATGCGGGATATCACGCTCCAGAAAAAAGCCGAGTTGCAGGTCCGTTCATGGAACAACCAGATGGCCGTGCTGAACAAGATCATCGGGCTGGCGAATTCCTCGCTGAATCTCGACGAGATGCTCGAGATCATCCTCGACAATACCGCGAGCCTCCTCGGTTTCGATGCGGGGTGCATCTATTTAAAGAACCAGAACGGGAAAACCGCCGATCTCATCGTAGCCCAGGGCATGCCGGAGCGGTTCTGCGAGGAGGAGCGGTCGGTCAATATCCGTGACTGGCCATATAATGTCGTGTTTTTTGCAGGGCAACCCCGCTATGTCGAAAACCTGCCGGGAACCCCTCCCGGAAAGATCGAATCGCGGATTCTCGAGGAGATCGATGCCTGTGCATTCGCCGGCATTCCGCTGATTACGGAGTCGGTGGTCGTCGGGGCGCTGTATGTCGTCCGCCGTGGCCGCGACCGGTTTTCCGAGGACGAGAAAGCAACGCTCGATACCATCGGCAGGGAGATTGGCGGAACCATTCTCCGGGGGATGCTTCAGGATCAGCTGGAGCGTGCCTATGAAGAGACGAGCTGCTATCTTGACATCATCGAACGGAGCATACGCCGCTCGAATGACGCCCTGCTCACCTACGTCAGGGCGGTGCAGGAGATTGGCTGTCCCACCGAAAGCTGTGCCGATATGATTGCGGGTTCGCTCAGGCAGACGACGGAGCTCATCTCGAATATTTCCACGATCCGGCGCATCAACGAAATGCCCGAAGAACTCGACGTCATTTCCCTGGACAGGGTGGTGGAAAAAGTTGTGTCATCGTTTCCCGAGGGGATCGTGACGGTTGAAGGGTTCCGCACCGATGTCTATGCCGATGAATTCCTGCAGGATCTCTTCTCGAACCTCATCACGAACAGCATCAAATTCGGCGATCCTTCGGTGCAGGTGGTGATTCGGTGGGAGGCGGAGGAGGGGATTGTCAGGGTCACGGTGGAAGATACCGGCCCGGGGATCCCCGATGAACTGAAAGGGACGATCTTTTCCTGTTTCGATCCCGCGACCCGCCGGTGCACCAAGCGGGGGCTCGGCCTGCATATCGTGCAGGTGCTGGTGCAGCGGTACGGCGGGCAGATCCATGCCGAAGACCGTATCCCCGGGGCCTCCCGCCGCGGGCTGGCCATCCGGTTCACCCTCATCGAAGCGCCGGAACAGGAGTGACGACGATCAAACGCCCGCGTTTGCTGCACGATGGCACACGAATGGATATCCTTAATCCGGTTCCCCTGCGCATTCAGATAGCATGGGGAAATTGCGCCAGATGGTATTTCTCGCATTGATATCGGCGAGCGGCCTTTTATGGTCGACATTTCTCTTCATTCAGGAAACGTGGCGGCTGATGAGTTACGTCATCCTCGGGATCATCGCACTGACCGATGTCATGGTTTTCGTGCTGCGGCTGCACCGGTAACGCAGCGGTCCGGCAAAGGCGGTTTTCTCCGCCGCACTCTCTTAAAAATTCCCGCACAGCATGCCGTATGCCGTTTGAGGGCACCGGATGCTGTTCGCCGGGGATCCCTCTCCGGCGACGGCACCGATGCCGGTGACGGTGTTTCGGGAGGGCAGGCGCCGCCAGCCCACGGCACGCGCCGTCATCTATTTAGCGGACCAGACACCATCCCTCCCCGTGGTGACAGCAGTGAAAGTCCTTGCAATCAACGGCAGTCCGCACAAAGACGGCAATACCGCCCGCCTGCTTGGATATGTCTGTTCGGAACTTGAGCTGAAGGGGATACAGACCGAAATCATGCATATCGGCGGAAAACCGGTGCACGGGTGCACGGCATGCGGGAAATGTTTTGAAAACCGTGACATGCGGTGCATTATCGAAAAAGATGACGTCAATGCCTGCATCGCAGCGATGGCGGAGGCAGACGGGATCATCCTCGGCTCGCCGACCTATTTTGCGGACGTATCCCCCGAGCTCAAAGCGCTCATCGATCGTGCGGGATTTGTCGCGATGGCGAATGATTATCTCTTTTCACGAAAGGCCGGCGCCGCCGTCGTTGCCGTGCGGCGTGCGGGAGGCATTCACGTCTTCGATACCATCAACCACTTCTTCGGGATTTCGGATATGATCACGATCGGTTCGACCTACTGGAACATCGGTGTCGGGATGGATCCGGGGGATGTCGACAACGATGAGGAGGGCATCCGGACCATGCGGAGGCTGGGGCAGAACATGGCGTGGGTGCTGGAGAAGCTCACGAAGGGGTGACAGGAACCGTTCCGGCAATCACCAGGCCGGATCTTTCCCTCCTTTCGGCCCGTCCCTGTTCGCAAATCCCGCCGGGAGGATGGGAAAAAAGTGACGTGATCGTTCTGCGCTATCAGCGGCTCCGCCGCTCGATCCTGAACTCGCAGGAGGGAGCGCCGGTGCACATCTGGTTCTGGTGCAGGACGGTATAGTTGGAATTCAGCTGCCTGACTGCCGCCGTGGTGTAGGCATTGCAGCTCATGCAGGTTTCGCGCAGATCTGCGCCGAATATCCGGGCATTCTTCTCCATCGGGCAGCTCGTGGTGGTCACCCGTGCCGCATCCCCCTCCGCTGCCGAAACGGCGCCCTCCATTTCGGGGCCGAGGATCACCGTTGAAAGGGTGCTGAACGTTTTTGCTACCTGCAGGGCGTTTTCCAGCGGACAGCCGAGTTCGCGTGCCAGAACCGCCTGCTCCCGCCCGGCTTCCTCCCATATCCGGCGTTCCATCTCCGACAGGGCAGCCTCCTTTCCGGGGCCGGCAATCTCCCGTGCCGCCTGGTGGTACGCAAACGGCAGGGCAGTTACGGCACGCGTGGCGATGGCCCATCGTTTATCCGCCGGAATGCTGGTGAGATAATCCATCCTTGGTTCCTCCTGCTTCGGGGCAGGGGCGCACGATGCGAACAACAGGGTGCCACCGGTCACCGGTGTCTGCGGGAGCCCCTCCCCGCCGCAGCGTGATTATTATTCAAACGATTATATATAATTGCCCTCAGAGAAACTGAAACTCCCAGAGAAGGCCGCCTGCGACCGTTCTGCCGGCGAGATGCTCGAGTTCGTGGTCTGCCTGCGCCGCAGCGGACCCTTCCCACGCTATCGTGCGGGAGGACCGTTCACGGGTGATGATGGTTTTGCGGGCGGGGTTGAGTTCGGCCGTGATGATCCGGTCCGCCCGTATCCTGATGCGAAACGGCCGTTCGACGAGGAAGCGGGTCTTTTCTTCCCCGCATTTTTCGAGCCTCCGTACGATCCCCTCGCGGCCTGTGCAGACCGGATTGATGCAGAGGTGGATGACCTCGCGGGAATAGCCCTCCCCGGTCGTTTCATCGTAGACGGTCGTGCGTTCGACGACCGAGAGCGCCCGGATACCGCCGTCGGCAAAACTCCATGCACCGCCGAACCGGATGGAGAAGAAGAGGGGGATGCAGGCGTCAGCCGGGAGTGCGAGGCGCCGGGCAAGCTGCTGTTCGGCACCGGTAAATCCGATCTCTGCAAGTGCCTCTTCCCGCTGCATCGCTCGTCCTGTCAGAGAAGTTTTGCCTCTTCGGTAGGCCGGGGCACTCTGGCGACAGGCACGCGGAACCGGTCCTTCGAACCTTTGATCCACCGGTGCGGAATGCGGGCGGGGCTCTCGACAACCACGTCTTTTCCGGCTTGTGCCCGTTCGTCACCGATCTCGACGATGCCCGTGCCTTCGAGGACAGAGAAGGAGACATCCGCCGGAGTGACCTTTTTTTTTGGCGCTTCTCCCAGTTCGAGGGGAATGACGACGGCAGGAGCGTGCGGGCTGTCGCAGACCTTCCGTGCATCGGCACGGTGAGGGTTCGGCCGGGACGGCGCCATGGCAGCATGGGTCAGTTTCATACAGGGGTGCTATGGCTTTTCGGGCCTGTAAAGGTTTTCTCCGGATGCTGCGGCAGGGCAGTTCCCGCCGCAACGCTCTTCGCGCCCTTTCGCCCACAGGTGTATGAAACCACCGGAGGATACATGGATCGGAGCGATGCTGCAGTCCTGGAACGCCTCTTTTCCCTCCAGGAGAATGAAATCACGGAATATGCCATTTACTCCCGCCTTGCCGCATCCGGCAGCGACCTGCACAACCGGCAGGTGCTCGAGGCGATAGCGGCGGAAGAGCGGCGGCACGCGGCGGTCTGGCAGGGATATACCGGGAAGGAAGTCCCCCCCGACCGCGTACGCGTGGCTCTCTATTCCCTGCTCGCCCGCCTGTTCGGGCTGACGTTCACCCTCAAGCTGATGGAAAACGGGGAAAAGCGGGCGCAGCGCCTGTATGCCGATCTCGAACCCGTCATTCCCAAAACGCGGAGCATCCGGGAGGAGGAGGAGGCGCACGAACGCTCCCTGCTCGCCCTCCTTGACGAGGAGCGCCTCCGCTACGCGGGTTCGGTGGTGCTCGGCCTGAACGATGCGCTGGTGGAACTGACCGGCACGCTTGCGGGCCTTTCCTTCGCGCTCCAGAACACCCGGATCATCGCCGTCGCGGGGCTCATCACCGGTGTTGCGGCCTCGTTTTCCATGGCAGCCTCGGCCTATCTCTCCGAAAAGGCCGACGAAGGATCGCGCGAACCGCTCCGGGCCTCATTCTACACGGGGAGCGCCTATGTGGCAACCGTGGTGCTGCTGGTGCTGCCGTTCCTGCTGGTCGCCTCGTACGTTCTTGCCCTCCTGATGACAATCGTGATCGCGCTCGGCATCATCACGATCTTTACCTTCTATCTCTCCGTCGCCAAAGACCTCAGTTTCAAAAGAAGGTTTGCTGAGATGGCAGCGATCAGCATCGGCGTCGCCGCGCTCTCCTTCGTGGTCGGGCTTCTGATCCGTTCCGTGCTCGGCATTGAGCTGTAGCACGCTGCGAATCCTTTTTTTCCCGGTGCGGCCATGCAACACGCTTCGTATGCGTGCAGCGCCCGCCGTTTCCTGCATGCCGGCATGGGCCTTTGCATGGCAGATCCCGCAGAGGGTGACGAGGTTTCGATCGTGGTCGTTGGTGGCGTCGCTGTCGATATGGTGCACGTGCAGGGTGTCCTGTGCGCCGCAGACGGTGCAGCGGCACCCGTCGCGAAGAAGAATGGCAGTACGGCGTTTCTTCCATGCGGTCAGGTGGTACTTCTGCCGGGCGGTCACCGCCCGCGGAAAGCGGGTGCACCGGAGGGTATGGCCGCTCCGGTCGGCGAACGGGCACCGGATACAGAGACCGACGACCGCGTTCTCGTCCGGGCGGCCGTGGCAGAGGGGGGGCTGCGAGCGATCGAACGAGCTGATCGGCAGCTGGACGTCTTCCACCTGCGCCTGCATACCCGTACTATCGGACATGCCGGCATAAAGGGTTCCGTTCGCGGCATCCGGCTGCCGGTACAACGGGGTGGCAGGAGGGGCTTCGTGCCCGCATGGCAGCCATTCAATTTATCACCCCCGCGGGCTCTGCATGGTACACAGGTGACGAAGGTCATGGACGATGATAAGAAACCCGGATACGTGCGGGGGAAAGTGTCCTGCACGCTCCTCGAACGCGCGAAAATGTCCCTGCTCAACCCGAAGCTCATCGAGGAGAAAGCAGCGGAGCGGACCATCGATGCCCTCGCCCGCCCGATGATCCGGCTGGCGCTCGAGGAAGGCGTCGAAACGGTCTGGGATCGCTTCGAACAGCAGCAGCCGGCATGTAAATACTGCTCCTCGGGACTGTCGTGCAACCGGTGCGCCATGGGGCCGTGCCGGATCATTCCAGAGCACAGCCGCCTGCGGGGGGTCTGCGGTGCCGATGCCGACCTCATCGTTGCACGCAATCTTCTCGATACCATCGCGACGGGCGCCGCCGCCCACTCCGATCACGGGCGGGAGATCGTGGAAACGCTCCATAAGACGGCAACGGGGGAGGCACAGGGATATGTGATTGCCGACGGCACGAAACTTCGAAAGATTGCCGCAGAACTCGATATTCCGGCAGAAGACCGGACCGATCGCGAGATCGCGGGAGATGTCGCGCTCGCCCTGCTCGAGGAATTCGGGACGATAAAAAACAGCATCGCCTTTACCGGCCGGGTGCCGGAGCAGACGCTGTCCCTCTGGGATGCAGCCGGCATCACGCCGAGGAGCGTCGACCGGGAGATCGTGGAGGCGATGCACCGCATCCAGATGGGAGTGGGGGCGGATTACGTCAATATCCTGCTCCATGGCATGCGAACCGCCCTCGGCGACGGGTGGGGCGGATCGCTGATGGCAACCGAGGTCTCCGATATCCTCTTCGGGACGCCGAAGGTCAACACCTCATCGGTCAACCTCGGGGTACTCAAGGAGGATCACGTCAATATCGCCCTGCACGGCCATAATCCGGTGCTCTCCGAGATGATCGTCCGGGCAGCGGAAGATCCCGGGCTGCTCGCACTTGCTGCGGACATGGGTGCGAAAGGCATCAATCTTGTCGGCCTCTGCTGCACCGGCAACGAACTGCTGATGCGCAAGGGCATTCCGCAGGCAGGCAACCATTTCAACCAGGAGCTGATCATCATGACCGGCGCGCTCGATCTCATGATCGTCGATTACCAGTGCATCTTCCCGTCGCTGCCCCGGACGGCGAGCTGCTACCATACGCACATCGTCTCCACGAGCCCGAAATCAAAGGTGCCGGGTTCACTGTATTATCCGTTCCATCCCGAAACAGCCCTCGACACCGCGAAGGATATCGTCCGCCTTGCCGTCGAGAATTTCGAGAACCGCATCCCTGAACGGATCCGCATCCCGGGAGAGCCGGTGCGTGCGGTCACCGGTTTTTCGGTGGAGGCTATCGAAGGGGCACTCGGGGGGTCGTTCACGCCGCTCATCGAGGCCATTGCGGACGGCAGGATCCTGGGTGCCGTGGGCATCGTCGGGTGCAACAACCCGAAAGTGCAGCACGACTACGGCCACGTGACGCTGACCCGCGAACTCATCAAGCGCGACATCCTCGTTGTGGAAACCGGCTGTGCAGCCATTGCATCGGGCAAGGCAGGGCTGCTGCTGCCTGATGCGGCGGAATACGCAGGGCCCGGCCTTGCAGCGGTCTGCCGGGCGCTCGGCATGCCGCCGGTGCTGCATATGGGGTCCTGCGTCGACTGCTCCCGCATCCTCGTCCTTGCTGCCGCCCTCGGCAAAGCGCTGAATGTCGGCATCGACCAGCTCCCGCTCGGCGGTGCGGCACCCGAATGGTACTCGCAGAAAGCCGTCTCCATCGGGACCTATTTCGTCGCATCCGGCGTGTACACCGTGCTTGGGGTCATGCCCAAGATCGCCGGGAGCGAGGACGTGGTCAAACTCCTGACCAGCGACCTGAACGGTGTCGTCCATGCGGCATTCGCCGTCGAACCGGATCCCGTCCGGGCGGCGGACCTTCTCGAGGCGCATATCCGCAAGAAACGCCAGGGCCTGGGGATCTGACGATGGCATCCGTGGCGGACCGGCGAAAGCGGATCCTCTCGGCGGCCGATGCGCTGCAGCAGCATGCCCGTGAACCGGGCCCCGGCACGAGGATCGTGGTCACGGGCAAGGGTGGCGTCGGGAAGACCACGCTCGCAGCCCTGCTCGCCCACCTGTTCGCCCGCGACGGCGCGACCGTCCTCGCGGTGGACGAGGACCCGCAGCAGAACCTCGCCTATGCGCTGGGCTACCCCCCGGAAGCGGCGGACAGGATTGTTCCCCTGGCCGATAATATCGCCTATATCGAAGAAAAGACCGGTGCCGGCGCCGGTTTGGGGCCGGGACGCATATTCACCGTCAATCCTGATGTTGCCGATGTCGTTGACCGCTTCGGGATCCCTCTCTCCGACCGCCTCTCCCTGCTGGTCATGGGCAGTGTCGTCCGGGCGGCGGGGGGATGCCTCTGCCCCGAGCACGCCCTTTTGGAGAGCGTGATCCGCTCGATACGCCTCCGGGAGGGCGAGGTCATCCTGCTGGATACGCAGGCGGGAGTCGAACACTTTGGAAGGGCGATTGCCGGCGGTTTTTCCCAGACGGTCGTTGTTGCCGAGCCCGGTTTCAACGCGCTTTCCGTCGCCCTCCGTTCGGCCGCACTTGCCCGCGAGCTTGGCATACCGGTCATCCGCCTCGTGGTCAACAAGGTGCGCACGGCCGATGACCACAAGACCGTCGAGGCGATGCTCGGCACCGGCCATCCCTTTGCGACCATTACCTACCTGCCGTTTTCCGGGAGCGTGCTGGCGACCGAACCCGACGTGACCGGCCTTCTCGGCAATAATGGCCGTTTTATGCGGGAATTGAAAAAATTCCACGCCCTGCTGTGTTCAGCCGCAACAAAGGAGTGATCGGCAGGGCTTCAGGCCTGGGTTTTTACCGGTTGCCTCCCTCGCGTTCTAGGAGAGGAGATCGAGGGCCTCTTTTCCGCTCATCCCCTCCCGCACACCGCGGGACCGGGCGGTGCCGTTCACCCGGACGATCTCCCCGGCCAGAAGATCGGCAACCGTTGTAATGGACGGACCGGAAACGGCCCTGGCGGCGGCTGCGGCGTACCCGAAGCGCCCCAGCGCCTCCACGTCGAACGCCCCGCACCCCACCATTCCTTCCGCTGCTATCACCGCGACGATAGAGACGGGCCCGGCAGGGATGACCACTCCCGTTGCCTCGCCGTTTTTGAGCATAACCTGTTCCGTCTGCATCGGGACACCATCTCAGTGTGGATCCCGCCGGTCGTATAGTTATGCCTCCCCCTGCGGCACCAGCCGCACGCGTGAAAACCTGCCGGAATGCGCTGTGGCGGTGCACGTTACCTTGGTACGCGGCATAGCGGCGGGCACGCTGCACCGTTTCATCGCCGGCCTGACATATGAAAACAGGATTGGCCGGGTTATGGTTCTCCAGCCGGGATGTAGGGGGCGGAGGCGAGGATGTCTTTCCGGATCGCGTCCACGCCGACCCGCTCGACAAAGCGGGCCGTCCGCTCCCGTGGTTTGCCGTTGTCGCGATAGTACACCAGCAGGCGCCTGACGAGATCCCTGGCATCGTCCGTGGCTAGGTTCTTTGCCATGACATCGCCGATACGGGGGCGCCCGCCGGAGTTGCCCCCGAAGGTGACGGTCCATCCCTTGGCGCTGCCCCACACGCCGACATCGCGGAGGTAGCTCTCCCCGCAGCACCGCGGGCAGCCCGAGATGCCCATCTTGAGCTTCGCGGGGAGGTTCATGTCGAGGTACAGCTCCTCAAGCTCAAGCCCGAGCGACAGGGAGTCCTGGTTGCCGTACTTGCACACGACGGTTCCGGGGCATGCCTGCACGTAGTGGACGCAGGGCGCGGTCGCCTGCCCGACGGTCATTTTGAGCTCGCTCCAGATCTTTTCGACATCATCCTTCCTGATCCCGACGAGCGCCATCCGCTGGCCCGAGGTCATCTTGATGACCGGGATGCTGTAGCGCCGGACGACCGCGACGATATTCTCCAGGTGTTCAGGGCTGACGATTCCGGCGGGAGTCCGTGGCACGATCGCATAGGTTTGCTTATCGCGCTGAAGGATTGCTCCTCTGGGTTCATTTTCCATCTCTGCTCACCTCATATGCGGCGGTGATATGTCGCCGGAATTCATCAGGTTTGTGGCGGAGGAAACGGTGGCGTACCGTCCTGAGGGAAAAAAGGCGGGAACGACAGGCCTGTTCCTGCATGATAAAAAGGGGCGGTACTCTTTATGGATGACATCCCTTCTCTGATCACATGTCCGGGAATCACCGCCTCTGTCCCGCGTCGCATGCCGGGGTGCTCGACCATCCGATCCGCAGGCTGCTGCAGTCCCCTTCACGGCTTCTCGGGCCGTTCATCCGCCCCGGCGATACGGTGCTCGATATCGGCGCCGGTTCGGGATTCTTCACCCGGCCGATGGCCCGGATGGTGGGGGAGAAGGGGCTCGTCATCGCCGTCGACCTGCAGGAAGAGATGCTTGCCATGCTCCGGGAGCGGGCGAAAAACGAGGGCGTCATCTCCCGCATCAGGGTGCACCGGGCCCTGCCCGGGACGCTGGATCTCTCCGGGAAGGGAATTGCCGACTTTGCCCTTGCCTTCTACGTCGTTCACGAGATGCCGGATGCCGCCCGGTTCTTTGCCGAGGTCGCCGTCCTCCTTCGCCCCGGCGGAAAAATGCTCGTGGTCGAACCGACCTTCGAGGTGGGCGCCGCGGAGTTTGCGGGGATGCTGCAGACGGCAATGGCTGCGGGATTCACTGCCGGAAAAGGGCCCCGGGTGCTCTTCGGGAGGACGGCGGTGCTGGAAAAACGGGGCTGATCGGTTGCAGGCTCCGCCCTCTCAGCCGAGCCGGTAGTGGAGCGTCCACTGGACTTTTTTCATGAATTCGCAGTGCCGAAAAATCCTGAGCCACCCGAGTTTCGGCTCGTCGGCATCGAAGTAGGACCACTCGTCCAGGAACCGGATTTTTTCGCTCCATGTTTC
>JAAEEQ010000043.1 GCA_013415665.1 Methanomicrobiales archaeon
GGGGAGATTACCGCCGTTGCACTCTCCGGCGACGGCCTGGTCGCCGCGGCGGCCGATTCCGCGGGCAATATCCGGGTATTCGACCGAACCGGGCGGGAATGGTGGTCCTTCGCACCGGGCGGGACGGTGCGGCAGTGTGCGCTGTCGCGTGACGGCACCCTGCTCCTCGCTGCGACGGCGTACGATGCCCTGCTGTTCGAGACCTCGTCCGCGCCGGGTGCGGCAGGTGCGGCGGCGTCGCTGACGCCTCCAACCCTGCCGCCGGCAACCGAATCGCCGGCAGGCCTCTGGGCGGTCGCTGTCGCGTTGCCGCTGGCGCTGGCCTGCCGCCGGTTTTTATACTAGTCCGCTACCGTTTCCACCGGGGGGGGTGCTGGTCCGACAGCATGTCATATTCCCCGGTTTCCGACTGCCGTTTCCTGAAATAGGCAAATGCTGCAACGAGGAGAATGAGCAGGGCTGCTGCGCCGGCAACGGGAACCACGGGGAATTCCTCACCCGCGCCCCCTGCAGGTGCAGTGGTCGCCTGCACGACGTCGATGGTCACGAATCCCTCGCCCTCCGTTGCAGCCGGCGTCACGGTCGGGGGTGCTGCCGTTTCCTCCGGCACCGGTGCAGGTGTTGCCGGGGCGGGCGTTGCAGGAGCGGCTGTTTCGGGTGCGAAAACGTAGACGGTATTGTCTCTCGCACCCGCGGCGATTCTGCTGCCGTCATCGGAAATGGCCACCCCGCAGACCGCAAGCGTCACGGTGTAGCTGCATACCAATGTCCCGTCCCGGGAGAAGAGCAGCACCTTATTGTCCTCCGTTCCGGCAACGATGTACTGCCCGTTTCCTGAAACCGCAACGCTGCATGGAGGCAGGGCGGTCGTCTGCCGCCAGAGGAGCCCGCCGTCCGCATCAAGGAACAGGATGGCGTTGCCCTCCGTTGCCGCCGCGATCCCGCTGCCGTCACCGGCGATCCCTACCGAGCTGACGGCCATTCCCGCGGCATACGTCCAGAGGAGATCCCCGGCATTCGAGAAGCAATAGACCTTGGCATTGCGCGAAGCGGCCGCAATGCGATCGCCGTTGGCCGACACCGCGACCCCCTGGACCGAGAGGCCCGTATTGTACGACCAGAGGAGTGCCCCCTGCCGGTTGAAGAAATAGACCCGGTTCGTATCCGAACCGGCTGCGATGTACGATCCGTCATCCGATATGGCAACGCTCCGCACCGGAAGGCCGGCGGTATACGTCCAGATCGGGCGGCCGGCGGCATCGAACAGGTAGAGCCGGTTGCCGTCCGTTCCTGCAGCGACGTACATCCCGTTTCCCGAAACGGCCGTATCGAGGACGTCGAAATCCGTCTGGTACGACCAGAGCAGGGTGCCGGCCCGGTCAAAGAGGTAGACATTGTTGTCCGCGGAACCGGCGGCTATCCGGCTGCCGTCTCCGGCAATGCCGACACCGGAGACCGGCTGGCCGACGGTATATCTCCATGCTAGTGTCCCGCAGTCCGTCTCTGCGGCTGCGCATCCCGCCATGCAGAGGGCGGGGATGCACAGGAGCACGAACAGTATCCGACAGCCGCGCCGGGCTGCATCCCCTCTTTTTGTCAGGCGATCGTGATTATACCGGTTCATCCGCATCATTCCCTGTGTGTATTCGTTCGGGAATCCTAATTAAGGATACTCCACCCACCGGGAAGACGCCGGATTACCAGCCGGCGAACGCAAAGAGGGAAAAGAGCGCGACGGCAACCAGCACGCACCCGGTCGCGCGGGTGACCGCGGCGTGGTGCCGCTCCAGGAACCCGACAATCATCCGGTTGCGGGCGGTTGAGATGCCCGCCATCACGAGGAGCGGCGACGCCATGCCGGCACCGAACAGGAGGAAATGCAGCAGATGGATGGCATATTCCCCGGCTGTCGAGGAGATGACGAACACCAGCAGGATCGGCCCCGGGTTGCAGGGGAGCGAGATCAACCCGAAGAACATCCCGAAGAGGAGGGCCTGTGCAACCGGGGTTTTTCCGGCCGGTGCCCGGATCGGCGGCAGGTACCGCCCGGGATCGATTCCCGCCGCCAGAACAGCACCGGCAAGCCCCATCGCTGCATAGAGAAACGGGGCCAGATGGCCGATTGCTGACGAAAGCGATGCCTGCAGGACGCCCGCAACGACCAGGCCGAATATGAACATCCCGCCGAGCACCCCTGCGGCCACCGCCAGCCCCAGTGCGAGCGGGCTTTGGGCGGGCCCCTTTCCGCCCGCCTGGCCTGCAAGAAATGCGAGGAAGGCCGGATAGAGGGGCAGGACGCAGACGGCGCCGAGCGGCGCGGCAAGGCCTGCGACAAAAGAGAGCGCCAGTGACGCGGGAAGTGCCGCCATTCCTTCACCCGCCGAAGGCCTGTGCGATGACCGCTGCCGGTTCGGGCCCGGTGCTGATGATATGCACATCGCCGTTGCGGCCGACGGACAGCAGCGACGGGTAGGTCTCAAAGGCCGCGGTGCCGATCTCCTGCACCAGGGAGGCGGTGACCTCCGGCGGGGCGATGACGGCGTACCCCTCGACACCCGCGTCGAGAAGCCGCCTCTGCATCAGCGACGGATCCTCGCGGGGGTCGGGCGAATACACCACGACGGTGAACTCCGCCGTACCGGCAGCCTGTACTGCGTGGATCTCGCCGAGCTGCGCCCTGCAGCCGGGGCACCAGGTCGCATAGACGACCAGCAGGACCGGGCCTTCGGACGCCGCAATCCCCCCGATGGTGACGGGCCCGCCGGTCATCACGTCGGTCATGGCGGCATCCCGCCAGCTTTCCGCCGGGCTGCCGGTGCCTGTTCCGCCCAGCGATACGGCGGCGATTGCCATGATGAGTGCAGCGGCGGCTGCGGCAAGGATGATTTGCGGTGTGGTGACGGCCATGGCGCCTGACTCCTGTATGGGAGTGCACCGCCACATCTCATAACGGCACCGGTACGGGTCTTCGGGAGCGGTGGCAATCATCCGCTTGAAACCCGTGGTTTTGAACCCGCAGGATTTGAACCCGCGGTTTTGCGAACCGAGGGGGCTGTGCCCCCTTCGATCCCCCCTGGCGACCTTCCGGTCGCCTGATGGGTGTTGGATGTGGAATCTGAGAAACGGTGTGAAAAACGAATGGACTCGGCGGGATTTGAACCCGCGGCCTTTACGTTGCGAACGTAACGATCTACCCCTGATCTACGAGCCCGGACCGGTGCCGCCAAAAAAACCGGCGGTGAGGCATCCCCGTATCAGAGGATGATCTCGATATCTAATTTTTCTGCCAGTTCCTTATATCTGTTCCTGATTGTTACTTCCGTAACGCCCGCCACCTCGGCGACCTCGCGCTGGGTGCGGCGCTCACCGCCGAGAATCGAGGAGATGTAAATGGCCGCCGCGGCAACCCCCGTCGGGCCCCTGCCGCTCGTCAGTTCGCGTTCTCCCGCCTGCCGGAGGATCTCGACGGCGCGGCTCTGCACCTCGCCCTTGAGGTTGAGCCCCGAGCAGAAGCGCGGCACATAGTCGATGGGGGACGTCGGGAGCAGTTTCAGGCCGAGCTCACGGGAGATGAACCGGTAGGTCCTGCCGATCTCCTTTCGGGAGACCCGGGACACCTCGGCAATCTCGTCCAGCGTCCGGGGGACGCTGCACTGCCGGCAGGCGGCATAGAGGGCGGCTGCCGCGACCCCCTCGATGCTTCGCCCGCGGATGAGGTTTTTGTCCACGGCATCGCGGTAGACAACCGCCGCCGTCTCGCGAACGTTCCTCGGCAGGCCCAGCGCGGATGCCATACGGTCGAGTTCGGAGAGGGCAAAGGCAAGGTTGCGCTCGGTTGCGTTCGAGACCCTGATGCGGCGCTGCCATTTCCGGAGACGGTAGAGCTGTGCACGGTTTTTGCTCGAGATGGCACGCCCGTACGAGTCGCGGTTCCGCCAGTCGATCATCGTGGAGAGGCCCTTGTCGTGGATCGTGAACGTCATGGGCGCCCCGACACGGGACCGCTTCATGCGCTGGTCATGGTCGAAGGCACGCCACTCGGGGCCGCGGTCGATGAACTCCTCGTCCAGTACCAGGCCGCAGCTCTGGCAGACCAGTTCGGCACGTTCGTAATCGTGCACCAGCTGCCGGCTGCCGCACTCCGGGCAGACGGACGTCGTTGTCTCTTCGTGCTTCTTCTTCTCCTTGATCTGCTCGAGCGAACGTTTTTTCAGGACTTCTCTCTGGCTCTGGAGCTGTTTGAGTTTCTCAATTTCCTGCATGCGTCAATTCACCTTGTTATTTTGCGTAGAGTTTTTCCTGCGGTGCAGTCGTGCACTGTTCGTGGCACAAAACAGCTGCCAGCGGTGCCTGAATATTTCCAAAGATATCAATGAGCCTGCCCACGGGTTTGAGGCGCCGGTCGACGACCTGGGCATTCAGCGGCGGGAGCTGTGCGGGATCGCACCGGAGAATAAGCAGTCTCCGACCGCAAATGCTAATTACCCGACCAACGAACTTCACAATGAGACCTTCCTGGAAATCAGCTGTTTTAAGCGATATTTCGTAATTTATATATATGGGGCTCGCGAGTATTTAAAATTTTTGCTAAATTATATATAGTCCCTGCCGGATCGCAGCCATGCCAGAATGTCCGTCGAGAGCGCCGTTTCCTCCTCCTCCGGTGACATCCCCGCACCGCGGGCGACCGCCCGGCGGGCATCCCGCGTCATCAAATCCCCCGGGGCGTGCGCGTCCGAACCGATGGCTACCCGGCAACCCGCCGCCCGTGCCATGGCGAGGACGTGCCCGTTCGTCCGGTTATGGCCGCAGCGTGCGGTGATCTCGAGGGCAGTCCCGTTTTTCGCTGCGTTTGCCGCATCCTCCGCCGATAGCAGCCCCGGATGGGCAAGGATATCCACGGCACGCGACCGGCACGCGGCACGGTTGGTGCCCGGCGCGACCGGCTCGACAACGGTTTCACCGTGCACGATGACGATATCGGCCCCCTCTTCCTTCGCCCGCCGGGCAAGCCGGTCGATCATCGCCGGCGGGACATGCGTCAGTTCGACGCCGCAGAGGAGTTCCACGCCGTATGCATCGGCACAGTCCCTGACCGCAGCAACCGAGGCGATGATGCCGGAAAGGTTGGACGGATCGGCGTGATCACTGATGCCAAGCACCGTATAGCCGAGAACGGCCGCCCGTCGGATGAGCTCCGTGGGCAGGAGCTCCCCGTCCGAGAGCAGCGTGTGGGTATGCAGATCGTACATCATGCCCTCCGCTGCAGTTCCCGGGCAACCGTTTGCAGCAGTTCTTCCTTCGACCCGTCCCAGGCGACCCGCACCCGCCCCTCCCGGTGCATCCAGCGTCCGGGATACGGGGCGTCCTCCACCGTACCCGCAACGCCGATACGGGAGAGGGCGGCCTTTATCTGTGCCGCATCAGGCTTTGCCACCGCGAGATCCCGGGACACCCGCCTGCCTTCCCGGCGGAGCAGTCCGGCATCGAAGTAACAGGGATAGAGTATCCGTTCCGAGGCCATTGGTGTACTATTACGAAGTGAACCTATAAACGATTCATGATCGTAGAATAGACGTATGCATCATATCGATGTCAGCATAGAGAAGGATATCTACGGCGCAAACAACCGGCTTGCCCATGAGAATGCCCACGTCCTGCGTGCGCACGGCGTGCGGGCCTTCGACCTTCTCGGTGCCATCGGATCGGGAAAGACCGCTCTTATCGAAAAACTCGTCCCGGAGCTTTCCCGCCGCGGGCTGCGTGCGGGCGCCATTGCAGGCGATGTCTATGGCGACGACGACTTCCGCCGGATTGTTGCAACCGGCATCCCCGCGGTCAATGCGAATACCGGCAAGGAATGCCACCTCGATGCCCACCTCGTTGAGCATGCGCTCGAATCGCTCCCGCTTGACGAGATAGATATTCTTTTCATTGAAAACGTGGGCAACATGGTCTGCCCCACGGATTTCAAGCTCGGGGCGGAGAAGCGCATCGTCATCGTGAGTTCGACCGAAGGCGATGATGTGGTGAACAAGCACCCCATGATGTTCCGGGGGAGCACCATCGGGATCATCAACAAGATCGACATCGCCCCTCTCGTCGGGGCGAATCTCGACCGGATGGAAGCCGATATGCACCGGTATAATCCTGAAATGGCGGTATTCAGGACGAATCTGAAGACGGGCGAGGGCGTTGCCGCAGTACTTGATGCCATCCTTCAATGATCAGTGGCATTAAATACGTCAACAATGAATATATATAGCACTTCACGGGAAGCGCCCCGGGCGGCATACGCACGTATGCATGCCCGTTCGGGACACCGGGAATAACCGGGGGCACCGGCCCGGATCCCCCAATACCATGAGATTTCATTCAAGGTGGTCGCATGCAGTGGCAAGGCAGATCTGTACGAAGCGTAACCGGAGGCCGCATCAGGCCTTCACGCAGCAAGAGACGTGTTGAGATTGGAAGAGCACCGGCCGACACCCATATCGGGGAGGACCGGAACCGGATTATCCGGACGCACGGCGGGAACCACAAGGTGCGGGCGCTGCGGGCAACCTACGCGAATGTCTCGGACCCGAAAACCGGTGAGACGAAAAAGGTCCGCATGGAGACGGTTGAGGCAAACAGCGCAAACCCGAACTATGTGCGCCGGAATCTCTTAACCAAAGGGGCCATCATCAAGACCGAGCTCGGCAGGGCCCGGATCGTGAGCAGGCCCGGACAGGACGGCGTCATCTGTGCCGTCCTTGTCGAGTAACCACCCATATCTTTTTCTGATTTTCCGCCGCGTACCGAAAAGAGATCCGTTCCGGGATACGCGCGGCATTTGCGCAGGGGCTCGTGCCCGGCAATGACGCACCCGGGCAGGCACGCGATGCAATCGATCAGAGCCCTTTGAATTTCGTCAATGCCCGTTCGAGTGCCCGCTGCAGTTCCCCGGAAGCCCGGTCGATGCCGCTTTGGATCTCGCCCCATGCTTCATCGCTGCTCGCCTTCAGGGCATCCAGCTGTTTTTCGAGGTCGGCCCGCATCTTCTCGAGCTCGGCGATCTGTTCGGGATATTCTGCAGCGATGCGGTCCGTGGCCGCGGAAGCCTTCTTTTTCAGGTTGTCGATTTCAATGGTGAAATCCTGCATCCTGGCCCGGATCTGTTCTTCGTACTCGTTGCGCCCGGTCATGATGAGGTGGTGCCATTCAGGGGCATTTAATGCTTCGGATCGGTCGGCCCAAAGGGACCTCAAGGCGTCACGTGCCCTGTCGGGGCCAATGGCATACCTTTTTTTGCACCCTTTGTAGTATAATGTACTGATGCGCAGAATATACCACCGCTTTCCCCAGAGTTGTGACCTTAATTTCGATATTGACCGCAGCTTTGCCGATGTGATGCACTGTATCCAGCGGCTTCACCGCAGCCATACGACGAGCCGGCGGGGGGAGGATCTCGTCAAGCTCTCCTTCCTGGTGGATGTCGCCGAAAAAAAGACCCAGTTCGTCCCGGTCGATTACGTCTCGGATCTTGCCCAGACCGTCACCGAGTCTGCCGATTTCCGGATCACACTGCATGAAACGCTGCTGACGCCCCAGAAGAGCATTCCGGTCTCGGAGAACCGGTTCCTTATCAGGATCAGCGATGCAGGGGTGCGCTGCGACTGCTACGCCGTCAAGGACGGGCGCCAGGGCCAGATGGACGCCATGGATCTGAAAGTCCTCCTGAAAGGTGCCTGTGAGTGAGCTTAAAAATCGCGATGGCCGCACCGTTCCGGTACCTGCGGAAGGGGCATCTCCAGAAGAGCGAATTTATCTTTTTTGTGGCCATCGACCGGCGGTGGATGAGCAAGGAGGAGGCGAACCGCCTCCTGGCACGGGCCGTGGAAGCAGGGCTGGTCTCGCTTGAAGGCGGCATGATCTCCCCGCGGTTCGATGTCGCCGCGGTGGAGATCCCGCTGGGGTTCAAACCGACGCCGGAGATGCTCGCGCCCCCGGATGCGCTGGGGGATCTGGTGGGAAGGATTGCCCGTCACCGCGGCGTTGAAAACGCGGCCATTGTGGCGGAACTCAATGCGCTGGTCAGGGACCGGTTTGACGGCATCCTTCAGGCCGAGGCGGCCGCCGTCATTCTGGCACGGCTGCACGGTGTGCCGTTTTCCGATCTGCTGCCCGTTCTTAAAGAGCGGGTTGCGCAGAAAAAATGATTTGTGCGAAAACGTCACTCTGCGGCTTCGCTTTCGCCTTCAAAAATGCTTTTCAGTCCCTTTTCACCGTATTTTACGATTTTGGCATTGATCTGGACGAAATCCCCGGTGATTTCGCTGCCCCGGACGGATTTCCGGCGCCGCTCACCGGCGTACTTCTCTTCCATGCCGGGCCCGTCCGAGAGCAGGAGGCGCTTGCGGGCGGTGCCGGGAAGGTCTCTCCTTGCCGGGATGCCGGTGCGGTCGGTGCCCCCCGTGATCGCAAGGGTGTACCCTGCAAGGCCGAGGGATCCGCCGTCGAGTTCGTCGCCGATCTTTTTGCCGATAAATGAACCGGCAGACCCGCCCGTCGCATCCAGCTTGTACGATTTACCGGTCTGCGGGTCTGAAAGCACAATTTTGAAGTCTACCATATTTTGAGTCTCCTCTGAACGTGACTATAAAGTCGCATTGTCGATACTTAAATACTACTTGCCCCAGAAGGGATCGCCGCGCCGCCGCATTGTCGTGAATTCTTCCAGTATCATCTGCATTCCGGTATTCAGGTGCGAAAGCATCTCCGTTTCGATGATCTTGACATGGCGTTCCGGGATGTCGACATAGAGCTCATCGCCGACATTCACCTGCCGCCCGACGGTCGGCCCTTCGATGGAGATGGCGAGCTCGTCCCCGGCATCCGCCTCATGCACCGTCTCCTGCCCTTTCTTCATCATCTTGATGCGCCCGATCTTTCTCCCGTCGAGGTGGACGAGATCGACGCCGGACTGGAGTTTCCCTCCCAGCACCCGCACGCCGACAACGGCGGGATTGCTCTGCCGGAAGACGCAGTCGGGGAGCAGCGCGATTTTACCGGGCATGACGAGATTTTCAAAGCGCTGTTTCTCCATCGCCCGCTTTTTCTCCTCCTGCCACTCGACGAAGTCATCGATGAGGCGGTAGATGACGCCTCCCTCGAAGAGCATGACATTGCTGTTCGCGGGCTCTGCAAGAGTGTCGATGGCATCGGGAAGGATCGGCGTGTTGAATGCGAGTATTGCGGAAAACAGCGGATTTTTAATCGTGGACACCTCGATGATGTCGTGGCGGGTGACCGGGCCGACCTCCGCGTGCATGACGGGAATCGTATTTGCCTCAAGCTCCTTGGAGAGCGCTTCGAGGGCGCCGACGGTGTCGGCCCGGATATACACCCCTTCTTCGGCGATCACGACCGCGATATCCTGCATCTCCCGGGTCACTTCGTCGACAACCGCGTCGCGGTTGCCCCGGATGACCCGGAACGGCGTGCCGGCAACGGCGCCCTCGAGGCGGGGGGCCGCCACCTTGATGCCGGTCGCGGCAGTCGCCGCCTTGACCCGCTCGAACCGGTCTTCGACGAGGATCTCCTTCATGGGCCTCGGTTTGAGGAGGGAGCGGACCTTCGTTTCGATGATGCCGTCATGGCCGCCGACCGCGATCTCGTCCCCGACTTTTAACGTCCCGTCGTAGAGGATGACGTCGAGCGTGGTGCCGAGCCCCCGCTCCTCCTTGACTTCCAGCACCGTGCCGCAGCCCGGCCCGTCGGCGGTGAGCCGGAGCGAGTCGGTCATGTACCGCTGGGCGAGGCCGACCATCACCATCAGCAGGTCCGGCAGCCCTTCGCCCGTGATGGCGCTCACCGGAACGATGGCGACGTTCCGTGCAAAGTCGCGGATGCGGTCGTACCGCTCGCAGTTGAAACCCATCTCGGAGAGTTTTCCCACAAGCTCGTACACCTTCGTCTCGATGATGCCCTGGACCCGTTCGTTCTGGAGGGCAAGCGTCTTTTTAAACGGCATGTTCTCACTGACGCGCCACCCGTGGATCCGGTCGACCTTGTTGGCGGCAACGACGAACGGGGTTTTGAAATTCCGCAGGATTTGAAGGGCTTCGATGGTCTGCGGCTGGAATCCCTCATTGATGTCCACCACGACGATCGCCATGTCCGCGAGCGCCCCCCCGCGGGACCGGAGGGTGGTGAACGCGTGATGGCCGGGCGTGTCGATAAAGAGCAGCCCGGGAACGTCGAACTGGACCGATCCTGCAACACCGCTCATTTTTTCGATAACGTCAAGCGGGACGAGCGTAGCCCCGATATGCTGGGTGATTGCCCCCTCCTCGGTGTCGACCACGGACGAACCGCGGATCCGGTCGAGGAGCGACGTTTTTCCGTGGTCCACATGCCCGAGCACACACACAATCGGTGTCCGTATAGCCGCCTTCATAAAAAATCCTCCAGATTGACAACGCCGTGCCGCCGCAGCGCCTGCGCTAGACTCATTGGGCATCCTGCCAGATAATAATGCCCCCGGGAAATCTCCACCCGTTCGCGTCGCTTTCCGGCACCCCGCCCAAAGAGATACCTTAATTACGTCCTCCCCCCTATATAAAAGGGTATTTTGCCGGGGTGGGGTAGTTGGTTATCCTAGGGGATTGTGGTTCCCCCGACCCGGGTTCGAATCTCGGCCCCGGCCTCGTATTTCCGGTTTTTACGAGCTTTTACGGCAGCGGGCCTTCCGCGTCCCGTCCTTTTTACGCCCCCGGGGGCCGTACTCACTGGTATTTTTATAGTCATATGTGAATAATAATCCCCGGGTGAATCGTATCGCAAAAGTAACCCGAAACGTCGTAGAGGGTGCCGGCGTCGATGTCGACCACCTCATCGGGCTGCCCGTAAAAAACGCGGCGGCCGAACCGACCACTTTCTCCTCCTGCACCATTCTGCGGGCCAACCTCATTGGCCTTGACGGGGAAACGATCACGGAAGTCGCCGAGACAGCCCGCATAGAAGACAGGAACCATTTCGAAGCCCTCGTGCATCGCATTCACGAGCTCGGCGGCAGGCTTCCCGGGGACATGGTGACGTTCCATAATGTCTCCGGGTGCCCGCCCGCCTCCCTCAGTACGGGGATCCCTGTTTCCTGAACAACCCTGATTGGTATCTTTGCCGGGCTCCCTCCCGTGTCACAGGCCCTGCTTGCCGGGCTGATGACCTGGATGCTGACGGCACTCGGTGCGGCATTCGTCCTGCTCGGGCGGGACATCG
>JAAEEQ010000153.1 GCA_013415665.1 Methanomicrobiales archaeon
GCCTTCTGGTGAAAATCGGCATCGGGGTGGCCGCATGCGGGTGCATCGCTACCCTCGTGCTTATCCCGCTGGTCCTGCTGCGGATCCTCCTGTTCGGTGTGTGACGATGGACGCTGCACAACGTCCGGCCGGGGCTCCGGCAGCAGCGCCGGATGACGGCTGCGAAGCCCTTGCCACCGCCGTCACCCGACAGTTCGGCTGGTGCCGGCCGTACCGGGAGGCCTGCCGGTCGAAAGGATTCGTTCTGGGCGATCTGTACGACCTGATCGATGCAGGCGATTATGCAGCGCTGCCCTCGCTCCCTTCCGGCCTGTTCAAGCGTACGGGCGGGCGGTACCGCGAGATGGCCCACCCGTGGCGGTACGGGCGGTGGCTGGTGTCAAGCTCGACCAGCGGCAACCCGAGTTTCCGGCTCGCCACCCCGCAGGATCGCGGCTGCATCAGGCAGGCCTTTCTTGCGGCGTACGAAAAAATCCCCGATCACGATGTCCTGTTCTTCATGACGCCTGATCCCGGCTCCCTGGAATCATTTTCCCGCGGCATTCGTGTGGACGGGAGGCAGGCAACGATGTACGCCATCGAGCCGATCCATGCAGGCCTCGATCGCTGCGCAAACGTCTTCTATCTCTACCGCCCTGACCGGGACCGGTCCTGCCAGCCGGCACTGCTGCCGGGTTTCCGGCAGGACGACGCCCGGTTTTTGCGGGTGCTTGACGAGGCGGAGGCGAGCGGGGCGGTGGTCGTGCTTGCTTATTCGGCACTCTTTCTCCGGTCTGCCCTCGAAGCATGCGGGGATCGTACCTACGACTTCGGGGACCGGATCATCGTCGCCACGGGCGGCGGCGGCTGGTCCGGGAGAAAGGCCGTATCGCAGGCCGAGCCGATCGACAAGCCCCGCTTTGTTGCCGATCTCGTCCGGGTGCTCGGGATCCGCAACCCCGGACGGCAGATCCTCGATATCTACAGCTCCGTCGAAACGGGAACCGCCCATTCGGGGTATTACAATACGGCCCTGGGCGATTACGTCTTCGATGTCAATCCCGGTGCCAGGCTCTACGCGATCGCTCCCGAAACCGGAGAACCTGCAGGAAACGGGGAAACGGGAATTCCGCGGACGATATCGCCGTTTGGGGCCGAGGGGGCCGCCGCTGCCGTCGTCGACCAGGAGGACGACAGCATCCGCGTTCTTGCGTCGAACCGCGACGGCTCGGTGCGGCAGTTCTCCGGCATCTCCCGCGTTCCCGGGGCCGGCATACCCGGCCTCTCGGTCTGGATGGAGGAGGACTGGGACGGGTGCCCGCTCGACCTGCTCGAGATGGTCGGCCGGCATGCCGTCTCGTATCTCGATTTTGCCTGACACCGCATCCATACTCTCCGGCATTGTGCCGGTGCCGGAGGGATCCGCTGCTTTTCGACAGCTACAAATAGCCGGTGCCTGATTTCCTGTCAGGTGATACGATGCAAAGGAATACGCTCAGGTTCGGGATCGACAGCGGCATGATTGTCACCTTCCTGCTCGTGTTTATCACCGGCATGCTCAAGATGCCGGAATTTCTGGCACTATCGGGATTTTCCGGCATGGTGGTCCCCATGTCCCGGATAACCCTGATCCATGACCGGAGCGGCGTTGTCTTCGGGGTGTTCGTGATCCTCCATTTCGCCCTGAACGCAAAACAGCTGGTTGCGATGGGAAAGAAACTGCTCCGCTGACGAAACCCAACCATTATGCCGGATGGGCAGTAATGTGCAGAAGAGAGGAGAATATCCCGCGAAACGCCTGAATAGGTGAAAAGAGGGACTTTTGAACATGAAGGAGACGCCATGATCGCCATGAATGACCGGGAGCGCTGATCCGGGTGAAGCGTTACCCGTTCCTTATCACTATCCCCCATGGCGGAACCGGCATCCCTATGCTCCTGCACGACCGCATCGCGCTTTCGAAAGAGCAGGTGGCGTACTACAGCGATCCCCGCACACGGGATATTTTCTGTTTTACGGACCGGGTGGCGGCATGCGTCGCGGCGCATATCGCCCGCACCGCCGTCGACGTGAACCGCTCCCCGCTGCACCTCCCGCCCGCCTATCCCGACGGGGTGATCAAATCCATGACCGTAGACAAAATCCCGGTGTACCGTGACGGCGCTTTTCCCGACGAACCCCTGATCGTCGAGCTCCTCCTCCGCTACTTTTTTCCCTTCCATATCCGGGTGAACCACGCTCTCGAATCAGGCACTGTCAGGATCGCGTTCGACTGCCACAGCATGCTCCCCGAAAACCCGCCCACGAATAAAGAACCGGGAAAGGAACGGCCGCTCGTCTGCCTTTCGAACGGTGGCGACCGGCAGGCCCGGCCGATCGCCGGCAAGCCGCCCGTAACCTGCCCGCCCGAATGGATGGAAATCCTCCGGAACCGGTTCGCGGAAGCCTTCGGCGACGGCAGCGTCGCCTTCAACAACCCGTTTTCCGGCGGATTCATCTCGCGGTACCATTTCCGCAGGCACCGGATCCCGTGGGTGCAGGTGGAGCTCAACCGGGTTCTCTATGAGGCGGACGGCGGCAGTGCGGGCCCGGAACGGGTTGCAGAGCTGCACCAAGCGGTGTTCGGGGCCCTGTCTGGGTTCTGGGACGAGATCGCCCCTCTTGAATCCGGGTGAAGGAACCCTGGCGGATGACCGTCCCGCGGCAGGGTTCTATTCCCGCATTCCACAGGCCCGCTCCAGCTCTTCGAAGAGTCCGTCGATATCCGCAACTTCCGGGGCCCGGGCGACGATGGCATCGTACAGGGACGTGGCCTTTCCGTCCGTGTGGTCGAGCTTTTTCAGGTTTTTATCGGGATTAAAGAACAGGACGGGCTTTTTGCCGAGAAAGGATGCGGCTGCCTCGATATTTGCGCAGTTGCCCGGGCCCACGTTGACGGCCACCAGCACGATGACGTCGGCCTCGCCGCAGAGCCGGTAGAGCTCCGCTTTTTCGGCGGGCCCGATGGCGCTGAACGGGGGTGCGGAGACGAGATCGATCTCCATCGAGGCCGCCGTATCGAAGTCCTGGTCGCCGTGGTTCAGTACCCCCGCGCTCACCTCGTAGCCTGCGGACGCAAGCGTGGA
>JAAEEQ010000154.1 GCA_013415665.1 Methanomicrobiales archaeon
CCGCTGCAAACGCTCGATCTCCGCACGCTGCCGGTTGCCTTCCGCGGTGAGCTCCTGCAGGTACCCCCGGAGGCGTTTAACCTGCCCGTCCAGGTCAAGGAGCCGTTCGTCAACCGGCGAGGGCGGCGCCTCTACGGCAGGTTCGGCCCGCGGGGGAGGGGCGGCTTCCGCCGCGAGCTCGGCGAGCGCCGGTTCGATGGATTTCCCGCGGACGACAGCCGCACGAATTTCATCGAGATCGACACCCGGAGGCACCCGCTTTGCAATATTGGAGAACTTGTTCTTGTACTGCCGGAAGGCATCCAGCGCTGCAGCAAGGGCATCGCGCTCGTGATCGTTGGATGTGGCGAAGGCCTTCGTGAGATCCCATTTCTCCTCGACCGTCCGGTCCTGGCGGGGCGTGTAGGCGACGGCATTGAAGGCGCGGCGGATCTTTTCAACGGAAAACGGCATCTGGCGGACATCGGAGGCGACGATCAGCGGCTTGCCCACGCGGTAGAGCTCCTCGATCACGTCCGACATGGTCATCTGCCGCGAACTGATCAGGTGCACGAGGTTCCCGTCGAGATCAACGGCAGCAATGCCGATCGTCGTCCCCGGATCGATTCCCGCAATCACGTACCGCTGTTTGCCCGAGAGCGGCTTGAACCTGATACGATCCAGGCGGCGCCCGACGACCCGCACCTGCACGTCCGATCCCCGCAGCGCCCGCACGGGCACCATGTCCCGCGATGCAAACACCTTAAACTGGACCCGCGATGCACCCCCGAATGCAGGATACTCTTTTTTTTCGAATTTCAGCCCCGCGGACGAGAGTGATGCCTCGACCTCCCTCCCTCTCCCCAGAACCGCCCCGTGGATTTTTCTGGTATAGCGGTTCTGGCTCCAGCCCCCCTTCCCGATTGACCGCCGGCGGGAGACGATGATGTCGCAGCTGTTCTCGAACGCGATCACTTCCGATCCGCCGCCCGACGCGGCAATCAGGGCAATGGCACGCGCCTCCGCGTAGGGATCCGTTTTGGCGACGCTCAGGTTGAACCGGGCCGCAACCTTCTGGAGCGTCTCTTTTCGCTCGCCGCCGGTCACCTGAACGAGGCGGGTTGCCGGCGGGAGGTCCTGGATGAAGTCGAAGAGCTCTGACTGGCCGGCCGCCACCTCCTGGAGGCTGTCCACCGCCAGAATGTCGGGTTCCTCGGCGGCAAGGCGGCGGTGGAGCCTGAACAGGGAAACTTCGGATTCTGACGTGATAACGCCGTCTTCGAACGTTATAAGGGCAAACGAGGGGCGTTGCGATCGCGAGCGGACCGAGCCCCGGATCACATCGATGCCAAAGATCTTCATCCGACCACCAGCGCGTATGCCTCCTCCGCAGGATAGCAGATATCGTATTTTTTCCGGAAATACTGGACGACGTTGTCGATGTCCCGGCGGAGTATCTCGTCCGCGTTCGGGTGGTCGGGCTCCACCCACTGCGGCCAGTCGATGATCACCACATCCTCGCCGTCCGCCATGACATTGTATTCCGAGAGATCGCCGTGGATGAACCCGAGGCGGTAGGCGGCGGCATAATTGTCGAGAATGCGGGAAAGCACCTCGCCCGGCTCTTCGAGGATGCACCGGTTCAGTGTCGCCCCCGCGATAAAGGACATCACGACGACGTTGCGGTTCTGGTCGATGGGGGCGGGAACCTGCACCGACGGGTACAGGGCGACGAGCGCCTCGTACTCCCGGCGGGCGGAATTGCTCGATGCAAAAATCCACGGGCAGTGCCCGGTTTCGGGCATGTAGGCACGGTTCCTGCGTGCCGTCTGAAACGACCGCTGCCCGACGCGATGGAATTTCAGCGCCACCGTCCCGAACCCGAGCCCTTCGTAGACGAGTGCCTCCTTGCCCTCGCCGATGAGCGCACCGAGTGCCGTCACCGATCCCTTGCGGGTGAGGGTGATGAGGGCAAGGGTGTCGAATCCCGAAAAAACAAGCTGGTACCCGGGATAGGGCACCGAGCTGCTTTTGACGAGGTCCGCCTCCATCAGCCTGCCGAGCCGGAAGGTCAGATCCGACTCGGAGAAGCGCATTGCCTGCCGCAGCGTATCCAGCGGCACCCACAGGTAGCGGCGCATCAGGCGTTCGAGCGTAAAGAGGATTTTTATGTCATAAGGATGGAGTGTGCGCACCCGATCCGCAGAAATCGGCATGTCTCTACACATTTTATCAGGGGGGATGATATAAGTTTGATCGGAACCGCACAATGAAATGCAGCAAGTGCAACCGGGACGCCATCATCTTTCAGCGCTACTCGGGCAGGCACCTGTGCAGGCAGCACTTCGTCGCGGACGTCGAGGGGCGGGCGAAAAAAACCATACGGAAACACCGCTGGATTGCAAGCGGGGACCATATCGCCGTCGCCCTGAGCGGCGGCAAGGACAGCACCGCACTCCTCTATTTTCTCGTAACCCACTTTTCAGAGCGGCGGGACCTGACGATATCCGCGATCACCATCGACGAAGGGATCAGCGGATACCGGAATCCCGGGGAGGTGCAGCGCATCGCCGCCTCGATGGGCGTCGAATGCCGCACGGCCTCGTTCCTCGAGGAGTACGAAACGACGCTCGACGCGATCGTAAAACGGCACGGCGACCGTCTTTCCTGTTCGTACTGCGGTGTGCTGCGCCGTTCGCTTATCAACCGCATTGCACGGGAGGAAGGGATCACGAAAATTGCACTCGGCTTCAACCTCGACGACGAGGCGCAGTCGGTGCTGATGAATGTGCTCCGCGGGGATGCGGATCGCCTCGTCCGCCCCCGGAGCCTCGTCGAAGGGCTGATACCCCGGATACGGCCGTTCCAGGTCATCCCCGAACGGGAAGTCGCCCTCTACGCCCGGCTGCATGTTCCCATCGCCCTCGAACAGGGATGCCCGTACTCGCATAATGCGCTGCGTGCCGATGTCCGCCGGATGCTCAATGACTACAGTTACCGCCATCCGGCAACCCGGTATGCGCTCCTCAACCTCGGCGAGGAGCTGCCGCTCCGTGCCCGCGAGGAGGGGATTACGGGCACGATCTGTCCCGAATGCGGGGAGCCCTGCCG
>JAAEEQ010000044.1 GCA_013415665.1 Methanomicrobiales archaeon
GGGAAGAGAGGCGGTGACGCTGATTGCCACCAGCGGCGCCGCGGTTGCGGTCTGCTTCCTTGTCGTGCACGCCCTGCAGGACCCCTTGAAAGCCCTGCTCTCGCGGGAGGATGAAATTCCGATCGTGTTTGCCTTTTCGTCCGTCGTCGTGCTCGCCTGCATCGGCGAAGTCGCCGGCATCCCCGAGACGCTGCTGGCAATCGTCCTCGGCTCGGCGCTCTCGCAGACCGTCCCCGATATCCTCGAGGCCCACATCCGGCCGTTCCGCGATGTCTTTTTAATCCTCGTCTTTGTCTTTTTCGGGGTCACGGTCGACTTTACCGGCACGCCGCCCCTTCCGGCGCTTGCGGCGCTCGCCATGCTCGCGGTCGCGAGTAAACTCATCTCCGGCGTGCTCATCGGGAAGGCAATCCACGGGACGCCCCGTGCCGGCGTGGAGATCTGGTCCCACACCGCCGCACGGGGGGAGTTCTCTATCGCGCTTGCCGCCCTCTTCGGCTCCGCGGTCGTCTCCGGGACCGTGGCGGCGCTGGTGCTGGCAACCTCCATCGCCGGGGCGTTTCTCGGGAAGTACGGCAGCCGCCTCCTCCGGGTGGCGGGCCGGCACGCCCTTCAGCGTCCCTGATGCCGTGCCACCCACCGCGGGGCGAACCGCTGCATGAAGTACGAAAACGACCGGTTTCTCTCCATGGCGACGCTCATGTCGTACCGGGCGAGCAGGTCCCGCATGAAGTGGATCCGCGAACTGCCGGAAGGGATCATCATGTTGAACTCTTCCTTCGTGACAAAATCCGTCGTGGCGGGGGGCGTGGTGAGGGAAAGGTGGCGCAGCCCCTCGTCGGCAAGGCCTGCAAGGTACCAGCTCTCGATCTCCGTCACGACGATGACGATCCTTCCCGGGGCGACCGCGTGGTGGTACCACGACCGGATCTCACGTTTCTTCGCCGCAACCGAGGGCGCGGTATCGATGTCGCGGACATAGAGGTAATCGGCATCGTCCGCCCGGATCGCCTGCACGAACTTCTCGGTCCGTATCCGTTTTTCACGGGCGTATTTCCAGATTTTAATGCGGTACCCTTCGTCCGCGAGCACGGGATTGACGACCGAGGAGAAAAACCGCTCGTCGTCGTTCCCTTCAAGCAGCAGGTACAGGAGCGCACGGTGCATAGGCATCAGAGCAGGTTCTGGACATAGAGCTCCTCGATGCCCATGGTCGCAAGAAAAGCCTGTAGCTCCTCCTTTTCCGACGGCCGGCTGATGCGGGAGAATCCGTGTTCGTCGCGCGAAATCAAAAAGAGGTGTTCCATCCCTGCGTATTTGACGAACTCCGGGTTATGGGTCGTCACCATCAGCTGTGTCCCGAACCGCTCCGGGACTTCATGCATCATGTCGATGATCTTGGAGATGAGGAAGGGGTGGATGTTCCGTTCCGGTTCCTCGAGCACGATGACCGGTTTTTCCCCGAAGTACAGGGCGACGATGAGGGCGGTCACGTTGATGGTGCCGTCAGAGACGAGGGATGCCGGGATCAGGGCCGTGCCGGTATAGGTTTCCCGGACGGTGGTGACCAGGGCCCGGTCCGCCTCCCCTACCCCGAACGCTTCGACAAAGGGCAGGAGTTCGGCAGTGAACGCTGCCAGCATCTGTTTTTTCCCGGGATCGGCAAGGATCCGGCGGAGCACGATCGCCAGGTTGCCCGCGTCGGGCTCGAGCTCCGCCCGCCCGGCGATCGGTGCCGCCCGCTTGGCCAGTTTCGGGTCGAAGTCGTACAGCGCGACGCTGCGAAAGAAATCCGCCGTCCCGTAGATGATCGGGGAGAGGAGGGGAAAGAGGGTGGGGTTTTCGAGCAGTGACCGCTGCTCGCCGAGCGGCTCTTCGTAGCAGGGGAGGCGGAAGAGCACCCTGACCGTTTCCGGGACGATTGCAGCGCGGATCATGCCGCCGCTGCGCTCGAGCGCAATGGTGCCGGTGCCGAGGCCTGTCTCCCCCCCGTCAGCGCCTGCCCGGGCAAAGGAGCAGGACGCCGTCAGCCGCTCCTCATCGACGGCATAGCCGCCCCGGTTGTCGGGGAACCGCACGGCAAGCCGGTACGCAATCCGGGTGCACCGGGCGACGATCCGGGCATGGTCCTCCTCGCAGAACTGGAGGAGCAGCGGCCGGTCCTCCGCACCGATGACGCAGGAGATGGCATGGTTCCTGCTCTTCCCAAGGCTGAGGTTCCGCAGGTATTCGACGCCGCCCTGCTGATAATGGCGAGAAAATTGGACTTCCCGGCCGCATTCGGGCCGATGAGTACATTGAATCCGCCCAGCTCCATCCGGAGCTCATCGAAGCTCCTGAAATTTTCCGCCCGGATTTCCCGAAACTGCATTCCCTATCCTCCGCAGGTGAATTTCTGGCGTGGAGCTATTTATATGCACGGGCACGGGTGGCGCGAAGGGAGCTATTTATGATCCGCCCGGTAAAAAGAATCAGCAGGAGAAGATGGGTGCGGGAAGTGCTTTTAAAACAGTACGCGATTCAGGCGCCCTGGCGGAAGGCGCAGGACCTGCCCGACGAACGGATGGGGGGATCGCCGTAACGGAGACGGGGATTCCTCCCGGCATCGAGGTCGTGAGAAAGGCGGTGCGCCGGGTGAGCATCCGCGTCCTTCCCGACGCCACTGTCCGCATCACCGCACCGCCCGGATGCGCCATCGGGCCCGTGCTGGAACGGCATGCTGCGTGGATTTCGCGGCACCAGGCACGCATCCGGGCGGTTGCGGATGCCCATGCGGGATCCGAGGACTATTTTCTCCTCTTCGGCCGGCATTTTCACTGCGTCCACCACGAGACGACCGGGGTCGACGAGGCCGCAGGAGAGGTGCGGTACACCACGCCGGGCGCTCTCAAGGCGGCGTTGAAAACATGGCTTGCCAGGGACCTGGAGGGGCGCATCGAGCGCCGTTCCGGGGAGATGGGCGTTTCCCCGCCACGCCTGACGATACGGATGCAGCGCACCCGCTGGGCGAGCTGTTCGTCACGGGGCACGATCAATGCCAACCTCCGCCTGATCGCGCTGCCGGATCACCTGCGGGAGTATATCGTCGTGCACGAACTGGCGCACCTGATCGAGGCCAACCACTCTCCCCGGTACTGGGCAGTCGTGCATGCGCATTACCCGCAAACCGATACCGCTGAGGCTCTGTTGAAGGAATTCTGGGTCGCCCTTGAGCGCAACACCTACTGGAAGCACCTCGGCTCACGGTAAGGGCAGGGCCGCTCAGTCGTATTTTCCCTTCACCCCGTCCCACCCGGTGAAGCCGCAGTAAATGCAGCATTCGCCCCCGCAATGGCTGCAGGGCCGTGCAGGAGCCTTCACGAGCACTTTTCCCTTCTTGTCGCAGTACACGCACCCCGCCCCCTCGCAGTGGCGGCAGATCACTTCTTCATAGTCTCCTGTTGCCGGCGCCAATGGACGTCCCCTCAGTACAGTGCCGTTGGCGATACTCTGCAAAGAAGATACTGGATTTCACCTCCCCTTCTAGTCCACCAGCACCAGCGCTACCGACCTGATGTCGCCGTGCATGATTTTGCCGTACTCCATATCGCGGCAGGGTATCGGCCGGATATCCCACCCGGCGTGCCGTGCGGTTGCAAAGACGTCGATGCCGGCGGCTTCCATGCTCGGGCGCAGCAGATCCTGGTGCCGGCAGAACCGCCGCATGCTCTCGTCCACCGGCCCCTCACGCTCCTCGGCGACACAGGGATGGCAGAAGATGCAGGGATACGCCCCGAAGCCGAACGCACGGTACCATCCGTTATAGAATGCCATCTTTTCGAGATCGTGCACGGTCGTATTGATCCAGCGGATCATCTCCCCGAAAAAGGGGTGAAAATCGAGGGGCAGATCGTCCGGGCTGATAACCGGATGGGCGGGATCGCCGTCGAACCGGAGCAGGACGCCCGCCCGGTATTCCCTCAGCATTGCCCGTGTCTCGTCCGGTGCCGGTGCGTAGGGCGGACAGCTGAGGTGCTTGCCGTATCCCTTGCAGCCGTACCGGCATTTGAACCGCACCCAGGTTGCGACGACGACATCCCGGGCATACAGGGGCTGCGCCACTGCGCCGCGGTTTTGGGCGGCGCCACACAGCCGCATGATCTCTTCATCGAGTGCTGCGTCCGTTTTCACCAATGCCTCCTCCTGATCGAAAGATCAGCAGGGGGGGACCGGTGATATAGGTTGCGATGGATCGTTACCTGCCGCCCTGGTCCGGGCAGCGGGTCCTGACGATCCGCTCCATGATCCGGCGTGAACTGCAGAGCTCGCCGTCGGGGCACGGCCCGATGCGCACGACGCGTGCCCGGAGGCCGCGGGCGGCGAGCTCCTGCTCCAGCCGTTCCTCGGAGAAATGCTGGTTGAACCCGAGCGTGATGATATCGGGGTCAATGGCGGCGATCGGCCTGAACATGTCCTCGCGGTCACCGAGGTGCACCGCGTCGACGGTTTTTAAGGCGGCGACCATGGCGAGGCGCTGCTCTTCGGGGATGACCGGGCGGGGCTTGTGCCGCACGTTCTCGTCCCGTGCGACGATCACGTGCAGTTCGTCGCCCAGCAGGCGCGACTGCTCGAGGTAATAGACATGGCCGGGGTGCAGGATATCGAATGTCCCGGTCGCCACCACTCTCGCTATCCGATCACCTCCAGCGTGCAGGGCGATCCGCCTGCCGTAAAGCAGCGCCAGTCACGCGGGCCGTAGGGCGGGCCGACAATGATGTGGTACCGGCCGACGGACGGGAAAAACCTCAGATCCGCCGTTGAAGGCTCGAGCACGCCGTTCGGGTGCGAGTGGGCGCTGCCCGCGATCCGTGTCCCGAGCGGGAGCATATCCAGCGAAAACGATGCGCTCTCCGCGCCGCTCACGGTTCCCGGTACGAGGTCGAGCTCTGCAAGAACGTTGTCGCGTTCCTCGAGGATCGCGAGAAACTCCAGCGGGTGCTGGCTTTTGCCGATAGATAAAAGGAGATTCAGCAGCTCCCGCGAAATTCCCGGCATTTTCATGAGGTACTCCCAATCATGTTGCCGACCGATCCACATAATGCTTTACTCCGGGACAGATCCGGCCCTCAGAGGGGGCCGTCCTGTTCGAAGCTCCGGCCGAACCGGATCGCGCACTCCGCCTTGTAGAGCTCTTTTCCAAGGTATGCCGCATGGTCCAGCAGGCTGACCCGGTCTGCCTGCAGCAGGCTTGAAAAGACGTCCTCCCACCGGGTGCCGGTAAAGGCGGTGCCGTTGTGGACGGCGACGATCATGCCGTCCTCGACGCCGATCCTGAAGTTCCCCTTCGGGTCGCAGCGGATCCGTGCAGGCGCCGGGCCCGCCGCGACGGCCTCGCGGTACGAAAGCGGGGGTTCGCGGCGGCGCCTTTTTTCCTTCAGGACGAGAAGGTCGATCCCGAGATCCTTCGGGTACGGGCGGTCGCGGGCAAGGGCCATCATCTCGGTGGCCCGGCGCATCTCGCGGACGGACCCCGCGGTCTTGTCGGAGTGCTCGCTGGTGAAGATGACGGCGGCACCGGTTTCAAGCGCAATGCCCGCGAGCAGGGCGTTGGCGCCCGGGGAATCGGCGTCGAGCAGTTCGACAACGTTGCCCGCCCCGAAGAAGAGCGGGTGGCCGGCAGGGGCAAAGGCGGCAAGGGACGCGACAAACCCCGACCCGAGGGGCTGCAGGAGGGGGTCGGCGATGATGCGGGAGACGCCGGCGTCAAGCGCCGCTGCGATGTTCTCGCCAAGGGTCCGTTGTTTCGGGACCACGACGGCGGCGGCACCCGCCCGTGCCACATCCCGGCCCACGAGGGGAATATTCTCCTCGTGGAGCGAGAGCACGCAGTCGGTACGGAAAAGGGCCGCACGGATCAGGTCGGGGTCCTGGGTATCGACGGCGAGGGGCCCTGAAAGATCCCCGCAGCTTTCGAAACACCGGCGGACATCGGCGGGCGTTGCGTCGAACCCGAACCCGAGATCGACGATGTCAGCCCCGGCAGCAAAAAATGCGGCGACCGCAGTGCGGAGATCGGGGTGCCGGTGCGCATCCATGATCTCGGCAAGGACCTTGATCCTCGACTTGCCGCCGATCTTGGTGCCCCGGATCATAAAATCGCAGGCTGCCGCCTCTTCACGCTTCCCGAGCCTGGCATAGGCCTCTTTTTCCCGTTCGGCAGTGACGAAACTGTCGGCGGGTACGGTGCGGGAGAGGGTGATGCTTCCGAGGAGGGGCAGGATGAGCGGCAGATCCGCGGCATGCCGGGGCCCGAGATAGATGGGAACGCCGGTCGCTTCCTCCACGTCCGCAAAGGATGCCGTGCACATGCCCGAAATGATCGCCATGTCGTAGTCCCCGCCGTCGAGCAGCGACCGCAGCTGCGAGGGCCTGAGAAACGCTGCAATCTCCCCTGTTACAACGACCTCGGCATCCAGCCCGCGGGCGGCCTCTTCGACGATCGTGCGGGTAATCGAGCCGGTCGGGAGCAGCAGCCGCATAGGCTCTCATTAATATTGGAGAGGTGAAAAATGATATGATCCGATGCGTACGTGCGACCTGCATATCCACACGTCCTTCTCCAAAGACGGCGAGAGTACGGTCGAAGAAGTACTCGCGCAGGCGGCGAGGGTCGGCCTTGATGCCGTGGCGATCACGGATCACGATACCGTGGAGGGCGCACGCTACGCCCTCTCCCTCGCCGGCCCGGTGACGGTCATCCCCGGCGTCGAGGTGTCCACGCGGCAGGGGCACCTCATCGTCCTCGGGGTGACCGATCCCATCCCCCCGGGCATGGACTTCGTCCAGACGGTGGCGGTTGCCCGCGGGATGGGCGGTGTCCTCATCCTCCCCCACCCGTACCACCAGTGGCGCCACGGCGTTGCCCTGAAGGTCACCTCCGCCATCTCGCTTGTCGATGCCGTCGAGTCGTTCAACAGCAGGTATATCACGGGTTCGGCGAACCGCCGTGCCGCCCGCGAGGCGTACCGGGCGGACAAACCCTGTGTCGGCGGAAGCGATGCCCACAACGGACGATACGTGGGATTCGGCCGGACACTGGTCGATACCGACGGGCCGGATGCGGCGTCGATCCTTGCGGCGATCCGGGCGGGAAAGACGCGGGCTGAAGGGCACATGACGCCGCTCCGGACCTACACGCGCCAGTCGCTCAAAGGGGCGGTGCGCCGGATAAAAACCCGTGTGCGGCTATGAAGCGGCTTGCCGTGCGTGTTGCCTATTTCGGGGACCGTTTTTACGGCTCCCAGATGCAGCCCGACCGGCGGACGGTCGAGGGGGAATTTGTAGCCGCCTGCCGGACCCTGAAGCTCTTTGATGACTGGCGGGAGGCGAATTTCTCTTTTGCCGGCAGGACCGACCGCGGCGTGCATTCCCGGGGCCAGGTTGCGGCATTCTCAACGGGCGAGCCGGACCGGGCCGTCGCCGCCTTAAACCTCGTCCTGCCGGAGGACTGCTGGTGCACCGGCTGGGCGGAGGTGCCGGAACGTTTCCGCCCGCGGTATGATGCCCGCACGAGGACGTACCGCTATTTTTTCCCGGAACGGGCCCTCGATGCCGGGCTGATGCAGGAGGCAGCCGGCCGTTTCGTGGGCGAGCACGATTTTTCCCGTTTTGCCCGCGTGGAGGACAAGAATCCGCTGCGGCGGATCCTCTCCTCCCGCATCACCGCCACCACGGGCGGCATCGTCTATGAAGTCGTCGGGGAGAGCTTTCTCTGGAATATGGTGCGCTGCATGGCAACCGCCCTCTGGGCGGCGGGGGAAGGGCGGCTTACACCGGCGGAGGTGGATGCGCTGCTGGAAACGCCCGCCGGGGAGCGCATCAGGGCAGCACCGGCCGACGGCCTCGTGCTCTGGGACGTGGACTGCGGCCTGCACTTTGCGCCGCTCGCAACCGATCCGCGGAGCCGTCGGTACTGCAGTGCTCTTCGGGACGAACTCTCCGTCCGCAAAAAAGTAATGGCGTCCTTATGCCGGCCGGGCGTCGATTTCGGGCGGCAGGAGCCGGTCGATGATGAACTGCGGGACATCGTTTGACCTTTTCACGGTCAGGTAGAACCGGGCCTTGTTGCCGTCCATCCCGAGGTACCGCAGGTAGATCTGGAAATTGGTCTGGAGAATCCGTGCGCCGAAGACAGTGATGACGGCTTTTCGTTCGGAGATCTTACGCTCCTCGCCGACGACGATCTTCTGTCCCGGGTTCTGGTCGATCTGGATGATCATCTCGTCTTCAGCCGTCAGCGCAATCATTTTGGTGGAGCCGATGGTCACCGGCTGCGCGAGCGGAAAATGCACATCGTAGGTCGTTGTGTAGGGATAGGCATTGCCCGGGTCCGGGTTCTGGATCTGCACGGTGAGGGTGAGCATGCCGACGATGGCGACTGCCGCCAGCAGCGCGATGAGCGCCAGCGCGATCTTGAGCCTGCTGATGCCGCCTTTCTCCTGCCGCACCTCGACGACACGCTCGCGGATAATCTGGGGAGGGGGGGGCACGGGTGCAGGCGGCGCTTCGGGTTTGGGCTCCGGCTTCGGCGGCGTTGCCGGCTCCTGCGGGGCAGCCGGCTGTCCGGACGGCGCCTCCACCGGTTGCGACGCAACGCCCGGAGTTGTTGTATCGGGGGCGTTCTGTTCACTCGCGGTTTCTTTCTCGGTCATAGCTATTCCAGACGAAACAACGATACCTGAGTATATAAGGGTTATGTAGTGATAATCCATAATGATAACCACTACAAATCCTTGACCAAACCATCATTATCGATGATGACAGACAGGTACTGAGGTTATCAATGGCCGAAATCCCGAAAGAGGAATATATCCTGCGGTGCACATCCGCCTGTGCCGGCTGCAGTTCATCCCTCGTTCTGCGGTATATCCTGAAGGCGGCGGGGCCCGACAGCGTGCTGGTCGTGCCCGCGTGCTGCACGAGCGTGATTCAGGGGATCTACCCGAACACGGCGATGAATATCCCGGTCTATAATGTGGCGTTTGCGTCAGCGGCGGCCGTTGCATCGGGGATGAGTGCGGCGTTCCGCAGCGTGGGGAAGAAGACGAACGTCATCTGCTACGCAGGTGACGGCGGGACGGTGGATATCGGCATTCAGGCCCTTTCCGGGGCGCTGGAGCGGGGAACCGATTTTCTCTACATCTGCTACGACAACGAGGCCTACAGCAACACCGGGATGCAGCGGTCCGGCAGCACCCCCCTCGGGGCGAAGACAACCACCACTCCCGAGGGGAAGCGGGATGCCAAAAAGGATCTCGACCGGATCGTCCAGGCCCATAACCTGCCGTACATGGCGACGGCATGCAGCGCCTATCCGCTCGACCTCTATAAAAAAGTGCAGAAAGCGCTTGCCATCCGGGGGCCGACCTTCATCCATATTCTGGCACCGTGTCCTCCGGGCTGGCGCTACCCGTCCGAGGCCACCATCGAGATGGGCAAGCTTGCCGTGAAAACCGGCATGTGGGTGCTGTACGAGCGTGAGTACGGGAAACTCTCGGTAACGGGCGCCTCGAAAGGAGCGCTCGCAAAACCGCTTCCGGTCGGTGAATACCTGACCCGGCAGGGGCGGTTCAAGGGCATCGATGCCGCAACCATCGATTACGTCCAGCAGTCGGTGCGGGACAATCTTGCGCGGATCGCCCGGGAGGTCGAGGGCGTATGCTGATGGTCGCGACCGGCAACAAGGCGGTTGCCACCGCCGTGAAGGATGCCAGGCCCGTCGTCGTTGCCGCCTACCCGATCACGCCGCAGACGGAGATTGTCGAACAGATCGCCAACTTCGTCGAATCCGGCGAGATGGAAGCCCGGTATATCCCCGTGGAAAGCGAGCATTCCTCGATGGCCGCCTGCATCGGCGCAGCCGCGACGGGGGTGCGGGCATTTACCGCCACCAGCTCGCACGGCCTTGTCTACATGTGCGAGATGCTGCACTGGGCGGCGGGAGCACGCCTCCCCATCGTGATGGCGAATGCAAACCGGGCGCTCGGGCCCGGCTGGAATATCTGGGCGGAGCATTCGGATTCCCTCTCCATGCGGGACACCGGGTGGCTGCAGGTGTACGTGGGATCGGTGCAGGAAGCCTACGATGCAACGCTGATGGCATTCCGGATCGCCGAACACGATGATGTCCTGCTGCCGGTGATGGTCAATCTTGACGGCTTCACGCTCACCCATATCATGCAGCAGATGGAGACCGTGGAACTCGGGGACTTCCTGCCCCCCTGTACCGTGCCGCACGCGATCGATACGGCAAATCCCGGCGGGTACGGCACGCTGACCCCGCCCACGGAGCACTTCAAGTTCCGCTGGGACATCGAGCGGGCGATGCGGGATTCGGTCGGGGTGATCCGGGAGACCGAGGCGGAGTTCGCCCGCCGGTTCGGGCGGCAGTACGCCCCCGTCGAGGAATACCGGTGCGAGGACGCCGATGTCGTGATCGTTGCCATGGGCACCCTCGGCAAAGAGGCCGAGGTTGCCGCCGACGTCCTCAGAAACGAGGGAATCCGGGCGGGATCGGCCCGCATCCGGTGGTTCAGGCCGTTCCCGGCAATTGATTTCGGCGATGCGGATGTCGTCGTCATCGACCGCGACTACTCTTTCGGCTCCGGCGGGATTCTCGCCCACGAACTGAAGGCGGCGGGGATGGCCCCGTATTCCGTGATTGCCGGTATCGGAGGACAGGAAGTGACCTATGACGATATCGCCGGTTTCGTGCGGAACCGCATACCCGGCGGGGAATACTGGTTCGGGGTGAGTGACTGATGTACGAGATAAGGCTGCACTCGCGGGGTGGGCAGGGCGGTGTGACAGCCGCCAAGATGATCGCCCACGCTGCGATTCTCGACGGGAAATACGCGACCGCAAGCCCCTTTTATGGAGCGGAACGGCGCGGAGCCGCCGTTGTTTCCTTCATCCGCATCGATGATGCGCCCATCCGGATCTACAGCCAGATACGGAACCCCGATCTCGTCATCGTGCTCGATGCGAGCGTGATGGAGACCGTCGATGTCCTGCAGGGCATCAAGCCGGGCGGGACGGTGCTGATCAACAGCCCGCATCCCGTCGATATGCAGGGGCATGCGGTCAGCTATGTCGACCTGACGGCGATTGCGCTCTCGCTCGGGCTTGTGATTGCCGGCAGCCCCATCCTGAACACGCCGCTCGTAGGCGCAATGGCAAAACTGGGGCTGGTATCGGTTGAATCCGCCCGTTTGGCAATACGGGAGGCATTCGGCGACGAGCGCAACGTGCAGGCTGCAGAAAAGGCATACGAGGAGCTGAAAGCATGAGTGCGAAACTGGCGATATCACGGCCGGTCAAGGGAGCATCGGGGAAGACCGGATCCTGGCGTACGTTCCGCCCGGTTGTCAACCGGGAGGCCTGCAATGCATGCGGGTTGTGCGCCCAGTACTGTCCGGACGGCTGCATCGACGAAGAACTCGAAATCGATCTCAATTTTTGCAAGGGTTGCGGGATCTGCGCCAACGAATGCCCGAAAAAGGCCATTGAAATGGTCCGGGAAGAAGACTGACCCCTCTCACCCCCCAGTTTTTTTCGGGCGATCCGCCCAAAGATCGTATCGGTGCAGGGAACCCCTGGAGCACCGGCATCACGGCCGGGCCGGAAAAAAGGATCGGAAGGATTTATTCGGGTATCGGGCACTGCCCGATATATTCGAGATCGAACCGGTAATAGTGTGCGTATCCGCAGTTGCGGCACCGGGTCGTGAGGTGATGGCTTCCCACGATCATGTCGTGCGGCCCGGTGACACCGCAGTTCTTGCAGGTTGCGGTGGCATCAAGGTTCCAGATCTCATGCTCGCCGATATGGGTGAATACCTCCTCGTGCCGTTCGCGATCTTCGGTTCGCGGGGTAAATATGCGTGTCGCGCCACAGTTCGAGCAGACAACCTGTGCCTGTGGCGATACCACCTTGATGATCTGGTCGACATCTTCTCCGCAGTGATAACAGACCGTCCGGCACTTCGTGAAGATGAATTGCTCTCCCATGGCACAGTATCTACGGCAGGCAAATTAAAAATGATCCATCACTCAGGTCCGGCCCGCTCCCGGCCCGGTGGCGCCGTGCCGCCGGCCTTCTTGAGGGTGAACCTGATCGCCGCGCCCGCGTCCTGCCTTCCCGGCACCCGGTCCTCCGCCCGGATCGTTCCCCCGTACCGTTCGACAAGCGTGCGGGCGATGTACAGGCCGAGCCCTTTGCCAGAACCCGCGAGTTTGCCGTGCACGAACCGGTGGAAAATTTCCGGTTTGAGGCTGTCGGCGATGCCATGCCCGGTATCCTCAACGGAGACGAGCACCTCGTCGCCGGCATCCTCCACCGTGATGTGCACCGATCCCCGCGACCCGGAAAACTTCCTGCCGTTGTCGATAAGGTTCGATACCACCACCGGCAGCAGTTCGTCCGCGAGCACCCAGTGGACGCCGCCGCCGTAGGAGATGGCGGTGTCGGGGAATGACTCGATCTCCCGGCGGATGACGGCGTCGAGATCCACCGGTTTTAACACGGTCTCCCTTTCTTCGAGGGACCGCATCGCCGAGACATTGTCGATGATGTTGATGCCGTGGTGGATGCTCGTCACCGCCTTGTTCGCGATGTCCCGCAGCGACGGATCGGCAAGATCGCGCAGCATCTCCGTATAACCGAGCGATGCCGTGTGGGCATTGTTGATATCGTGCGCCATGATATCCAGGAACAGGTTCGCCTCGGCATTTGCCTCATGCAGTTCGGACGTCCGCTGCGCAACCAGTTCTTCGAGCGCTTCGCTGTAGCGCTTGATCCGATCCTCCGACTGGCGCAGTTTTCTGATCATCTCCTGCAGGGTGGCGATCATCGCGTTGATGCTCGTTTCAAGCTGGACGAATTCCCGCCCTCCGGTCACCCGGACGCCATGGTCGAGATCCCCGTGTGCCACCCGGTCGGTATCCTCGGCGATCTTCCTGATGGGGTGGGTTATCCATAACGTGCCTGTCCCGGCAAGAATGAGGCAGAGCACGCAGGCAATGGCGGCGATAGCGACATGGGTCGAAAACAGCGACGCGATCGTGTTGTCGATGCTTCTTGTGTCGTAGACGAGCTCCACGATCAGGCTCGGGTTGGAGGGAAAGCCGGGATCGGACAGATCGACAAAGATGTATTTCGTCCGGGTGCCGTTGACCGGATCGGAGATTTCAACGTTCTTTCGATCAC
>JAAEEQ010000155.1 GCA_013415665.1 Methanomicrobiales archaeon
CCTGAGAAACGGGCGGAACAGGCCGGACACGGCAGCTAAAAGGGTGATGCCTGCCAGAAGGACCGTCATCTGCATCCAGGAACTGCCCGCAAGGGCGAGGATGCCGGTGCCGACCAGCAGCCCGAGTTTCGTCCGGGGGTCCAGCCGGTGCAGGAACGAGTCACCGGGGAGGTACCGGATGCCGGTGCGCTGTTTCCGCCGGTGCTTTCCGCCGCTCCGAAGGATCATGGGCAATGCTCCGCTGCCTGTTCCCGGGGTGGCACGGGCCTGATCCGCCGGTCCGACGCCAGGTGCCCGGCATCGAGGACGATCTCGCGGTCCGCGCAGCGGTGCGTGAACGCACGGTCATGCGTCGCGATGATGATGGTTTTTCCCTGGTCCCGCAGCATCCCGAAGAGATCGGCAAGGCCGCATTTCACCGCCGGGTCGAGGCCGAGGGTCGGCTCGTCGAAGGCGACAACCTCCGTCCCCATCGTGAGTATTCCAGCGATCGCGACGCGCTGCTTCTCACCCGTCGACAGGCAGAGGGGAGGCGCCGTTAGGGGGAGGTGTTGAAACGCAAGGTGGCGGGCGAGATCGGCAATGCGCTGCCTGATCGCCTCCTCGGGAACGCGGCAGTTTCTCGGGCCGAACGCCAGCTCGTCACGGATCGTCTCGCAGAACAGCTGGTAATCCGCATGCTGTCCGATAAGGCCGACCGTCCGTGCCGTCTCGGCGACCGTCGCCGTGGCAATGTCGTGTCCCCTGACGTGTACCGCCCCTGCATCCGGACGGAGCAGGCCGTTGAGGTGCTGCATCAGGGTGCTTTTTCCCGCGCCGTTGGCGCCCGCGATCACGGCGATTTCACCGGGAAAGAGATCGAGGCTGATCCTGTCCAGCGCGGGAACGGACGCTCCCGGGTAGGTGTAGGAGACGCTCCGGAGCGATACCGACGGCACGGCGGCACCGCCGTCGTACGGGGCGGACGAGATCGGCCGGTGCCATTCGGCGCAGGTGCGAGCGTCAGGCGGGGTACTGTCCCGTACAGCCGTGCGGCGGGGGTTTCCGTCGTAGGCCACCGTGCCGTTCCGGAGCAGGATCAGGCGTTTGAGGAGGGGGCAGATGGCATCCAGCCGGTGCTCGGAGAGGACAATCGTCATGCCCTTTTCGCGGTTGAGGCGCTGCAGTGTCCTGATAAGCGCTTTGGCGGTCTGCCCGTCGATGCCCGAAAACGGTTCGTCGAGCAGAAGGATGTCCGGCCTAGTGACGATCACCGAGGCGATGGCGACACGCTGGCGTTCTCCCCACGACAGTTCGTCGAGCGGCCGGTGGCGCAGGTGTAAAAGGTGCATGGTCTCCAGGGCTTCGTGGATCCCCTTGCCGATCCGTGCCGCTGCCCAGCCGGCCTGCTCGGGGCCGAAGGCAACCTCTTCCTCGACGGTGAAGGAAAAGAGCTGGTGGTCGGGATTCTGAAACACCGTTCCGACGGTTGCGGACATGTCGGCGGGATCGACATCCGCCGGATCGAGCCCTGCAACGGATATGCCCCCTTCCCGCGTTCCCCTGACCGTATGCGGCACAAGGCCGTTGATGCACTGCAGGAGAGTGGATTTTCCGGATCCGGACTGCCCCGAGAGCACGACGATCTCGCCTTTCGGAACTGCAAGGGTGATGTCCCGCAGGGCGAATGACGGTTCGCGTCCATGGAGCGCAGGATAGGCAAAGGAGAGCCCTTCGATGGCTATGCCGCCTTCCCTAGACATCCTCTGCTATCACCCCGGCGGATTTCAGCCGACGGATGAGCAATGCCGCGATGATGCCGCCGATCCCGCCGAACACCAGATGGGTTGCGGACGATACGCCGATGCCGAGAACGATGAAGGCCGCCTGGATCCCGAACAGCAGCTGAACGGCATAGTTCACCACCATCTTGACCAGGTTGCCCGCCGCGCCGCAGATAAAACCGGCGACGGGATGATCGACGCGGTAGGAGAAGACGGCCGCACAGAGATCGATCGCCATGCCCATGGCGAGATATTTTGCCAGGTCCAGGATATGCAGGGCATCGGTGCCGAAGAACGATGCGAGAATGCCGGATACGAACCCGGCATAAGTGGCGGACCCCGGCTTCTGGACGATGGCGGTCGCGACGATGAGGGGAAGCACCCAGAGGATGCCCGAGTTGCCGGGGAGGTGGACGGGCACTTTCAGGGCGGTTTTTAAGAGAAAGACCAGCGCTCCGCACAGCGAGAGGAGCGCGATCTCATGCAGGGAAAAATACCGCGCGGCAAACGTCATGCTTCTCCTCGCAGGGGGCGGCTCTCCAGACGGAGGGAAAACGCATCAGGCTGCATCCGGTCGATCCAGACGCACAGGATCACCTGCCGGATCACCGCACCGCCGGTATGGGTGATATAGAAGGTGCCCGATTGTTCTTCCGTTTCGGTCACCTGCCCCTTCGGCAGGGCGGGATCAACAGTGATATGGATGGCGTCAAGGCCCCCGAGCGGCCGATCGAAATGCACGAAGGCCTCGCCCGCAGGCACAAGGCGGAGGATCAGGTCGTTCGTGTCCGGCAGGGGCGCGGTTGCATGCGACCAGACGCCGGAGGGTGCGTTGCCATGCACAACAAAACCGTTGTTCCCGTAGCCTTCCTGCCGGTTTGTTTTTGCATTTCCTTCGGCGTCGATAGCGATGACATGGAATGCCGCCGTCCCCGCGAGATCAACGAACCGGTAGGTGACTTCGACCGCACCGGGATACCGGACGAGCGGATTGCCGCCGTAGGGCGTCCCGTTGCAGGCAACGAACACCGCGTACCAGCCGGCATCATTGCCATTCCCGGAATGCACGGGCAGCGGAGAATAAAAAGGCCGCCATGCCTGCGGGCCGTACTCGAAGTGGGTTTGGTTGATGGTGGCAATGCCGTCGGCGGGGGCGGCTTCGGCGTCCGCCTGCATGGAATGTTCTGCAGCCATTTGCAACCCCATCATCGTCGCGGCGAAACATGCGAGCAGCAGGAGGGAGAGGCGGAGCCGGGTCCCGAAATCCATGTCAGTCCCGCTTGACCGCCTCGTAGATGCTTCCGGTTTCCCTGACAAACAG
>JAAEEQ010000003.1 GCA_013415665.1 Methanomicrobiales archaeon
GGAAGCGGGATGCACACGAACTGCTCGCTTTTTAAAGACGGCGAGAATGCGTTCTTCGACCCGAACGGCCCGCAGCAGCTCTCAGAGACCGCCCATTACTTCATCGGCGGCCTGTTAAAGCATGTCAAGGCCATCACCCGAGTCGCCAACCCGACCGTCAACTCGTACAAGCGCCTCGTCCCGGGCTATGAGGCACCGGTCTACATCAGCTGGTCCGCCTCCAACAGGAGTGCACTCTGCCGGGTGCCCGCACCCCGCGGCAAGAGCACCCGTGTCGAGTACCGCAGCCCCGATCCCACCTGCAACCCCTACCTGACGTTCGCCGCGATCCTCGCCGCCGGCCTTGACGGCATCCGCAACAGGATTGCGCCGCCCGCGAGCCTCAACCGCAACATCTTCCACCTGACGAAGGAGGAGTCGAAGGAACTCGGCATCGAAACGCTGCCCGGCGATCTTATCACCGCCAACCGGTACCTCCTCGAAGATCCGGTCATTTCTTCCGCCCTCGGCCCGCACGTCATCAACAGTCTCGACGAGATTGCGCAGGCAGAGTGGGATGCCTTCCGCACTGCCGTGCACCCCTGGGAAGTCGACCGCTATATCAACTACTGACCCCCATATTCCTCCTTTTATCTGTTTTTTCCGGCGGCATCCCCGGCAGGCAGCCCCCCGGTACTTTGCAAGAGTTAATGTAGGTGCAGCAAGCACCACCCAGTATGCCACAGAAGGAGATCACCCGGACACTCGACCGTCTTGAAGCGGACGAGGTAAAATTTATCCGCCTCCAGTTCTCTGACATCCAGGGAATGCCGAAAAACGTTGCCATCCCGGTAAAACAGGCAGAAAAGGCATTGACAGACGGCATTGGTTTTGATGGATCCTCGATCGAGGGTTTTGCCCGGATCGAGGAATCCGACATGGTGCTCCGTCCCGATCCCGCAACGTACTGCATTCTCCCGTGGAGAAGGGGCGATTCTGCGGTGGCCCGCTTTATCTGCGATGTTCATAAACCCGGAGGGAAGGCGTTTGAAGGCGACCCGCGCTTCGTTCTTCGCAAAGTGATTGCAGAAGCGGATAAAATGGGATATGTCTTTAATACCGGGCCCGAACTGGAGTTTTTCCTCTTCAAGATGCTTGACGGCAAACCGAGTATCGAGTTCCAGGATACCGGCGGCTACTTCGATCTCGCGCCCACCGATCTTGCGGAGAATGTCAGGCGCGACATCGTCCTCGCACTCACCGAGATGGGATTCGATATCGAAGCATCGCACCACGAGGTCGCGGAAAGCCAGCACGAGATCGACTTCAAGTACAGCGACGCCCTGACGACGGCGGACAATGTCATCACCTTTAAATTCGCAACCAAAACCATCGCCCTGCAGAACGGCCTGCACGCATCATTCATGGCCAAGCCGATTTACGGCATCAACGGCAGCGGCATGCATACGAACGCTTCCCTTGCGAGAGACGGCGTCAATGCTTTCTTCGATCCCGAGGGCCCCCGGCAGCTCTCCGAGACGGCGCTCCAGTTCATCGCAGGAGTCCTCGCCCATATCAAAGGCATCACCCGGATTGCAAACCCCACCATCAATTCCTATAAGCGCCTCGTTCCCGGGTACGAAGCGCCGGTGTATGTTTCCTGGAGCGCGTCGAACCGGACGGCGCTCATCCGGGTTCCCGCGCCGCGGGGGAACTCGACCCGCATCGAGCTTCGGAGCCCGGATCCCACCTGCAACCCCTACCTGACATTTGCCGCCATTCTCGCTGCCGGACTCGACGGCATTAAAAACGGGATGGAAGTGCCCGCCAGCGCGGACAAGAACATCTTCAAGATGACACCCGCCGAGCGCACCGCCGCCGGCATCGAAACGCTCCCCGGCGATCTCTTCACGGCAAACCGGTACCTGCTCGAGGATGAGGTGCTCGTCAGCGCCCTCGGCGACCATGTGATCGAAGGCCTGACCAACATCACCGAGCTCGAGTGGGACGCGTTCCGCACCGCGGTGCACCCCTGGGAAGTCGACCGGTATTTCAATTATTGAGGCTTAAAATTTTTTTTGTGAGTTAACTTTATATAAGGTGGAAGACAACTTCCTTCTAACAAAGGTTAAGTAACAACCTTTGCACACATCAGCTTCCCGGACAGGTGCCAGGACACCTGCAGGCGGGAACGCTCTCTATGAGGTATGAAAAAATGGCAATTGACAGCGGGGATACCGCATTTATCCTGATATGCACCGCCATGGTGATGCTCATGACACCGGGTGTCGGGCTGTTCTACGGTGGCATGGTGCGGCGCAAGAACCTGATTTCCATGATCGCGCTGGCGTTCATCGCCTTTGCAGTCGTAACCCTTCAGTGGGTTGTTGCAGGCTACAGCCTGGCATTCGGCCCCGACATCGGCGGATTCATCGGGGGGCTTGATTATATCGGGCTTGCCGGTGTCGGCATGGACGGCGAGGGGATACCCGATCTGCTCTTCATGGCCTTCCAGCTGGTCTTCGCCGGATTGACGCTTGCTATCATGACGTCGGGCGTTGCAGAGCGGATCAAGCTGTCGTCGTTCATCATCTTCGGAATCCTCTGGACTACGCTGGTCTACGATCCCCTTGCGCACTGGGCATGGGGCGGCGGCTGGGCGGCGTCCCTGGGAGCGCTCGACTTTGCCGGCGGCACGGTCGTGCACATCAGCTCCGGGTTTGGTGCGCTGGCGCTTGCGCTGGTCATCGGCAAGCGTGCCGGATTCGGCCAGTACAGCATGGAGCCCCATAACATCCCCATGACGCTGCTCGGTGGCGCACTCCTCTGGTTCGGCTGGTTCGGGTTCAACGCGGGAAGCGCACTGGCCGCAAACGGCCTCGCGGCAAGTGCCTTCGTGGTCACCAACATTGCCGCGGCGGCGGGCGCCATTGCATGGATGGGCGCCTCGTGGATCAACGGCAAACCGAGTTCGCTGGGGATGATCAGCGGTGCGATTGCCGGCCTTGTCGCCATCACGCCCGCTGCAGGGTTCGTTAACCCGCTCGCGGCCATCATCATCGGGCTCGTCGCCGGGCTGCTCTGTTACGGCGCTCTGCTCTTCCGGGTGCGGAAGGGCCTGGACGAGAGCCTTGACGCATGGGCGATTCACGGCATGGGCGGCCTCTGGGGGGCGCTTGCGACCGGTATCTTCGCAGTCGCGGCAGTCGGCGGTGTCGACGGGCTGATTGCGGGCAACCCGGGTCAGTTCGTCATCCAGGCAATCGACGCCATCGTTGCGCTGGCGTATGCGTTCGGGGTGACGTTCGTGCTCGCGAAAATTGTTGACGCCCTCTTCGGGCTCCGCGTTACCGAAGAAGAAGAATATGTCGGCCTGGATATCGCCCAGCACGGCGAATCCCTGAGTGCGTGAGGTGAACCATCATGAAAAAGGTTGAAGCAATCATCCGGCCCGAAAAGCTTGAGCAGGTAAAGAAGGCCCTCGCCGAAAAGGGCCTCTTTGCCATGACCGTCACGGAAGTGCGCGGGCGGGGCGCCCAGAAAGGCATCTGCCTGCAGTTCCGCGGCAAGAAGATCGAAGTCGATCTCATCCCGAAGGTCAAGATCGAGATGGTCGTGCCCGACGCAGCGGTGGATACGATCATCGAAATCGTCCGCGCCGAGGCCAGGACCGGTAAAAACGGCGATGGAAAGATCTTCGTATGGACAATCGAGATGGTTGCAGGCGTCAGGACCGACGAGATCATGACGGAATGAGGATGGCCGGCCCCTGCAGACCATTTAGTAAAAGTTAAATATAGAAGGAAAACCACTTCCTTCTAGTGATCCGGAGTATGGTTCTCGACAGCGGGGATACCGCATTCATTCTCATCTGTACCGCACTGGTGATGCTGATGACGCCCGGCGTGGGGCTCTTCTACGGCGGGCTTGTACGGCGGAAAAACCTGATCTCGATGTTCGCGCTCTCCTTCGTGGCATTCGCGGTCGTCAGCATCCAGTGGGTGCTGTTCGGGTACAGCCTTGCATTCGGCCCGGACATCGGCGGCGTCATCGGTGGCCTCGACCATGCGATGCTTGCCGGTGTCGGGTTTGACGGCGACGGCATACCCGACCTCCTGTTCATGGCCTTTCAGATGGTTTTCGCGGCAGTGACCCTCGCCATCATCACCTCTGCGGTGGCGGAACGGATCAAGCTGTCTTCGTTTATCGTCTTCGGGTTTCTCTGGACGACACTGGTCTACGATCCCCTTGCGCACTGGATATGGGGCGGCGGATGGGCGTCGGCGCTCGGCATCCTCGATTTTGCCGGCGGCATCGTCGTCCATATCAGCGCAGGCTGGGGTGCGCTCGCCCTTGCACTCGTCATCGGAAAACGTGCGGGATTCGGGCAGTACGGCATGGAGCCCCACAACATTCCCATGACGCTCCTTGGGGGCGCCCTCCTCTGGTTCGGCTGGTTCGGATTCAACGCGGGCAGCGCTCTTGCGGCAGACGGCATAGCGGCCAATGCACTGGTTGTCACGAACACCGCTGCGGCGGCAGGCGCCCTTGCCTGGATGGGCGCCTCGTGGATCAACGGCAAACCCAGCTCGATCGGCATGATCAGCGGTGCGATTGCCGGCCTCGGTGCAATAACGCCGGCTGCAGGCTTCGTTGATCCTGCGTCCGCCGTCATCATCGGCGTCGTTTCAGGCCTCATATGCTACTACGCGCTCCTCTGGCGCCTGAGCAGAAACCTCGACGAAAGCCTCGATGCATGGGCGATCCACGGCGTGGGAGGGCTCTGGGGAACGCTGGCTCTCGGCATCTTTGCGGTCGCCGGGATTGGCGGTGTTGCCGGCGTCATCACCGGATCGCCGGCCCAGTTCGGCCTTCAGCTGATCGGCGCGGCAGCGGCACTCGGCTATGCCTTTGCAGTCACCTGGATCTGCGCAAAGGCTGTCGACCTGACGCTTGGCCTCCGCGTATCCGAGGATGAAGAGTATGTCGGGCTCGATATCTCACAGCATGGAGAGTCTATCAATGCCTGAAACGGAACTGAAAAAAATCGAGGCGATTATTCGCCCGGAAAAACTGCAGCAGGTAAAACTCGCGCTCGCCGAAGCGGACCTCTTTCCCATGACAGTGACGGAAGTGCGGGGCAGGGGCGCCCAGAAGGGCATTTGCCTGCAGTACCGCGGTAAGAAAATGGAGGTCGATCTCATCCCGAAAGTAAAAATCGAAATGGTCATCCGTAATGACGATGTCCCCCGGGCAATCGGGGCCATCCGAGCGGCGGCACGAACCGGAAAATTCGGGGATGGCAGGATATTCGTTCTCCCCGTGGAACAATCCGCCAATGTGCGGATTGCCGACAGCGTGACCGAAGACGGGTGAAAAACCTGCAGGATGATTGGCTGTCTGCCTGCAGGCACTCTCTCCTCACCGTATGAACGGGCAGGGCATGATTCTCGCCCCTGCCCGATCATGCATCGTCATCTCAGGCGAATAAACCTATCCGGATGTAAAATCCATGAATTTCCCTTCTCAGATAAAAAAGGATCTCAGGGATCCGCACTGGCAGGTCCGGTGCTCGGCCGTTGATCGGATCGGGGATCTGGAGCGGCCGGAAGAGGTGGCGGAGCTGATCGACAGTGTCCGCGAAGAAAAGTGGTATATCCGTGACGCCGTTGCCCTGGGCCTCGGGCGCCTCTCAAGCCAGGCTGCAATAGAAGCCCTTGAAACTGCGCTGGAAAACCGCCGCTGGTTTATTCCGGAAGCGGTTTCGGCACTTATCCGCATCGGCAGGCGCGTTCCTGTTGAACCGCTCGCTGCTGCGCTTTCCGATCCCGACCCGGCGATCCGGGCATCGGCTGCGCGGGCGCTGGGAACATGCGGCGGAACAGCGGCCGTTCCCGCGCTCGGAGAGGCATTGCTCGATCCAGACGTCTCCGTCAGGCGGCACGCGGCTGTGGCGCTCCGATACGCAAAAAAACGGGACGAACCATAATATGGTCCGTAATGCAACCAGAAACAAGCGACCATGAACGCCATTCACGCAGTCCTGTTCGATATAGACGGTGTGCTGCTCACCGGCGGCAGGGCCGTCCCGGGAGCGGCGGAAACGCTCGGGATCCTTGACGACCGCGGCATCCCCTACCGGTGCATATCAAACACGACGAGAAAATCGCGCGATTCTATCGCGGCCATGCTGCATGCAGCGGGGCTCTTCGTCCCGGCAAACGCGATCATCACCCCTGCCGTCGCTGCGGCATCGCTGCTCGCACAACGCGGGCTTCTGCGGTGCTACCTGCTGACGACCGCCGATCTGCACTCCGATTTTGCCGGTGCCGGCATCGTTTATGCGGAGGCATCTGCCGACGCAGTGGTCATCGGGGATGCCGGGGACAACTTCACCTATGCATCGCTGAACCTGGCGTTTCGTGCCGTTCTGAACGGCGCTCCCTGCATCGCCCTGGAAAAAGATCGCTACTGGATGGATGCCGACGGCATGTCCCTCTCAGCGGGGCCATTCGTGAAAGCAATCGAGTACGCAACCGGCAGGGAGGCGGAACTCGTCGGAAAACCATCGGCGGCGTTTTTTGCCCGGGCACTTGCCGACCTTGGGGCGGCCGCGTCCGAAACGGTCATGATCGGGGATGACATCCGGAGCGACATCGGCGGGGCAAGGCAATCGGGCATGCAGGCGTTTCTCGTTCAGACGGGCAAATACCGGAGCGCGGATGTGCAACAGGCCGCAATACAGCCGGACCGCATCATCCCGTCCGTTGCCGGCCTTTCCGCTTATCTTTAATTCCCCCGGTACCGGGCAGCAGAGTATTTTTTCGGTCTTCGAGGACATTCATCCGCTTTTCCACCGTGACCGGGGCGCCCGTGCAGGGATCGAAGCCAAGGTAGTAGATGGCCGTCGCACGGGTGAGCGGCGTCGGCGTAAAGATCTGGAACTGGCTGCCGGCCAGCCGGTGGCGGCGAAGAAACGCCCTGGTTTCTTCGGATTCGGCCGCCCCCTCGCCGGGATGCCCGACAATGATGTAGGGAATCAGGTACCGCCTGAGGTTTTCGTCCCTGCATGCCGTGAAAAACCGCTCCCTGAACTGTTCAAAGACTGCAGTCCCGGGTTTGTTCATGACCGCAAGCACCGCGTCGCAACCCGATTCGGGGGCCACTTTCATCTGGCCGGGGACATGATGCCGGACAAGGCACCGCAGGAGAGCGTCATCCAGCAGCACCGGATCGAACCGGACGCCCGACGATACAAAAACATGCTTTATCCCGGGTATGGTTCTCATGGCAGCGAGCAGATCCGCATAGGCAGCGGATCCCGGGACCAGGTTCGGGCAGGGAGTCCCGCGCCCGAGACAGTCGGGGCGCTCGCATCCTCCCGTCCTGCAGCCGCATGCGTACATATTGGCCGACGGCCCCCCGACATCGGTGATGGTCCCTGAAAACGACGGATCCGCCGCGAGCGCGGCAGCTTCGCGCAGCACCGATCCGGGACTCCGCGACACGATACGGGTTCCCTGGTGGGCTGCGATGGCGCAGAAGGCACACTGCCCGAAACACCCGCGGTGCGCGGTAATCGAGTCGCGGATCATGGTAAATGCGGGAATTTCCCCGCGATACCGCGGGTGCGGACGCCGGAGATAGGGGAGATCGTATACGGCATCAAGTTCGGGCGTGGAAAGATGCCGCCGCGGGTACTGGACGAGGTACCGGCTGTCCTGCTGCTGAGCGAGGACCCGGGCGTCGTTGTTTTCAAAAAAGCTGCAGAAGGCACGGGCAAACGCTCCCCTGTCCGAGGCCGTTTCTGCAAAGGAGGGGAGGACAAGCGGATCGGGAAGCCCGTCGAGCGACGGTTGTATGCAGGCCGTCCCCGGTATCGCAAGATCCGGCGGCGCCACCCCCGCCTGGAGCCCCCGCACGGCATCCCGTAACGCATACTCGCCGGGCCCGTAGACCAGCAGGTCGGCTTTCGCATCGAACAGGATGCTCCGCCGCACGGCATTGCTCCAGACATCGTAATGCGCGATTCTCCGGAGCGACGCCTCGATACCGCCGATGATGACCGGCACCCCCCGGCAGACCGAGCGTATCTGGCTGCAGTACACCGTGACCGTCCGGTCGGGCCGGATCCGGTATTTTTTTCCCTCTCCGCGGACCGAAAAGAACGGGTCGCCGTTTTCAGAGAAGAGATCGGTTTTTCGCGGCCGCCGATTCGCCGTATAATTCAGGACCATCGAATCCATGTTCCCCCCGGAGACGGCGAACGCCACCTCCGGGACGCCGAGGGCAAGGAAGCTTTCCGGATCGCGCCACCGCGGCTGCGACAGGATCCCGACACGAAAGCCGTGCGATTCGAGGAATCTCCCCAGCACCGCCATCGCAAAGGACGGGTGGTCGACATAGGCATCGGGGGTGACGATGATCACGTCGCAGCAATCCCAGCCGCGATCGTTCATTTCCTCGCTGCTTGCCGGAAGGAACATGGGATGTCCTGCATACCGAAAGCCGGTACGCGTACCCAAGGTAGGGCTGCGCCGCCAGAAAAAAGGATGGATTGGGGAGCGGACTTACCCGTCGAGGATCTCGAGCGCCTCGTCGCGGTACGCTTCCATGACGTAGGGGATGCCGGAGATCTTTGCAGCCTCTTCGGTCAGCGCCATCACGTCGTTTCTGGACACGGACTTTAAGCTGAAGTTGCGGCTGCCGGCCATGATCTGCTGCAGGCCGGTCTTGAACCGCTGCGAATAGGTGTACAGGCCGATGGCCCCCAGCGGGATCTCCTTGGTGCGTTCGCCGAACTTCTCCTTGATCTCCTCGTACGAGACGAAGATCTCCTCGACGTTGCTGCCGTACTTGGAGACGGTCTTGGGAAGATCGCCGGCTTCGAGCCATTTCCCGATGTTCTTGCCGACCATGCCGGGGATCATGAGGGCACGGCCCATGCAGACCGCCTTGATGTAAGGGGCGCCCATGGCAAGTGCCTTGAACACGTTTGCCTCATCCGCAAAACCACCCGCGATTGCAATATCGGGGACCCGCATGCCTTTCTGCTCGAGGATCTTGCAGAACTGGTACGTGAGCGACTGCAGGTAGAAGGTGGGCACACCCCACTCGTTCATCATGGGCCACGGGCTCATGCCCGTGCCGCCGGGAGCGCCGTCGATGGTCAGGAGGTCGATCTTCGCCTCGGAACTGAACCGGAGAGCCATCGCAAGCTCTTTCATCGAATAGGCGCCGGTCTTGAGCGTCACGCGCTTGAAGCCGATATCGCGCAGACGGTCGACCTCGTCGAGGAATCCTTCCTTGGATACGAACCCGAGGCGGGAGTGGCGCTCGAACTCCTTGATCGCGCCGTCTTCAAAAGCCTTCTGGATGTCGGGGCGCGTCGGGTCGGGCAGGACGATGTAGCCGCGGTTTTTCAGTTCGGTTGCACGGGAAAGCGAGCCGACCTTGATTTCGCCGCCGATACACTTCGCGCCCTGGCCCCACTTGAGTTCGATGGTCTGCAGTTCGTGCTTCGAGGAGACATATTCCGCGGTTCCAAGCCGGGTGTCCTCAACATTCATCTGCACGAGAATTTCGCCGTAACCCTCATGGAAACGGCGGTAGGTCTCGATACGGCGGTCCATCTCGGGCGATTCCGTGACCTTTTTGTTGTGATCGAGCTTGAGGCCGGGATCGATACCGCAGACGTTCTCACCGCACACCAGCGTAATGCCGGAGATGGCTGCACCGATTGCGAACTCTTCCCAGTTCTTCCGGGCGATCTCGGTGGAACCGAGTGCTCCGGTAAAGATCGGGATGCGCATGGGCACTTTCAGGTCCCATCCGTACGACGTTTCGGTGTTCACATCGTCAAAGACTGCGGTGTCCGGACCGATCTCAACGCCGTCAGGCATGCCGCGTGCTCCGACGGCATAGCCCTGAATGTTGATGTGCGAGTAGTCAACCGGATAGTTCTTGTCGGCGCCTGCCGTGATGTCGCCGAAGGGCCCCGGGTAGAGGACTTCCCTGCCGCGGAATGTGGATAACCAGATTTCACAGCTTCCCTTACACCCGTCAACGCAGCGGGTGCAGATACCCGATACGGGGGCGACATTCCGGGATCGGTTCGACGTCCCGATTGCTTCGTTTGCATTTGGCTGTCTAAGATTCATGGTTCTCTCCTCGTTTCAGGTTTTTATCACCTGAAGGATTGAAAAACGTTGTCCAGGGCTGGCATGCGGCATGCATCCAGACCGTACTATTTCGTATAAAAGTGATGATTTATAAGCGCTTTCCTTCTATCCCTATATAAATATATCCAGAGGTTCCCCAAAACCATCCAGCATATCCGGGATTTCACGGCGAACACGGTGTATCGCACTGCCGGTGAATGCTACAGGTGTGGTCCGGCGGATGAAAGGCCTGCGCTCTGTACCCGGCTATTCCATGCCGGTTTCGGGCTGTTCCCCGAGCATCAGGCCGCCAAAAATGACTTTTTCGAGTACCTGGGCGACGTATTTGATCTTCTGCGTCTGCTCCATGTCCTCGTACCGGTGGATATCCGCGTAGACCTGCAGGCGGACCAGGGCAAACCGGAGCCGGTCCGGATTCTCGTCGCCGAGGGCCAGCGCCTGCCGGTAGATGGGCTCGATATAGAGGGGGAATGCCCCGAAATTCTCGATACAGCGCACGATATCCGAATAAATACCCAACGGCTCCCCCTGGCCCTTGAGTATTTCGAGATAGTCCATATCAGCCCTGTATCTGTCCGAGAAGGTTATTTAATACTTCGTCGACATGTTTCCACGTCGTATTTTCTCCCGAAGACCCCTGTTTCCGGATGATGAACGGCCTTCCTTCGTCGCCCGCCTTGCGCATTTCGGGATCCATCGGGATTCCGCCGAGGAACGGCACGCCGAGCTCCTCTGCAGCCTTTTTCCCGCCGCCTTTGCCGAAGAGGTCGATCTCCTCACCGCAGTGCGGGCAGATCATGCCGCTCATGTTCTCGATGACGCCCAGGACCCGGAGACCAATCTTTTCCACGAAGTTGATCGCTTTGCCGGAGTCGAGAACGGCAACATCCTGCGGCGTTGTGACGATGACGGCACCCTCGATGTTGGGTGCAAGCTGGGCGACCGTCAGGACTTCGTCCCCGGTGCCGGGAGGCAGATCCACGACGAGATAATCCAGCGATCCCCAGGTGACATCCTCGAGGAACTGCCGGATTGCCGTGATCTTCATCGGGCCCCGCCAGATCACCGGCGTGTTGCGGTCGGGAAGGAGGAACGCCATCGAAACGACGCCGAGCGTCCCGGTAATGCGCACCGGATCGATATGCTTTCCGTCGAGAGACGAGAGTTTTTTGTCCTCGATGCCCATCATCTTCGCAATGCTCGGTCCGTGAATGTCGAGATCAAGAAGTCCCGTGTTGTATCCCCGGTTCGAGAGTGACATTGCAAGGTTCGCAGCGACGGTACTCTTTCCGACGCCGCCCTTTCCGCTCAGGACAAGGATAACGTGCCTGACATCCATATTCACCTTTTCCGGGAGGCCTGCTGCCGCCTTGCGCGGATCCTCGCAGTTGTTTGCGGTCGCGCAGGATGCACATTTACCGTTGCATTCCTGATTCGGGGTTTTTCCTGCCATGTATAGAACTCCTGCAATAGGTACGATGTACCGTTATATGTCCCTCCGGGCGATAGTAAAGGTAATGATTGGAACACCGCCCTGCCATGGCGGCATACGTCGGCTTCCTGCGGGTTCGCGCTATTCTTTTTGCCGGGACGGGGGGATGCGATCCTCCCTTTCGGAGCGGGCGTGAGCGTCCAGTATTTCATTGCAGAGGCGATCGGCGGCGGCGATCAGCGGGTGGGTACGGGGGACGGCGGTAAACCTGCCGGCATGGAACCGCTGCTGCAGCTCCCTCACCCGGGCCATTAAGGGGGCAAGCGCCGGGGACCTGACGGCATACTCTCCCCGGATCTGCCGGATCACCAGTTCGCTGTCCGAATAGAGCGTAAAGGAAGAGCACCCCGCCTTATGCGCCGCTGCAAGGGCATGGATCACCGCATGGTACTCCGCCTGGTTGTTGGTGGTCCTGCCCAGAAATCCGCCGTCGCTGCCGACAATTTTCCCGTCCCTGCAGAAGATATAGGCCCATGCGGCATCGCCGGGATTGCCCCGTGATGCTCCATCGGTGTAGATCTCGAGGATCTCCTGTTCCGTACGCATCCGGTACCTTTCGGCATGCGGGGACATAAGCACCGGCGGTGGGCGGCTGGGGGCAATCCCCGATCGATACGCACCATTATTATATCAGGGTCCTTATGAATCCCCGTACCAGGAGTGGATGGTATCATGCAACGACTTGGCGTAACCCTGACCGTGGAAAAGCTTCCCTGGAACTATACCTGCGACGGGGAAGATATTTCCCCGGAGATCGGGATCAGCGGCGTGGAGGCCCCCCGGCTCGCCCTGATCATGCTGGATGCGAATTCGCCCGGCGGAGGCGGATTCGTCCACTGGCTGATGTGGAATATCGAATCGGTTTCGATCGTTCCCGAAAATATCCCGAAGGAACCGATCGTCACCTTCCCGGTGTCCGCCGTCCAGGGAACGAATGGTTTTGGGCGCATCGGCTATGCTGGGCCCTGCCCGCCGCCGGGAGAGAATCACCGGTACGACATTAAGCTATACGGCCTCGACCGTGAACTGGACCTCCCGCCCGGTTCCCGCAGGGAGGCGTTGTTTGCCGCGATGAACGGCCACGTCATCCAGTTCGGCGAAACCCACGTACGCTACGGCCGGTGACCATGCGCACCGGGCAGGGGGAGGGCATGCCCCGGAATAACCGGTTCTCTTTTTTTTAAAAACAGGTGTTATTAAGTTTCATCAGGTGCAGGATTTACTGATCACACACTGGGTACGTACGGGGACTTCGCAATGAAACCGGTTATTCTGTTATTCTGGAGTATGCTATTTATCCTGCTTGTTCTGCCGCTGCCGGCAGCAGCCGAAACCAGTCCTGCATGGAGCTTTCATACGGGAAACGATGTCATCTGCGCAGACATGGCGCCTGACGGCCGATATGGCGTCGTGGGAAGCCTCGATGACATGGTTACCGTCTTTGCCACGGAGGGCACCATACTCTGGAACAAACAGCTCGGGGGGGACGTTTTTGCGGTAGCGTTATCTCCTGACAGCGAATCCGTCGCTGTCGGGTCTGCCGACAATACCATCTCGGTCTTTTCACGAAGTGACGGCACGCTTTCGTGGTCCGCGACAAACGGAGACGATGTTGTCTCCCTCTCCTATTCCGAAGAGGGCGATTACCTTGGCGTCGGAAGCCTCGATAATACGGTCAGCCTGTATGATCGTTCAGGGACCCGTCTCTGGTCCGTTCAGGGGGATTCGGATGTGCTCGCCGTGAGCACAACTGCAAACGGCGGGTATGTGGCGGCAGGATTCCGCGACGGCACCGTCATGCTGATTGACAATCTCGGGCAACAGCGATGGACGTACCAGACCGGCGATGCCGTGGTAAGTATCGCCGCATCCCGCTATGGAGGGTATATCACTGCAGGAAGCCTGGACAACGCCGTATATCTTATCGACCGGAACGGCGGACTTATCTGGAAGTACAATACCGGTTCCGATGTGCTCTCCGTGGCTATTTCGCGTGACGGCGACCGTATTGCGGCAGGCAGCACGAATGCCCAGATCTATCTTTTCAACCGTGACAAAACGCTCACGTGGAAATATGCGACCGCGGGCGAAGTCTTTCTGGTCGGTTTCCTTGCCGGCGACACGCGCATCCACGCCGGCAGCACCGACAATACCGTTCTCGTTTTCGACGACGCAGGCAGGGTCATCTCCACCATACCGGCCCCGGGCGGGAGCCTGACCTACTATGCCCTCGCCGATGATCTCTCCGCTGCTGTCATTTCCACCAGCGATGTCGTATCATCCGTGTACACGCACATCGCAATCGACGGGGCCCCCGCCGTTGCCGGCACGGCGGCGCTGCCAACGGTAACGCAGGCGCCATCGCCGGTGCAGACATCCGCGCCGGCAACGGAAATCACCCCGTCAGCTGATGGCACACCGGCTGCCGATGCCGGAGAATTTCCCGTCGTTCCTGCAGCGCTTATCCTCCTGATCATCGCAGGCGGTGCAGGATATGCCCTTACCCGGAAAAAAGGGCCGGAAGCCGCGCCGCCGGAACGCCCCGCCTTCCTTGAGGTAAACCTCGGCGATGACGAAGAGGAGGAACTGGGAGAAGAAGGGGAGTTGAAAGAAGCACAGGAAGCGGAAGAGGAGGAAGCGGAAGAGGAGGAAGCGGAAGAGGAGGAAGCGGAAGAGGAAGGCGAAGTGAAAGAGGCACAGCAAGCCGGAAAAGAAGGGGAAGGGGCGGCGGTGGAAGTCGTTCACGAAGAGCCTGCCTTCACCTCCCCTGCTCCTCCGGCTGCCGCAGTAAAACCTGAGATTGAGGTAATTGCCCGGAAGGAGCCCTCGACTGCCGAAGACTGGTACAACCTCGGAAGGAAGCTCTCCCGCGAGGAACGGTTCGGGGAGGCGATAGAGGCGTATGACAGCGCGCTTGCGCTCGATGACGCCGACGCCGATACCTGGTACAACAAGGGCTACGCACTCGACAGCATCGGCAGGTTCGAAGAAGCAGTCACGGCGTACGACAGGTCCATCGCGATCAATCCCAATGATATCGACAGCTGGAATAACCGGGGGACCGCACTGATGGAACTGCAACGGTACGAGGAGGCTATCGGCTCTTTTTATAAGGCGCTGAAGATAAACCCCCGTTTTGCCGTCGGGTGGGATAACAAGGGAACCGCCCTCCTCGCACTGGGGCGCATCGATGAGGCGCGGGAATGCTTCGAAAAAGCGCTCGGCCTCGACCCGAAAAACGACACGTTCCGGGCGCACAAGCACCTTACGGATGTATAAACAACCCTCACGCCTTTTCGTGCCGTGAAAACCTCCCCTCAATCTTTTCGGGGAGGATGATCTCCTTGAAACATTTTTCAAAATACCGGTCGGTCATTCCCGCAATGAAGTCCCTGACCAGCACCACAGGGTCCGTGCCCTCACGGTACCGCGGTGAAACCCACGGCTGCCTGATAAAATCCTGATATATCAAGGAAGGTTCCCTGCCGGTCTCGATATCCCCGAGAAACGTTGTGAAAAGGGTGCGATACATCCCAACAATTTTGCCCCGCTCGGCGGTAAGGGCGGGATGCTCGTAGATATGATCGTTGCTGAACCGGCGGAGATCGAAAAGCGCCCGTGCCACTTCGGCAGAATACCGAATCTGCGGCTCTTCACCGCAATCGCTCGAGCAGAGGAGGTCCCAGATAAGGGTGTCGACTATCTCGCGGTTGGTATGCCCCAGCACGGCAGCCCAGCCGGCACCGGCAATATCCTCGCTCCCGATAAGCCCGACCTCGCGGGCGTCCTCCAGATCCCTGCCGATATAGGCAATCGTGTCGGCAAACCGGACGACGCACCCCTCGAGGGTCATCGGGTGGATATCGCCGCCCGCGGCGACCGTATCGAATCGCCTGTCGAACGATGCGAAATCCTCGCAGGGTTCCGGCTCCAGGACATTTTTTAACGATTCGCCGTTGTGGCAGAGGATCCCGTCGAGCACCTGGAGGGTCAGATCCGTCTCTTCGATGCGGTCGAGGAATGCAACGCTCTGGGCATTGTGAAAGAACGGGCCGCATCCATGCTCCATGCAGAGCGAAGAGAGGCATTGCTCGCCAAAATGGCCGTACGGCGCGTGGCCGATATCATGGCCGAGGGCAATGGCCTCGATGCAGTCTTCATTCAGGCCGAATACCCGACCGATGGTCCGTGCAATCTTCGAAACGAGCTGCACATGCAGGACCCGGTGGGTGATGTGGTCATTCTTCACCAGATAAAACACCTGGGTCTTGTCGATATAGCGGGTATATGCCCTGCTGTGAAGAATGCGATCCGCATCACGCGTATACGGCGACCGGATATCCTCGGGTTTGCTGTTATGGCGGCGCATGGCCATTGCGGCCGTCTGGGCACACGGGGCAAGGAGCCGTTCCGTCCGCTTCAGCCGTTCCCGGACACGCCGCTCGATATGCTGCCGTGCCATGCAGCCCCCGGATTCCATATGGTAAAAGGTCTGCAAGGGCTGTGGCATAAGGTTGTCGTCGCTGCCGCTTCCTCAGGGGTACACGGCCGCTTCGTCAATGGGTGCGGAAACATCCCGGATCTGGTATAAGACCTGCCGGGCGTCACGGAAATTGAATTTTTCCACAATCAGGCCGTGTTTCTTCAGGCGACCGATGGCAAAACGTATTGTCCGGGGAGCTATGTCCGCCTGCTGGGCGACTTCCTTGAATGTCCGGGAACGCCCGTCTTCCAATACATCCAATACAAGCCGTGCCGACGGCGGAATGGAACCCGGCCCATCGTTCACAGTGTTAACGGGGCGCATGAGAAATTGTTCACGGGGTTAACGATTAAGGTGCCGGTTTTGTCCTTGCTGCCATCAAACCAAGGACTATCAGCCATTCGTGCATACGGCTGTACCATGCGCTATACCGTTCTCGTTGACAACACCGCCCTCATCGATCGGTATTTTCATGCCGAACCGGGCTTTTCGCTCTGGCTCGAAGACGGCGACACCCGGATTCTCTTTGACACGGGCTATTCGGACATATGCATCACAAATGCGGCAAAAATGGGAATCCCACTCACCACTGCCGAGTATGTTGTTCTCTCCCACGGGCATGTCGATCACACGGGCGGGTTGGCCCCGCTCCTCCGGCTCTTTGCCGAAACGGCACGGGAAACGGGAAATCAAGCCCGCCCGGCTCTCCTGGCCCATCCGTATGCCATATCCCGGAGAGTGCTCGCAAAGGTAGGGGACGTCGGCTGCGAACTGCCCCCCGCTCTCCTTGCCGCGCAGACCAACCTGACGCTCTCCGAAAAGCCGGTCTGGATCACGGACAACTGTGTTTTTCTCGGAGAAATCCCGCGTATTTTTCCTTTCGAGGCATGGGAGCCCCGGAGCATGCTGCTTACAGAGAACGGCTGGGTGCCGGACACGGTTCCGGATGACAGCGCAATCGCCTGCCTGACCGGCGACGGCATGGTGCTCATCACCGGGTGCGCCCATGCGGGCATCTGTGCGACGGTGGCATATGCAACCGAGATCTGCGGCGAGGACCGGATCGCCGATATCATCGGTGGATTTCACCTGTACCGGGCGGGCGCCGAACGCATCGCAAAGACAGCGGCGTACCTTGCCGAAATACGACCCGCGGCCGTCCATGCCTGCCATTGTACGGGCTTTGCGGCGCTGCAGGCACTTGCAGGCCGGGTGAACCTGGCGGAGACCGGCGTCGGAATGCACTGCAGTTTTTCCTGAAAAACGCCCGGGATCCGGCAGGGCAGGATCCGGGGCAACGTTTATATGAGAGGGAATCCGTTGTCATCTCTGTCCCGGGGGAGCGAACCGGACCACAGGAGATGAGCATATGCCACGCGTTGTCCATTTTGAGATAGCGGCCGATGATCCCGATGCAATCGGCCGGTTTTACCGGACGGTATTCGGGTGGGGCGTCGAGACCTGGAAGGGGCCCGTCGATTACTGGCTCATAACAACCGGAAACGAGGACGAGCCCGGTATCAACGGTGCGATAGTCCGGCGTGAAGATGCCGTTGCCAGGAACTGCATCTGCCCGACGATTGACGTGCCCTCCATCGAGCGCTACATCGAATCGGTCGCCCAAAACGGCGGAAAAGTCGTCAGGCCCGTGACCGCCGTCCCGGGGGTCGGGTTCCTTGCGTACTGCGCTGATCCCGAAGGCACGGTCTTCGGCATCATGGAGCGGGATCCCTCGGCATAGTCCTATGTAGTGCCGACCCCCTACTGATCAGGGATCATGTCCGCGCTTGCCGACACCCTCATCCTGTCCTGTGCCATCGGCCTCACCGGGGCCCTCGCCCCGGGACCGACCCTTGTCGCGACCGTCGGGGCGGCCGTTGCGCACGGCTGGACGGCAGGGCCGCGGGTGACGGCCGGACACATGGCTGTGGAGGCGGGAATATTCCTTCTCATTCTCTCCGGCGCGGCATACGGGGCTGCGGAGCATACCGGTGCGATTGCCTGCATCGGGGGGGCGGCATTGCTCGGGTTCGGGGCCATGACGGTCAGGGAAAGCCGCACCGCCGTTATCGCCACCGCAGGTTCGGGGCTTTCCGGGAGTCCCGTATTTGCCGGCGCACTGACCAGCGCATCGAACCCCTATTTCTGGCTCTGGTGGATCACCATCGGGAGTGCGCTGCTCCTCCAGGCATCGGAGGCAGGCATTGCTATCGCGGTTGCTTTTATGGCCGGCCACTGGGCGGCGGATATGGGATGGTTCACCGTGGTCGCCTCCGTGATTGCACGGGGCGGCACGGTGCTTTCCGATAGGACATACCGCATGCTGCTCGCGGCCTGCGGCCTGTTCCTTGCGGCGTTCGGCATCTGGTACATGGCATCGGCCTTTGCGTGACTGCGGCAGCGCAGGGTTTTTTTAGGGGATGACCTCGCACCCCTGGAATTTTTCATGGAAAAAATCGCGGGCTTCGATGCGCCCTTCATCGATAAGCGCCCTGATCTCGGGCAGCACCGCCGTCAGGGCGGCATGAAGGTGACAGACCGTGCTCCTCACAAGGCTCCGGCCTTCAGGAGGCCACGGACGGATGATATTGGAATACAGGCACCTGCCGCCGCAGAAATCGCGGATATCACAGCTCGTGCACTCCCCGCCGACCGGCACTACCCGGATGTTGCGGGGATCGGCCGAAGCGATATGCCCGACATACCAGTCACGCATTCCCACCATGCAGGGGCAGGGAGCGATGCTGCCATCCGTCATGATAGTGTAATTCGCATGGCCGGAACCGCACCGCAGGGGGCTTGGCCGGTCATGGAGAAGATCGTCGACCGGGACGAGGAACGGGTACCAGCGCAGCACCCGCCCCTCCCGGCGCATCGCTCCGACCCAGGCGTCGACGAGGCGTGAAATGCCGGGATTGTAGGAGCCGTGCACCCATGGGGCGAAAGCCCGGGCATAATAGTCCTCGGCAAAGTTCGCATCGATCTGCCAGTGTATCGACGAAAAGGGGAAGAGATCGTTGCCCGAGAGGTACCGCACCGATGCTTCGATATCCGTCGCTTCCGCCACCGTCATCCGGGCGATAAGTTCTCCTGAAAAACCGGCCCCGGCGCAATGGCGTGCACCGGCGATGACCTTTTTGAAGGTGCCCGATCCCCGGTACCGGTCGGTGACGGCTTCAGGGCCGTCGACTGACAGGAATATCGTGTCAAACCGGCGCACCAGATCGGGGTCGAGCCCGGAAAGAAGCGTCCCGTTTGTCTGAAGGAGGAACCGCCGGACAGGCGCTTCTTCGAGGATCTGCTCGACAAGATCCATCCGCAGGAGCGGTTCCCCGCCGTAGAACATCAGCGCGGCATCGGGATCCCGTGCGAGAAATGCATACAGCAGGTCGGGATCAACGGCCAGGTCGGAGGGGAGGGTGTCGTCCACCGCTACCGCGACTGCCGTGGTGTCGCATCCGCCGCCGCTCATGTCCTTGCCCCTGCAGTAGGTGCAGCAGAGATTGCAGCTGTCGGTCAGTATCAGATTCCAGAACACTGTGATGCCGTACCAGTATCATGGCCGCGAAAGGATTAAGGAAACGGATGCGACGCCGGGATGCAGGCCCTGCAGGCCAGTCTGCCGGATCCCCGGCACGCCCCGCGCACCCCCCGGCCCGGACAACAGGTTGATGCCCCCCGCGGGCTATGATGGGGTATGAATCGCGGGAGCGGAGATCCCGTGGCACGTGTTGCCATGGAACGGGAACGCCGCAGAAAAGAGAATTTCGGTATTCTCCTCGCCCAGCTCCGGCATGAGTCAATCCCCTACCGCGTAAAGGCAGCAGAAGCGCTCGGCCGGATCGGCAACCCCGAAGCAGTGGGCGGCCTGATCGACGCCCTCGGTGATCCCGAACCGGAAGTGCGGTGGGTGACCGCCCGCGCGCTCGGGGCATTACGCGACATACGGGCATCGCCGGCACTGATAGCCCGCCTTGCCGATGCCGACCCGTGGGTGCGGCAGGGATCCGCATGGGCGCTTGGCGAGATGCGGGAGGCCGGGGCATGGGAACCGCTGGCCGGACTGCTCGCGGACCGGAAAAAGGGCGTCCGCGCGGCGGCTGCAGAGGCGCTCGGCAAAATCGGCGACCCGGGTGCGACCGCTGCTCTTCTTGGGGCATGCAACGACGAAGAGCCGGATGTGCGTGCCGCCGCACGGAAAGCACTCCGTGCCGCAGGGCTTTCCCCCCCTGAACCCTGAGGAAAACCATGCAGATCCTGCCTGAATGGGAGGCCCTGGCATCATTGCTTGAACAATCAGGCGGGGGATGCGTCTACGTCGCAGGCGCAACCGATCGCGGCAAGAGCACCCTGTGCCGGTACCTTACGGAAACACTGGCGGATTCCCTGCCGGCGGCGTTCATCGACACCGATACCGGCCAGTCATCGATCGGCCCCCCGGCGACCATCGGGATGGCGTGGCATCCTGCCACTGCAACCCGCCCTGCTGCCGTATTCCTCCGCTTCACGGGATCAACTTCACCGCGCCGGCAGATTCCCGCATACTTCGCTGCTGCGCGGCGCCTGCTCGATCATGCCCGGATGCTCGGCGCCCGAGCCGTTATTATCGATACGCCCGGCTATGTGACCGGGCCGGCCGCGGAAGCGTTTCATATCGCACTGATCGACCTCGTCCGCCCCGATCATATCGTTGCCTGCGAACACGGGCACGAGATCGACCCGATACTGAGGACCTTTTCATCGGGCAGGGCGATCAGGATACACCGCTTCCCCGTATCCCCGGCGGTGCGGGTGCGATCGCGAATCGACCGCGCCCGGAACCGCGAAATGAAGTTTAAGGAGTATTTCCTCAACGCAAAAGTGCAGGACATCACCCTTGCCGGATGCGGCATCTTCGGCGACCTTCCCGAAACGCTCTTTCCCGGTGCGTGGGAGGGGCGGCTTTGCGCGCTCTGCGACACGGATTTTTTCGTGCTCGCCCTTGGCGTCGTTGAAACGCTCGATCCGGAGCGAGGGTGCATGCGGATGCTCGCACCGCCGTTTGATGCGGGGAGGATCGCTGCCGTCCATATCGGGTCACTCTCGCTCCGGGAGCAGAAATGCCCTCCGTAAGGCCGGGGATTGCCCGCGGGAGGAACCCATATGCATATATGCGAGGAATCCCGGATGCAATACATGGCAGCCGGATACCGGGAACGGGGGATTTTCGACAATAGCCCGGAAACCCGGTGCCGGGGGAGGATGATGATCAGATGAAATACCGGTGCGAGGTCTGCAATGTTTTTGAGTACGAAACGGAACGCGGAAATTCCCTGACCGGGATCCTGCCGGGAACCCAGCCGCCGGCGTTCCCCGAAGGGTGGGTATGCCCGATCTGCGGATCCGGCAGGATGCATCTCAAACCGGTCATCGAAAAACTGCACACGAGCGCCACCCAGGAGATCACCTGCCCGGTCTGCGGTTCGAGGCACACGATCACCGTCGCCCACCGGGATGTCTCGGAAGTCCCCGGCTATCTTGGAACGTGGGAACGGCCCTCCGACACGATCGAAACCGCGATGTCGCTCATCCACACCGTCGCCGCCACCAGGGAACCGGTTATCGAACCGATGCGCACACGGCGGCCGGTTGTCGGGTGGGAGGACATCCTCATCAAAGGGGCCCAGCTTGCAAAATTGCCCTTAAATCCCGATGAACCGGTGGCAACCAGGACCGTCATCGGCCCTGCCGCGGCGCAGCCGCTGGTGCTGGAGACCCCGGTTTTTGTCACCCATATGTCGTTCGGGGCGCTCTCCCGTGAAGTAAAGATTGCGCTCGCGCAGGGGAGCGCAGCCGTGAAAACCGCCATAGGATCCGGCGAGGGCGGCATTCTTCAGGAGGAGCGGGAGGCTGCCTATCGCTATATCTTCGAGTACGTTCCGAACCGCTACTCGGCGACGCCGGAAAACCTGCGTGCCGCCGATGCCGTCGAGATAAAAATCGGCCAGTCGACCAAACCCGGTATGGGGGGCCATCTGCCCGCCGAAAAAGTGACCGCGGAGATTGCAGCTATCCGGGGCTTTCCGGAAGGGCAGGACATTGTCAGCCCTGCACGGTTCGACGAGATACGCGAACCCCGCGATCTCGCGACCATGGTGCAGCGGCTCCGCACCGAATCCGGCGGAAGGCCAATCGGCATAAAGATCGCCGCGGGATCCGTCGAGGCGGATATGGCGGTGGCGGTTGCCGCCGGCCCGGATTTCATCACCATCGACGGCCGGCCCGGCGGCACGGCGGCATCACCGAAAGCGGTCAAGGACGCCGCGTCCGTTCCCACGCCCTTTGCCCTGTACCGGGCACGCCGCTATCTCAACGAGCGCGGCATCCGCACCATCACCCTTGTCGCCACCGGCGGATTTCGGGGGTCGTCGGACATCGCCAAGGCGCTCGCACTCGGCGCCGATGCCGTTGCGCTCGGCACGGCGGCGCTGATGGCATGCGCCTGCCAGCAGTACCGCCTCTGCGACACGGGGACCTGCCCCGTCGGGGTCACGACCCACGATCCGGAACTCAGGAAACGCTTCGTGATTGAATTATCGGCGAAAAAACTCGAAAACTTCCTCGCGGTGACCACCGAAGAGCTGCGGGACTTCGCGCGCTTAACCGGCAATGCCGATGTGCACGGCCTTGCGATAACGGATCTCTGTACGACAGACTCCGAGATCTCCGGCCATACCGCTATCGAACACGTATAGAAAAGCAGGCCGAGAGCGGGCGATCGGCACTCAGTCGTGCCCTTCGACCCAGCGGGTCCCGCTCTTTGTGTATTCCTTCTTCCAGATCGGCACGAATTCCTTGATCCGGTCGATGATGTATTCGCAGCCTGAAAATGCCTCTTTCCGGTGGCCGGCGCCCGCGATGATAAGCACGATGGTCTCGCCGACGGCCAGTTTTCCGTGGCGGTGCACGATATCCACCGACCGAAGGCCGAATTTCGCCACCGCTTCGTCCGCGATTGCGCGGAGGTCTGCGGACGCCGCATCCTCGAACGTTTCGAGTTCGAGGCACTCGATCCCGTCGTCCCTGACCGTGCCGACAAACGAGACCAGCGCTCCTGTCTCCGGCTGTTTTGCCGCTTCGATCATCGCTCCGACGTCAATCGGACCCGTTGTCATCCCAATTACCGCCATAGTCACCCCTTATCCTCCCGCCACCGGCGGGTATATGACAACCTCGTCTCCGTCGTGCAGCTCCGCAGACATCGCGGCACCGGCGCCGATCCTTTTGCCGTTGAGCATGACGACGACATACCGGTGCAGGTTCCCCTCCCGGTCAAAGAGTGCCGCCGTGCCCCCGGCGACCGGCCCCGCCATCGCCGCCAGCGCCCCGGCGACGGTCATGCCTTCCGGGAGTGCGAGCATGCTCTGCTCCCCGAATATCTCACGAAACCTGGCAAACGCCCGAATTCCAATCTTCATTCCGAATCAGTCTCCCGTAGGTAGTCCCCCGGCAGTCCCGCACAGTCGGGGCATGCGCCGTCGCGGGTGACGGGCAGTTCGTGCAAGGCCGCCCTGCACCCGTTCCAGAGAACGAGGCGGTTGGCGAGCAGCGGGCCCGCCCCGGTCAGGTATTTGATGACCTCGTTCGCCTGCATCAGCCCGATAATGCCCGCCGTCGTCCCGAGGACGGGTGTTGCCTCTGCAGGCGGCGGTTCGGGGAAGATGCAGCGCAGACAGGCGGTCTCTCCCGGCACAACGGTCGTCACCTGCCCGTCGAAGCCCCGGATGGCCCCGTGCACCAGCGGGATGCCGTGCCGGCAGACCGCCCGGTTCAGGGCGTACCTGACCGGGAAGTTATCGGTGGCATCCACGACGATGTCCGCGCCGGCTATCAGTTCGCAGGCGTTGTCGGCGGTGATGGCGCATGCCAGCGCCTCGATCCCGATGCTGCTGTTGACGGAGCGGAGTTTTTCACCGGCGGAGACGACCTTTTCCCTGCCGACGTCCCGTTCCCAGTGCAGGACCTGCCGGTTGAGGTTGGTTGCGTCGACCGCGTCACGGTCGATGATGCGCATGGTCCCCACGCCCGCTGCGGCGAGGTAGAGCGCCACCGGCGAACCCAGCCCTCCGATGCCGGCGATCACCACCGTTGATTCGGAGAGGCGGTCCTGCCCCTCTCTTCCCACCACGGGAATCTGCCGCAGATACCGGTCGTCATATGCTGGCGCCATGCGAATGTGCTGCTCCCTAAAATGCCTGCAGGCATGGCTGCGTCCTTTTTAGCACGTGTGCCGCGCCCTGTACGTATACAGTCTCCTGCGGCATGTGTTAAGCGTTATGATAGGGGACGGGGAGGGCATGCTACGGATCGGCATCGATGCCCTGCTCGCGTGCGATGGCCCGAATGCGGCGTAATGCCGCCTCTGCATCCTCTTTTTTCTGGTCCACCGCATAATCGGCGGCATAGGCGCAGAAACGGTCCACCACCGCATCCGGAAGGATCCCGCGTGCGCCCTCCCCCACGGCTTCATAGGTCCGCTCCGGGAAGTACAGCGAGGATGCGGCCGCTACCAGCACTTTTGCCGCTGTACGGTCGATAACTCCCTCATCTTCGGCACGGGCGACGGTGTAGCGGATATTGACCAGTGTTTCTGAGAGGGGAACGAAGCTCTCGGGATCGAAGACCAGCGCCACCTCGTCGTCGGACACCAGCTCCCCGCTTTTGTACGCCTCATAAATGCGCCCCACGCCTTCCATCCCGAGGGTGTCGAGTTCGGCGGCACGAAGCGCCCCCATGCTCGAGGCCCCGACAACGATGACGCCCGCCCTGAGTGCCGCAAGGATTTCCCGGTGGCCGACCGCACAGTCCTGGAAAAAAACGCCGTCGATGATGCCGATGATCCGAGCGCCGGCGGCAACGGCCCTGGTGACATCGCCGCGGCTGGCGGGGGGCAGGTACCGGGCGCGCAGCAGGCTGCGTGCCCGCTCAGGGCTGCAGCTCGGCCCGAGAAAGACGACCACGTCGTGCATCCCTGCACCGCTGTCCCACGCGTTCCTGGTCAACCGCAAACACCTCGAGCCCCGGCACGATGACCCGCACGACCGGGATGCCGATCTCCTCCCGCGTCAGGTCGACCGCAATCACCCGGTCAAGCCCGGCACGCCCGAGCAGCGCAAGGACATGCCGGATATCGGTGAGGAAATCGTCACTGTCAAAGGACGCAATCGAGGAGAACGCCACCTCACCCCTGCCGTCGAACCAGTACCGGTTCAGGCGTTTCGTCCGTTCGTACCCGAGCTTTTTGCGGAAATCCGCCTCGGTCGTGTCTTCCCGCGCCCCGTGGATCTGGGTCAGCCGGCTCTGGGCGACCTCGGTGAGCGCCCGGAGAAGCGCAATGGCGGCGTTGGTATGGCTCCCCATGCCGATCGTCAGCAGTGCCGGGTCCTGCAGGAGCACATCGTCGGCAACCGCGGCAATCGTGGGGATGCCGATGTCGCTGGTGATGTCCTTGATCACGACATCGACCGAGGCGTCCCGGAACCGGCGCAGGAGATCCGCACCGATCCCTTCGTCGATGCTGTCAACCCGGGGACCGGTGTTTCGGGTTGCCTCCACGAGCGACCATGCGTCACGCTCGATGACCTCCATCAGTGCATGAAAAACCGCCTCTTCACGGGTATTGCCTGAAGCCAGCCCGTTGGTGTTTGTCCGGAACAGCCGCGACGGGTGGCCGAGAGGGTGAAAGACGGCGTGCGCGGGCACGGCTATCTCCTCGTCGGCGACGATGTCCCATCCGCTCACCCAGGGGAGTTCCTGCCCCCGATCGGATGCGGCGGGGAGGATCAGGTCGGCGGGATCCAGCGCATTCCGGTCGCCGGCGATATCGTCGTAGCTGCCGGTGAAGACGGGGTGGTCCCGCACCTCGCCGCAATAGCGCTCGATGCCCTCCATGACCGCGGAAACCCGGGCCTCAAGCGGTGTCGCCCCTTTCCCGTTATACACGGATATCGCACCGTTTTCGGCAGTCGGGCGGATGCTCGAAAAGACCGGGATCCCGATCCGGTCGAGGTTCGTGATATCCGCAACCCGGGTGATGCCTGCCCGCGGCAGTACCGCCTCGGCGCGGGCGAGGGTGGTTTCAGGGGCGACGGCGCGCTGGGTTTCCACGCAGTAATGTTTCTTGCATTCAGCCAGTTTCATGCACGGCATTCCCCGGTTGCTCTCTCCTTTTCCCTTTCTCGCCAATCGGTATTAACCCTATCACCCCCCGTTTTTCCGGATTTTATATCCGGTTCCGTGAAAAACGGCCACAAGCCGTTCCTCTTCCCAGACTTCGACCCGGTAGAGCGATGTTGCCGGCGTATCCGCCACCCGGGCGGCGACTGCCGTCAGCGTCCCGGTCGCGGGCGCAAGGTACTGGATGGACGCCGAGACCGCCACCTGCGGCACGGGCCCCAGGTTTGCAGCGATGCCGAAGGCCTGGTCGGCAAGCGCAAAGACGGCGCCCCCGTGGATAACGCCTGCGGGATTGCGTTTCCCGCCGGGATCCATCTCCACCGACACGATACCGCCCTCCGCACGCTGCAGGCGCATTCCCATCAGCTGTGCATATTCACAGGCATCAAAAGCTCTGGTTATCTTCTCCGGCATGCCGCTGCTCCCGCTCTAGTACCTGGATCCTGCCGGAAGAAAAAATGCGGGCAGCACCCCCCGGTGACCGTGGCATTATCATGGCATACTGCCTACCCGCCCTCATGCAGTATGCGGAATGCAGGATCGGACGGGTGTTTGCAGTCCGGATCGACGATGGGGAGGAGCTGCACGCGGCGCTCCGCACATTTTTCGAAGAGCACCGGATAGCCGCTGCCACAATCCAGATCCTGGGCGCCCTGCGCGACGGAACAATGGTGACCGGCCCTCTGGAAGCGGTCATGCCCCCGACCCCGCACTATGAGGAGGTCACCGGGGGATGGGAGGTCATCGGTTTCGGCACCGTCTTTCCCGGCGGCGACGGCCCCGCCCTCCACCTCCACGCGGCCGTAGGGCGGGGGCGGGAGAGCCGTGCGGGGTGCCTCCGCGGGGAGGCGCACCCCTACCTCGTCGTGGAGGCCGTTATCATGGAACTGGATGGCATCAGGGCTGCACGAAAACCCGATTCCCGCACGGGTGTCGTGCTCCCGGTCTTTCAGGGCAGGAGCTGAAAGGATCGTTGGCATGCGGATTCTGGTGCTCGGGGCGGAGTCTTTCGGCGCCCGCTCGACGGCATGCCTCGTCGAAACGGCCTCGCGCCGTATCCTCATCGATCCCGGCGTTGCGCTCGCCCCACGGCGTTTCGGGCTCCCGCCCCACCCCCGCGAACGGGCGGCGGCCCTCGCGATCCGGTCCGCGATCGAAGCGGCAGCAGCCACGGCGACGGATATCGTGGTCACCCATTACCACGGGGATCATATTCCGCTCGCCCGCCCGGATCCCGCCCAGATCCCCCTTGCACGCTTTTCCCTCCAAAAAGGCGTGCGCTTCTGGTGCAAAGGCCCGGATGGGCTCTCCCGCACCTCCCTTTCCCGCAGAAACGACCTGATCCGGGCATGGGGTGATGCCGCGGCGCTGCCCGCCGAGGAACGCCATGACCCCTGCATCTGCTGTTCTCCCCCGGTTGCCCACGGCGCAGCGCGGGAACCCGGCGGATTGGTACTGATGGTCTGCATCAGGGACGGCGAGGAACGGTTTGCATATGCCTCCGACACGCAGTGCGTAAACGGGGATGCCGTCGAGTGGATACGGGCACGCCGCCCGGGGGTGGTGCTGAGCTCGGGGCCGTCCCTCCACCGCGCCGGAGCGTCAGGCACCGAAGCCGTCCGTGCCGCGGTGCAGGTGCAGCGCCTGCTTGCAGACACCGGCACCCTGATTCTCGACCACCATCTCCTCCGATCGCTTGAAGGATACGAATGGCTCAGGGCATTTGCCCGGACTACCGGGAAACGTGTGCTTTCCGCCGCAGAGTATGCGGGGCGATCCCCCCTGCTGCTCGAAGCGATGCGGGATCGGCTGTATGCGGAAGATGAGAAAAATAGTGCCGTCCGGCCCTGATCAGAGCCAGCCCATCGCGCTCCAGTACTCGTAGTCGTGGGCCCATTCATCCTTCCGGAAGGTTACCAGGTTGCGGAAGTGCTCCCGGAGGGGAGCGCGTGTCGCCTCCTGATCCGGATCCGTCATCCCGCTCCGGACCGCATCGGCAAGCATGCCCCCGAGGCGGTGCGCCTCGGCGACCGCATGCTCGAAGGAATCCGGGCCGTCGGCCATGATCTCCCCCACACCGCCGACGATGGTCGCCCCCATCAGGAAGAGCGTCTCGTTCATGTACGTCACCACCTCATCGGCACGGGATCCGCCGGCGGTACAGACGGCAGCGCCATACTTCCCGGAAAGCACCTGGCAGTGGACACAATCCCCCATCCGGTCGAAGAGCGTCTTTAACTGCGCTGTGACGGAGTTGATGTAATTCGGCGAACCGAGCACGATCGCGTCTGCATCACGCATGCGATCGATGAGGGCGTCGGCATCGTCGGAGAGCGGGCAGTCGCCGGTGGCGTAGCAGGTGCCGCACGCCGTGCAATAGCCGATGTCAAGCTCGCAGAGGTCCACGAACTCAACCTCGGCTCCCTTCTCCCGCGCACCCGCAAGCACCGCCTCGACCAGTTTCCGTGTCATGCTCCCGCTGCCGCGGGGGCTGGCATTCATCGCGATAATCTTCATTCCAGTCACCTGTACTGCAGGTAGGAACGTTACCGCATATCCACGTTCCCATTTTCACGGGCCGTTCTGCCGGTCATCCGCTACTCCCCGATGCCCTGCGGGCGGAGCAGGTGGACGGCCTCTGCGACCCGTGCGAGCCCCCCTTCAAGGAAGAGGATGGCGTATACCGACTCGACAAGCGTCCCTTTCAGATGATCGCGCTCGCCTGCCGCAGTATCGTTTTCGAGCCGGATGCGATGCTCGTACAGATGCCACCGGTCACAGAGGCGCGCCATATTCGCATTGCTTTCGTACCGCTTCCGGCGCTCTGTCAGCAGTCCCGCATCCCTCACATCGGGATTCCAGATCTCGCGGAGGACCCCGATTTTCAGCGCGGCATCGCCTATCCATGCAAGCGCCGCGGCAGCATCGGAGAGGCCCGCCAGCCGCTCCAGGTCGGCATCGGAAAGGGCACACGCTCCCGTGCCCCTGAAATGGTCGCCAATTTCTGCAAAGAGATTGCGGGTGCTGGGCTGAAACAATGCAAGGATGACGAGATCGGGGCGGGAAAACGGGATGCCCGTGTCGGCCTCGATTGCCGGAACCACGTTCGCCCGGACGACCCGAATTGCATCCGCAACGGCGGCGAGCTGATCGAGCCAGCGCCGCATTTTCGACCGATCATGCGCGCGGTCCGGCGGAAGGGACCTGCAATGCCTTGAAATACCCTCCTGTAGAACGGCAATATTTTCGGAAATTGGAACCTGTTCCCACGTAATCGACCTGTGCATCGCCCTTTTCCTCTCCAATCACGTATGCGCGCGTACCGTTTATAATACGATGTCCCTTCGCCGCCCGATCCGGGTGAGAGGAAACATATATGTATGATAAGTGCATATCGGGATACGCCTCAGGAGGGGGAACCGCCTGACGGGCATGGCCACCGGTGCGGGCAGTCAGAGGCACCACCGGCGAGAGGCCTTGGCGCCGCATTGGTGGCACATTTGTTTCGTTTGCAATGCTGCCATAGGGTGGCGGGTACGCGGGATATAAAACCGGCAATCATCCCGTGGACATGAACAACGCCATACGCATGGTGCCGGCAGGGCATGCAGGCAGAAACACAGAGCCATGATACATACCGGCCGAACCGGTCGGAAAACGGCATATGACCGGCAAGGAGAAGGTATGCATCACGGTGCCGGAGTACCATGTCGTCGGAAGCGGCAATAATCCTTCTGGGGCACCCGTCATTTTCCGGGGTGCTTCTCTTTTTTGCAGTTTCTCCGCATTCAGCCGGGGGCCATGACCGCGAGGCAGACCGCCGGAGGGATGGCCAGGGCGTCATCCAGCGGCGAGAGAGCTCCACCATGCCCACGACACCGGCAGCGATGCATGCCGTGCCATGCCTGAAATGCCCGCCGGCTGCCCGGCGCTGCCCGGGATACGAAGCTACTTCATACCGGCAGGAAAACATACGGCGAAGAGGAATGCGCGTATGATCGATTCGTTTACCCTGCTCCTGCTCCTGTTCCTGCTGCTGTCCTTCCTCCCGATGGTGCAGCAGCGCCTGATCCAGGGAAAGCGCCTCCGGGTGATACGGGCGCTTGAGGTGAAACGCGGCACCCGCGTCATCACCCTGATCCACCGCCAGGAGACGATGAACCTGCTCGGCATCCCGATTGTGCGGTATATCGATATCAACGATTCCGAGGAAGTGCTCCGGGCAATCAGGCTGACACCGGAATCCATGCCGATCGATGTCGTCGTCCACACTCCCGGCGGCCTCGTGCTCTCCGCAGAACAGATTGCCATGGCGCTTGCCCGGCATGCAGCCCGGGTGACCATCTTCGTGCCGCATTATGCAATGTCAGGCGGAACCCTCCTCTGCCTGACCGCCGACGAAGTCGTCATGGATGAAAATGCCGTGCTCGGCCCCGTCGATCCCCAGCTCGGCGAATATCCGGCAGCATCCCTGCTCCGGGTCGTCGAACAGAAGGAATTCAAGGATATCGACGATAAAACGCTCATTCTTGCCGATATCGCCGCGAAAGCGCAGGTCCAGATGAAGGCGTTCGTCGCAAAGATGCTTCGCGACCGGATGGGGCAGGACGAGGCGGAGCGCATCGCCGGCGTGCTGACGGGAGGGCAGTGGACCCACGACTACCCCATCACCTGCGAAGAGGCGGCCGGCATCGGGCTGCCGGTCCGGACCGATCTCCCCGCCGAGATCTACGCGCTGATGGAGCTCTTCCCGCAGGCGATGCAGCGGCGGCCCTCGGTGGAATACATCCCGGTGCCGTACCGCAAGAACGGCACGAAAAAAGAGTAGGCCGGAGATCCCCCGTGCGGAGGGGGATTACTCCTCGAGGGTCGAAATATCGCCCGGATCGATGCCCATTTCCTGCGCTTTCAGGACACGGCGCATGATCTTGCCGCTCCGCGTCTTGGGCAGCGACGGGACGAACTCGATCGCCGCGGGCATGGCGATGGGGCCGAGGCTCATGCGGACATGGTAGGTCAGGTCCGACTTGAGCTTCTCGGACGGCTGGTAACCGATTTTTAAGATGACGAATGCCTTGACCGCCTGCCCTTTGACGACATCGGGCACGCCGATGACCGCCGCTTCGGCGACCGCCTCGTGCGAGACGAGCGCGCTCTCCACCTCGGCCGTCCCGAGGTTATGCCCCGACACGATGATGATGTCGTCGGCCCGCCCGAGCACCATGATGTACCCGTCCTCGTCTTTGACCGCGAGGTCGCCGGCGGTGTAGTACGGGGGGATCTTCTCCCAGTACTGGCGGTAGCGCTCGTCATTGTTGTATACCGTCCGCAGCATCGCCGGCCACGGTTCCTTGATGACCAGCAGGCCGCCGATCTTCGGCGGGACGGGATTGCCCTGCTTGTCCACGACATCCGCCACGATTCCCGGGATGGGGCGCCCGGCAAACCCCGGCTTCATCGGTTCGCCGACGGTGGTGGTGATCATGTGCATGCCCGTCTCGGTCTGCCACCAGGTGTCGAGGATGGGGCAGGCGGACTTGCCGATGACGCGGTAGTACCACTCGAACGCCTCCGGGTTGAGGGGTTCGCCGACCGAGCCGATGATCCTGAGCGATTCGAGGTTGTACTTTTCCGGCCACTCCTCGCCGAACTTCATGAACATCCGGATCGCCGTCGGTGCCGTGTAAAAGATCGTCACCCCGAAATCCTCGATGATGCGCCACCAGATGCCGGGGTCAGGGTAATCGGGCGTCGTCTCCGTAATCAGAACCGTCGCACCCGCAAGGAGCGGGCCGTAGACAATGTACGAATGCCCGGTAATCCATCCCGGATCCGCCGTGCACCAGTGGACGTCGTGCTCCTTCATGTCGAAAATGTACTTCGTGGTATAGTACGTCCCGACCATGTACCCGCCGCAGGTATGCACAATCCCTTTCGGCGTTCCGGTCGTCCCGCTCGTATAGAGGATGAAGAGCGGATCTTCGGCGTCCATGACCTCGGGCTCGCAGACGGGTTCGACATTTTCCATGATCTCGTAAAAATCAAGCTCCATCTCGGAATAGAGCTCGAGCTGCGGTTTTGTCCGGCGCAGCACGATGATGTGGTCGACGGAGGGGGCGTTCACCACCGCTTCGTCCACGATCGTTTTCAGCGCAACCCGCTTGCCGCGCCTGATGCCGACATCGGCAGTGATGACGATCTTCGCTTTCGCGTCGCGGATGCGGGTATTGAGTGCAGCGGCCCCGAAGCCGCCGTAGACGATGCTATGCACGGCACCGATCCGGGCGCAGGCAAGGATGGCAACCACATGCTCCGGGACCAGCGGCATGTAAATGCAGACCGCATCGCCCTTTGCAACCCCGAGCTTTTTTAACGCGTTGGCAAACCGGAGGACCTGGCGGGAAAGCTGCCGGTACGTCAGCACCCGTTCGTCGCCCTCTTCCTCGCCGCGCCAGATCAGTGCCACCTTGTTCCGGTGAATGCCGTTGATATGCCGGTCGAGACAGTTATGGGTGATGTTGCATTTTGCTCCCGTAAACCATCGAGCGTAGGGGTGCTTCCATTCCCTGACCCGCTCCCACGGGCGGTACCATTCCAGCTCGCCGGCGATATCCGCCCAGAACGCTTCGGGATCGTTCAAAAATCGCTGGTAGGCGGGATCGTATCCCCCCAGCCATGAGTTTTCCTGGTAGGATTTCTCGGGGGTATACCGGGTGTCCTCGAGTTTCACATTGAATGATTCTGCCATTGTGTCACCTCTTTGCCATGCATATACACCAATACATCATGATAAATAATGATAAATATTCCCTATGCATAGCATATATGCAGTGCATAATGCAGCCGATCGCCCGTATCAAAGAGGCCCTTGCCCTGAACCCGAAAGGGCTGTCCATCACCGAGCTTTCCGACCTGCTCGGCCTTCACCGGAACGCAACCGCACATTACCTCGAGATCCTGCAGCTCCGGGGCGACGCAGACGCGAAAAAATCCGGCACGGCGAAGAACTTCTTTCCCGTGCACCGCATGCCGGTTTCGGCACTCCTGCATTTCTGCCTGTTCCCGGCGGTCGTCCTCGACAACCGGCTCGATGTCGCCATGGTCAACGATCCCGCTCTCGAACTGCTCGGGTGCACGCTCGATGTCCTGTACGGCGAGCCCGCAACCCGCGTCCCCATCCCCCTGTTCACGGCACCGGCGCTTGCCGGCAGGTACCATGAGACGCTGCACGGAAAGCCCGGAACGGCGACCGTGCGCACGCTCCTGAAAGGCAGGATGCGGAGCCTGAACGTCCACCTGCTGCCGGTGGTGTTCGACACGGGCAGGGAGGGGTGCGCTCTCGTCATCATGGACGAAACCGAGCGGCAGAACGCAGATGCCGAGGTGCACCGCTGGCAGAAGCGCTACGAGGCGCTTGCAGGCGGCATGCGGGAATGGGCGGTGCGCCTGCTGCCGGATATGACCATCCTTTCCGCAAGCGAGAGCTATGCAGCGCATGTGGGCAGGACGATCGGTGAACTGGCGGGATTCCGGTTTACCCCCATTCTCTCACCCGAGGACCGGATCAGGATCCGGCAGGTCATTGCCACGCTTGCGCCGGAGCGGCCCGCGGCCATGCTCGAGGTCAGGACGTTCGATGCCGAAGGGCGCGTCCGGCGGGAGGAGTGGGAATTTACCGGCATCTTTTCCGGCGCGGGCACCTGCAAGGAGGTGCATGCTACGGGACGGGATGTGACCTATCTCCGCCAGCTGGAAGCGGAGCTCGGGCGGCACCGTGCACACCTCGAAGCCATGATCCAGGAGCGCACCTGCGAGATGCAGGACGCCAACCGGGATCTCCTGCGGGTCATCGCCGAGAAAGAGGAGATCGAGCGTGAACTGACGTTTACGCAATTCGCCTTCGATCATGCATCCGACTCCATTCTCCTCTTTGATCGTGCAGGGTTCGTGTACAAGGCAAATACAACGGCGAGCGAGATCCTCGGGTATTCCGCCGAGGCGTTCCGCACGACTACGGTCTTTACGATCAATCCCTCGATCACCCGCACGGCATGGGAGCGGATGTGGGAAGATGCCGTGCCCGGCAAAAAGGAACGGGTCGCCTCCATTCACCGTACAAAGAGCGGGATAATCATCGATGTGGAGGTATCCCGCACGTTTGTCCGGTTCGGCGACACGATGTACTTCTGCTCGATAGCGAGGGAGCGCTCACCGGAATCCTGACCCGCAAAACCGCGTCAGCCGGTGCCGGGCAGGCCGTACATCCCGTCTCGGCGCTCCACCATGCCCCGGCGGGCAAGATCGGCTGCCATGGCGGAGAGGTCCTCCTCCCCGACAGGCAGGGAAAACCGGTCGTACAGTTCCGCCCGGATCTCCGCCCGGGATCGCGGGCCGCTCCTGAGCACCCGGAGCATGAACCCGCAGAGGTCCTCGTACACCGCCCACGGGTAGATGATCCAGCGCCATTCGGCGATCGTTTCGGCATAATAATCCGGCACGAAAGCAGAGCAGGTCTTGTGCTGGAGCACGGCGGTCCGGATCTCCGCGGGATCGAATCCCGCCAGATAGTCGTCCGCAGCGGTGAGCGTTCCCCCGGTATCGGTGACGTCATCGACCACCAGCAGGCGTGCCCCGGCCACGTCGGCGGAGAGTGGAAACACGACGGAAGCCTCCGGTTTTTTTTCGGCAGCAACCCCCCAGTGCTCGATTTTGATGCTGGTGAGCATGTCGTGCAGCAGAAAATCGCAGACGACCCGCGCGGGGACGTACCCTCCCCGTCCAATCGCGATGACGATGTCGGGCCGGTACCCTGACGCGAGAATGGCGCCTGCCAGCGTTTTTGCCAGCATATAGGACCGTTCCCAGGAGATCAGTTCACAGGGAAAGGACTCCTGCATCGCCTGATGGTACATGGATCACCCCCGTATCCTCCTTCCCGGCATGGCCGGCAGCGGGCAGGCACGCCCTGTGCATCCCGCAGGATCCGAGACGATGCAGGCGATCCGGCCGTATCGCCATGGCCTGCAGTCCTGTGCACCGGTGTTATTCTGGCGGACTTCCAGAGCATGCTTCGTATTTCCCGGATAATTCCCTTTGTTGTCCACCGCATGTTCATGCGGCATCCTCATATATATCCATTTTTCAGCGGGGAAAAAGCAATGCGCTCCTGCATCCCATCCCTGTTGTGCGAGCCGTCATTGTCAGGAATTCAAGCCGCGAAGGCGCCGGGCGCATCACCGGGATCCTCAGGGAAGCAGGGATTGGATGGGACACCGTTGATCTCGAGGCGGGCGGGGCGATGCCCGATCCTGCAGGCTACGACATGGTTTTCGTACTCGGCGGGCCGGACAGTGCGAACGACGATACCGAAACGATGCGGCAGGAGCGTCGTGCGGTACGCGCCGCACTGGACCGCGGCATCCCGTTTTTCGGCATCTGTCTCGGTATGCAGGTGCTCGGCAGGGTCGCCGGGGGCGAGGTCGTCCGGTGCCCGCAGCAGGAGACCGGCGTCGCGGATCCGGCCGGCAGGGCGTACGCGATGCGGCTGACGGAGGCGGGATTGGCCGATCCCCTCTGTGCCGGACTTCCGCCGGAGATCCCCGTCTTTCAGCTGCACGGGGAGATGGTCGTGCCGTCCCCCGAAATCATCGTGCTTGCGGAGGGATTGTGGTGCCCGGTACAGCTGATCAGGGCCGGCAGGAATGCGTACGGCATCCAGGGGCACCTCGAAGCGGACCGCGGCATGATCACGGCCTGGGCAGGAGAAGACCCGGCGCTTGCACTGCTCGACAAACAGGCGCTCATGGAT
>JAAEEQ010000156.1 GCA_013415665.1 Methanomicrobiales archaeon
AGATCATCGGCACCAAGGGTGCGATTCCGTTCATCGAGAACCTCACCGCCGACGCGATCAAGCGGTTCCAGGAGCAGGTCGAGCTCGTCGACATCATGGAAAGCGAGGATATGGGCGCAATCTCCGCCAAGATATCCGAGCTTGTCGGGAAAGACCCCGGTGCATTTGCCGCCGATCCGATGATCGTCGAGGTCAAGGAAGAAGGTGGCGGCGCTGCCGCAATGGCGGCCGGTGCGAACCCGCAGTTCCTTGAGATCGAACGGCGTCTTGACGCAATTGAGGAAAAGATTGAATTCGCCAATGCCGAAATCGCACAGCGCTCCGGCCGAAAGATCGGGCGTGATATCGGTATTCTCTACGGATTGGTTGCAGGGTTAGTCGTTTTCATGATGATCCTGACCTTATACGGAAAATTGATGACCTTCATACTGGGGGCTTGAAACATGTTCAAATTCGAGAAAGAACAAACAGTACATGATTTCAACGGGACTATGCTTGGCGGACAGCCCGGGGAGTACCCGACGGTGCTTGGTGCATCCATCTTCTATAACAAGCACGAATGTGTACTGGACGATGAGAAGGGTATTATTGACAAGGACCGGGCGGAAGCCCTCTGGAACCGCTGTCTTGAACTGTCCGACATTACGGGCATCAAACACTTCATCCAGATCATCTCTGAATCTGCCGAAGCGTTTGAGAGCTACTTCTCATGGTTCGACAGTATCGACAACAAGACCGCATTCCTGATGGACTCCTCGTACCCGCCTGCGCTGGCACACGCCTGCAAGTACGTGACCGAAGTCGGTCTCGCGGACCGTGCGATCTACAACTCGATCAACGGGTCCATCACGCCGGAAAACATGCAGGCGCTGAAAGAGAGCGACGTGAACGCCGCGATTGTGCTTGCCTTCAACCCGGGCGACCCGACGGTGGTCGGCCGTGAGAAGGTGCTCTCCGAGGGCGGTGTCGCCGGCCAGGAGAAGAGCATGCTCGGCATTGCCGAGGAGTGCGGCATCACCCGCCCCATCCTCGACACGGCAGCAACGCCTCTCGGCCTCGGGTCCGGCGGTGCGTACCGCGAGATCCTTGCCTGCAAGGCAATCCACGGCCTGCCCACCGGCGGTGCCTACCACAACATGACTGTCTCCTGGACCTGGCTCAAGCGCTGGAAGGGATCGAAAAAGAAACCCTCAAATCTGGCAGCAGGCTATGAGGGCAAACCGCTCCTTCTCGAGCAGATGTCGCACCACCACCTCGGTGGCATGGACGGCATCATCCAGGCAGCATGGTCTGCCCCCGATATCGGCTGCAACATGATCGCAAGCACCCTTGGTGCCGACCTGATCATGTACGGCCCGATCGAGAACTGCGAAGCCATCATGACTGCCCAGGCATACACGGATATCGTGATTTGCGAAGCATCGCGTGAGTTTGGCATCGAGATCAAGAGCGAAGAACACCCGTTCTTCAAACTGATCTAATTTTTTTCCCTTTTTGGGAGTGCGGTTTTCCAAAAAAAGAGGGAGCCGTTTTATTCAGCCGTCTGCTGGACCTGAGCAGCCGGTGAGGCGGCTTTGAGGCGTTTCAGCGCCGCTTCGGCAGCATTCCTGACGCGATCCTCGGGATCGTTCCTGAGTGCCTGCAGCGCTTCTTCCGCAGCGCGATCACCGATCTTTCCGAGCGCAACGGCAGCGGTCTTTCGCACATTCCGCTCCGGATCCCCGAGTGCCGCGATAAGGGGTTCAACCGCACGGGGATCCCGGATGTTGCCGAGTGCTTCGGCAGTGCCGATGCGGAGCCATTTCTCATCGCTCTTCAAGCACTCGATGAGGGGCGGTACCGCCCGGACGTCGCCTATCTCCCCCAGTGCTTTGGCTGCGAGCCACTGCACGTCGACGAACGGGTCCGAGAGGGCGGCAATCAGCGGCTCGACCGCCCGGCGATCCCCGAGATGGCCGAGCGCCTCGGCTGCACGCCACCGGAGGTTTAACAGGCGGCTCTGGAGGAGCATGACCAGTGCTGCAACATTGCGCTGGACTTCAAGCTCCCGTACGCTCGGCTGTTCTTCCCCATAGGGATCCTCCCGGGTGGCTGTGTTCTCCGGCATTCGGCGTTCCTTATCCCCCATATGGTGATTTACCATCGATAACACTTTCCCAGACGCCATCAGATGCTGATTGTCTTTATCGCGGGCTGCAGTTCGAGGGATACGTCAAAATTGATCACCGAGTGCGTCAGCCTGCCCATGCTGATGACATCGGCACCGAGTGCGGCAAGCTCTCCGAGATCGCGCCCGTCGATGCCGCCGGAGATCTCGATCACGACCTGATCCCTGAGCCCCTGCTCTTCGAGAGCCGTAATGGCCTCCCTGATGGATGAAGCGTCCATATTATCGAGCATGATGATGTCAGCGCCGGCATGTGCCGCGGCGACGGCATCGGCTGCGGTCTCGACCTCGACCTCGATGCGCTTGTAGACGGTCCGTGCCCGTGCCCGGGCAATCGCATCGGCGAGAGGGACCAGGGCAAGATGGTTGTCCTTGATAAGCACCTGATCGGACAGGGAGAGGCGGTGCGGATCGCCTCCGCCGAGAACGATTGCCTTTTTATCGAACCTGCGAAGGCCGGGAGCGGTTTTGCGTGTTCCGGCGATCCGGACGGGCGGGCTCGCGTCCCGGACCGCGGCGACGGCTGCATATGTCGCGGTTGCAATGCCGCTCATCCTCCCGATCAGGTTCAGCGCCGTGCGTTCCACGAGCAGGATGGCGCGGGCATCGCCATTCATTTCAAGGACGGTCTCGCCTTCCTGCACCCATGCGCCGTCTTTTGCCGCGAAGAGGGCCTGCACGCCGTAATGTTCGAAAAGGGCTGCCGCTTCGGCAATGCCGGCGATGATGCCCGTTGCCTTTGCACGGATGACGGCATGGCAGACGGTTTCGGGAATAACGGCATCGGTGGTGCAGTCGCCCTCAGGTGCGTCCTCCCGCACAAATGCCACAAGCACATCGATCGGAACCATGG
>JAAEEQ010000157.1 GCA_013415665.1 Methanomicrobiales archaeon
TCTGCCGGCGGACAACTGCCGCGCCCCCATCCGGTGCGCGATCCCCGTCCTGCCGGCCCGGTTCCATCAAAACCTGGCATAATGTTCACCGTGTGTCATTATTACACATATGAGTAAAATATGATAAGTATCAGGGTTGCGGCAATGCGTCATCATCGCCTGCGGCGGACGCATCGAACAGCCCGCATCGGAATCTGCCGCAGGCGCGCCGCCGGTTGCAGGCAGATGACACCTCGCCGGGGCATTTCCCCTCGACCTCGATGGTTTTTCCGTTAACCAGCGCATCGGCGACCTTTTTCCGTGCTTCGTGCAGGTCCTTCCAGAGCGTCCTGCGGGAGATGCCCGCCTCGTCTGCCGCTTCTTCCTGCGTCATGTCCTCCAGATCGACGAGGCGCAGGGCCTGCAGCTCGTCGGGCGAGATCACGATCCGGGATGTTCCGACCGTGGGATCGCAGGGTTCGAAACACCGGCCCTGAAAGAGGGGGCCCGGTCTCCGCATCCGCGGCCGGCCCCTTCGGCCACATCCGGGGCCGGTCGGGGACGGGTCACTCATTGGCATCACCCAGTGCCTCCCGAAGCCTCCGGCTGATAACACGCATTGCCGAAGCAGCGGGCGAGGGTGTGCGGGTCACGGGAACGCCTTTTCGCACCGCGGCAATGACCGCGGGATCGAAGGGGATCGTGCCCAGCAGGAAAAGCCCCTCCACAGCACAGTACGTTTTGATGGCCGCGGCGCATGCGGGATCGAGATCCGATCGGTTGATAACGACAAAGAGCCGGGCCGAAAAACCCCTGCAGACCCGGACCAGCCGCGTCAAATCATGCAGGGCGGAGACGCTTGGCTCCGTGACGATGACCGCGGCATCAAGCCCCGAGAGCGTTGCCATGGCCGGGCAGCCGATGCCGGGAGGGCCGTCACAGAGGATGATCGCTTCGCCGGAGCGCATGGCCACGGCATCACGCTTGACTTCGTGCACCAGCAGCCCGGAGGTGCCGGAGCCCGGGAAGAGGTCGGCGTGGGCAAGCGGGCCCGCTGCGGTCGTCGACCGGTGTACCTCGCCTGCCTGCCTCGGTTCGAGGGTCACGGCGCCCTCGGGGCAGACGCGTTCGCAGACCCCGCACCCCTCGCAGCGCAGGGGATCGACCTGCATGCCGGTGCCGGCTTCCCGGATGGCATCGAAGCGGCAGTGCTCCCGGCATATGCCGCAGGACGTGCATCGTGCAGGGTCAATGACCGCACACGGAAGGCCGGAATAGGGGCGGCTCTCCGTGTGATCGGGCCCGAGGATCAGGGAAAGGTTCGCAGCATCGACATCGCAGTCGGCAAACACCTTCGCACCCGGGATGCAATCCGCGAGGGCCGCGGTGACGACCGTCTTGCCGGTCCCGCCTTTGCCGCTGACAACCCCGACGGTCGTCACGTGGCTTCCTCCGCAAAAGCCGTTATCCGCCCGGCAAGGGCAGAGAATGCATCCTGCCAGGCGGGGTCGTGATCGGCAATCAGGCCGCCGGCATTCTGGACGGCGGCAATCGTACGATCGAACGGAATGGTAAGGAGGACCGGCAGCCCCCTCTCTTCGCAGTAGGAAAAAACCTCATCCCCTCCCGGCGTATGCCGGTTGACGACGACGCCGGCGGGAACGGCGAGCATCCTGCAGAGCCGCACGGCAAGGTCCAGGTCATGCAGCCCGAAGGGTGTCGGTTCGGTCACCAGGATGCAGGCGTCGCAGCCGGAGAGCGCTTCGACGACCGGGCAGGTGACACCGGGAGCGATATCCAGGATGATGAGCGGATGGCTTTCGGCCGCTTTTTTGGCAGCCGCGATAACCGGAGGGGCCCGGATTTCCCCTTCGTTCATGATCCCGGAGATGAGGGTCAGGGTATCGGATACGACCCGTGTCTCCACGGATCCGACAACGACCGGTGTCTCCCGGATGGCGCCTTCCGGACAGACCAGTGCACATCCGCCGCACGAATGGCAGAGTTCCCGGAAGAAGAGCACGCGGGACGGCGTCACCGTAAGGGCGCCATACCTGCAGAAACGGCCGCATTCGCCGCAATTCGTGCAACGGTCGGGGTCGACAGCCGGTTCCGGCACGGTCACCGGCACGGCGGTTGCGGGTGCCGGGAAAAAAAGGTGGAGGTTGGGCTCTTCCACGTCAGCGTCAACCAGTACGACCGTTCGATCCCGGGACATCACCCGGGCGAAATTGCCGGCGACCATGCTCTTGCCGGTACCCCCTTTGCCGCTCGCCACCGCGATCTTCATGGATCCCCTACACGAAGGGAAGGAGCTTCCCTTCACGGTACTGGCCATATGCCGCCTCTACGGTTATACCCGGCTGCCGGACGAGATAGATATCAATGCCTGCCTCCTCCAGTGCGGCACGGGCGTTCCCGCCGACATTGCCGGTGAGCACCGCATCGACACGCTCCCCGGCGAGGAGCTGTACGGCGCGGGGGCCGACGCCGCCGTTCTGCCGGGCAACGGGATTTGAAACCGGTGTCCACGCGGCGGTTTCCGTATCGTAGATCATGAAATACGGCGACCTGCCGAACCGTTCCTCGACGATTGCATCAGCATTCGCCTCCTTTGCCGTTACACAGATACGCATAGGACTTCACCGATTATTGCACATATGAGCAGATATAGGTGCGGATCGAAACAGGGTACTATCACCGGCATCGTGGCGACGGGTGGGGACAACCACAACAATGTCCCTGAAAGGTGAAGCGATACTGCGAACGGGAGCTTTACGCGGTTTCCTCGCCTGCAATATCGAGGGCGAGCTCGACCAGCAACCCACAGGCGGCACGCTTTTCGGCGGCAGTCAGGGAATCAGGGTCCGTTCGCCACGCCATCAGCAGCTGCTGCAGGTATTGGTGCTCACCTGCACTCAGGAGATTTTTGATGGCGTCGGAATGCAAAAGGGCGTAGAACGTTGCGAGTTTTTCTTCCTCGAGCTGTTCAAGGCGGCAGAGCAGCGCGGAACGGCGCTTTTCGGTAAGATCCGCGAG
>JAAEEQ010000045.1 GCA_013415665.1 Methanomicrobiales archaeon
CCGTTTACCAGTTTGAAACAGACTTTCCCATCGATGGCGGTAATATCGTTCGACAGGACCTGGCGTCCTTTGCGAATGGACACCCGCATGCCGGACTGCAGGGAACCGTCCTTTTTAACAACAATGCAGAGTTTGCCGAGCAGCTGCATCCTCCCGCCGACCTGTGGCAGATCCTCGGCAAGTTGCTGGCGGAGATGGCTTTTGCCGTAAATTTTACAGCGTGCTGCGAGGGACTCCCCAAATCTTGGCTCGATAAGGAACAGTTTGAACTGCTCCGTATGCTCGAGAAGGTAAATGGCTTTATCACCGAAGAGCATGCCTTCTTCGTCGATAAGCGTCGCTCCTTCGGGCTCTCCCCGCACAAATATCAGGATGATGTTTTTCGCGCCCTGTTCCGCCAGAGCAAGGCCGGTCTGGCGGTTCTTCTCCATATACTCCAGGAGGTCATCAAATCCGAACGTCCCTGCGTATTTGGAGTTGCTGATCACATTGTCAAAAAGGTCTGCCAGTTGCATCAATCATCACCCTGAATCATACGGTGCCCCCTGGTGCGGGACCGCAGGCATGCTGCGGCTTTCCATTCCGGGTACCCGGTACATATCCGTTGCACCCGCGGTTGCGGTGTGCAGGAGAGCCGCCAGAGGCGGTTTTTTCGGAGCGGTGGGCAAATACATCCTTGATATCCTCTTTCTTTCACGACTGGATGCTCTTTAATGCGAGCCGGATCAATCCGAGGTTCGCATCGGCCCGGGTATGAACACAAACGAAGAGATCTCCGAACGGTGCGAGAATGAATTTTCCTTCGCGGGTTTCGAGAATGATCTGATCGAGGTCGCCCATGTCAAGATCGCGGGCAATGATGCTTCCTTCTTTGAGGAGGTCTTCAGCGATTGCCGATACATGCTCAAAATCACCCTCGCCAACCGATTGCACCGGGAATCCCTCAAAAAATGCCGAAACGGTAATCACACCCGGCTGTTTGGCAACGTGGCCGAGTTTGTTGGCTTCGGCTTTCTTAGAGCTTTTCCGGGACGTTTCAGCGGTATACTCGATACCCCATCCGTCCTCGAGCGCCCGTTTATGCATCTCGGCCAGTTCCGCCGCAGGAATCATATCTATCCTGCATTCCAGCAGGGGTTTGACCCGAAGAAAATCTGCCGCCTGCGTACCCGTGTAGAGATTGAGATCATCCTTGAAATATGCCGCCACAATCTCTCCGCCGTCAATGAGAAGGACACCTTCGCCGCCGAACCCAGCAACGTGCGCCAACGCGGTTGCTGTTTCGGTGCGGACCAGCAGTTCGCTCACCGGGCACTGGATGATTCCCTCAGGTCTGCTTTCGGCATCCATAACATTCACAATGCAGCAATAATGCGTTCGCGGTTTTTCTTCAGCTCGTACCTGATACGGCCGATATTGACCTCTTTTTCCGCAACGATAGCGATGAGTTCGTCCTCGGAGAGCGGCGAGAGAAGTATGGGACCGTTTTCGAATTCAACCATCATCTGCATCATCTCCCCTTTTCCAAGTTCGCTTCCCATGGCCTCCGACGTTCCCATGCCGGTTGATGCCATCGCCCCCAGCGCTTCGGTATCAATGGATCCTGCCTCGGCACTTTCGATGACAAAGCCGTCGCGTCCCACTACAACTGCGGCGGATACCCCATCAAGGCGCAAAAATTCACTTAATATCTGTTTCAGCATGTTAATAACTCCCGATTCTTGAATCCTCTTTTTTCAAACTATAAAATTGTGTTTTTTCGACGAGTTCTAGAGCTATCGGCATCCGGCCGATGGCGTGCGTGGCACACGAGATACAGGGATCGTATGCCCTGACGACCATCTCGATTTTATTTGCGGCATCGTCGGCGAGCGTCCCGTTGCGCACGACACGGCGTGCGACATCCTCGACACCCCTGTCCATCGCATAATTGTTCTGGCAGGTCGCAACAATCAGGTTGCATTTCTGGATAAATCCCCGGTCGTCCACCGTGTAGTCATGAATGAGCGTCCCCCGCGGCGCCTCGATGATCCCGATGCCCCGGTGCTGCTGCACCTGCCCGACAGGCGTTCTCGTTTCCGTTTTTGTAATATCAGGGTTCGAAAGATATTCGACGGCCTTTTCGGAGGCTGCAAGAAACTCGACGTATCGTGCGATATTATAGGCCAGCGTCGTCTGCACGACGTTTCCAAAGGCCGACCGGTACTCGCGCAGAGCGGCATCGGCCGCATCGGTTCCCATGCGATCGACGATATTGAGGCGGGCAAGCGGCCCCACCCGGTAGTAGCTGCCGGATTTCAGCCGGGCAAATTTCAGGTACGACCAGTCTTCCGAGTACTCCTCGATATGGTCGAGGTAGCCCTCGCCGGAATACGTTGCCGCGAGATTTCCGTCCTCACCGAGAATAGAGACGGGGCCATTGGAGAAGGAGAAGGCTTTGTTGTCGGACATGCCCATGAAGGCCGTGCGAACCGAGCCGAAGTCAAGGTCCGTCCCGTCGAGGATAGTCCGTGCGGTCTCCCAGCCTTGCGAGGCGATCTTCTGCACGTTTTTCGCCATTGCAAGAAGTTCCTGGCGTTTTTCCTCCGTCAGCGGATGCGATACGCCGCCGGGTATTGCTGTCGACGGGTGAATGGGTTTCCCCCCGATCGCTTCCGTCAGGCGCTGTCCGAATTTCCGGATCTCGATTGCCGATTTTGCGATCTCAGGGGCCTTTTTGACAAGGCCGAGAACATTCCGTTCCGCCGCGGGCACATCATGCCCTATCAGGAAATCCGGAGCCGCAAGCATGAAGAAATGGAGGGAGTGCGAGTGGACGTACTGCCCCACCATCATCAGTTCCCGAAGCCTGCGGGCAGTTTCCGGCGGCTCTACCCCGTAAATCTGATCACACGCTTTCGCAGAGGCAATGTGATGCGATGTCGGGCAGATTCCGCATATGCGGGGCGTGATCCGCGGCGCCTCCTCGACGGCCGAGCCAATCAGGAATTTTTCGAATCCCCGGAGCTCGACGACATTGAAATGGGCGTTCTCAACGTTTCCCTGTTCATCGAGATGAATGCGGACCTGCGCATGGCCCTCGATGCGCGTCACCGGGCTGATGGTGATCCGGCTCATCAGCTCCCCTCCTTAATGAGTGCACGAATCCTGGAAATCTCCTTGTCCTCCATGACCTCGCTTCCCATGGTGAAGGGGTACATGGTATGCGCTACGTCGTAGAGAGCGGCCTCGATCTCCTTTTCCGGCCGGTCGGTAAGATCCGCAATCCGCCGCACCATCATGTTGTAGATGTCACGGCAGGGTTCCCGGAGGATATCGAGGGACGGACCGTTGCAGCCATGGCACGGCACATTCTTTTTCGGGCACATCGCTCCGCATCCGCAGAACGTGACCGGGCCAAGGCACAGGTAGCCCTGACCAAGCAGGCAGTGTTCCCGCTCGGGCGTGCCTTCGTGGCGCCGTTTGAGCGACCAGTTCTCGATCGGCCCCATCTTCCGGTCGCACTCCGAACAGATGGATTTTCTCGAGAGGGCCACCCGGTCGCCTTCGATAAGCGGAAGAAGAATCTGGCGCAGGCGATCCTCTTTCGGGGGGCATCCGGGAATATACCAGTTTACCTTGACGAGATCCCCGACTGCGAACGCACGATACAGGAATGCAGGCACGTCGGAAGGGATGGTGTTGTCCGGCCGTACGGTATCCACTTCCTGATAGACGCACCGGAAGAGGGCTTCCTGGCTTGACAGCATGGAAAGGCCGGACACTCCGCCGTAACAGGCGCAGGTCCCGAGTGCAACCACGATCTTTGCACGTTCACGGATTTTTTTAAGCCGTTCCTGGTTCTCCTCATTCCTGACGGCGCCGGTGACGAATGCAATGTCGATTCCTAGAGGAGGCTCCTTGACGTCCATGAGAACCGGGGAGTAGACGATCTCGGCCTTTTCGAGTATATCAAGGAGCGTTTCGTGGAGATCCAGGACGGCGATGCTGCATCCCGAACATCCGGCAAGTTCTTCGATGGCAATCTTCATCCCGGCACCTCACTTCAGAATAACCTTTTTTAAGCAGGCGTTGGGGCCCGTATGCACAATTTCGAGTTTTGCACGGCGCCCGGTAATCTCCTCGATCGCTCCCACCACATAGCCGCACAGTGTCTGGCAGAGAGGGCCGGACTGTTCCTGTCCGATACGCCGGAGCGTCTGGCGCACGATACAGTCGTGAAAGACGAGGTAGATAAATGTCGAGCCGTTTTCCTCAACAATATAGTGGTCCTTGTCCGCCGGTTTCCATGGCTCGAATGAGTACTGCCCGTAGAGGATATACGAGAGTTCGCGGAGCGCTTCTTCGACATTGTCCTTCTTCTGGAAATATTTCGCCACCTCATGCCCGAACTTTTTCCCGGCCCGGAATGTGACGGCATTCGCACCCCTTCCGGCAATTTCCTCAAGAGAACGAATAATATATCCGTTCATCTGCATCAGGCCATGGAGGGTCTGCTCAAGTTCCGCAGCGGGAGGATTGCATTTCAGGGGAACATCTTCAACCCTGAACATGAGATCGTGCTGAAAATTCTGCTGGGATTCCTCGATGAAACTCTTCGTCATTAAATCACCCGGTTGAGCATGGAGCAGACCCTGCTGCTGATATACATACGGCGTGACGGTACGACGCCCTGGTGTTCAAGAGCCTGCGCCGGGCATATTTCATGGCACGAAAGACAGCCCATGCAATTCTCAGGTCTGCGGGGAATCGATACGCCGGATCCCATTTCGAATACGTTCATGGGGCAGTCCTTGACGCAGAGACCACAGCCGTTGCATGCCTGTTCATCAACACTTATCTGGATCATGATCGATACCCCGGAAAAGTATACTTGTGGTGTTTGGTACTAAATATATATAAAGATATTCCTTACTGATTAACTGTAATTGTATACACTATTGTTATGTTGGTGAGATAATCGTGTAAAGATAATTTTATATACTATACATGAATACCATTTCCACATGTCTGAGCTGAGTAAGAAGGATCCTGGGTTGAAGGGTATGGGAATGGCCTTTCAGATACCCATCTTCTATAAACTGATGGTGAGCATGCTCTTTGTCGCGGTTCTCCCCCTTGCACTCCTCGGCATTGTATTCATGGGAGACGCGCAGAGCCTTGCTTCCGGCATCGGCCTGCAGAACGCGATATTCGTGCTGACGTTGCTCACCCTTGCCGTCGTGGTTATGTGGAGCTTTTTCCTTGCGAGCAGCATCACGAGTCCGATTGTGAAACTCTCGCAGGTTGCCAACAGCGTCAGCACCGGGGATTTGAACAATTCCGACATTGATATCATGAGCAATGACGAGATCGGTGAGCTTGCAGTTGCTTTCAACAGGATGGTAAATTCCTACAAGATTCTCGACACCCTCGCACGGGATGATATGAATTAATGATAGTGGAGATAAAAACGGGTACTTATGAGCCTCAGGGACGAGATACTCGCAATACTCCGGCAGGACCTTGGTCCGGCAGCTCCAATTTTTCTTGAAAAGTGCTGTGAACGGCAACTCCGGCGGACCTCACAGGAGATCACCTCCGGCGATATCGATCTTCTCGCCGATTGTTTTTATCACCGTATTGCAACGAGTATTGGGGAGCAGAAAGCAGAACAGATCCGCGATCATGTACGTACAATCCGATAGAAAGGGGATGTGCCCGGGAGCGTGTGACCGTTGACGGGCAATGGCGACACCTCCATGCTCCGCATGGTGCTGGGCAAATTCCTGGCTCTTCAGGGCGTATCGGCCGCATTCGTACTCAGGGAGGACGGGAGAATCGTCGACCTCGTGAGCACGGAGTCGATTAACGCCCAAGATCTCGGATTACGGCTTTCAGAGACCGTGGCAGCGGCTGATGCCATTGCTGCGGAACTGGGTGATCGTGCATTCACCATGTCGTTCTGCGAATTCGGCGATTCGTTCCTGCTCGCAACCCCGCTCACCGGCAACGCACCTCTCAATAAAAAGACGTACATCGCGGTGATCGCCGAGCGCGATGCTAACATCGGCAGGGTGCGGTATGAACTCAAGAAAAACAAGGATCTCATCATTTCAGTCCTATGATCGAACAGATGCCTGAAGGTTCCAGCATCGGCATGATGCAATCCACGATGGACTGGCTGTTCTCGCATACCACCCGGTTTATCGGGGCAGCCATCGTCCGCATCCAGTTCGGAAAAGGGTGCATCCTGATCCGCCGCGGCGAACCCCTTGCGTTCTACTTTACATCGGGCACAAAGACACTGCGGGGCAATGCAGCCCGGGACTACTTCTCCAACCAGAGGCTCATCGAGTTCGATCTCAGGAAATATACCCCGGAAGAGTTCGAGCAGGCACTCTCCCTTCTCAGCGGCGTTCATCCCGCCGAGGAGCCGGATGGCGGCATCGCATTCCCGGAGCCCGCACAGGAGGGGACAGTGCCGGAAGAGGCGGCAGTTCCCGAAGCGATGGCTGCCGCCGGGGAGGCAGCCGCACCGGAAGAGACGGCGGTTCCTGAAGCGATGGCGGCTTCCGAAAAGGCGGTCCCGGAGGGGATTGTGGCAGGTACGCAGAGCAGCCCCCCCGTACCCGCTCCCACGCCGGTTTCTCCCCCGGTTCAGCCGCAACCGGTCGATCGCGAAGAACTTCGCCACCTGCTCACCTGGCCGGGAGTGCGGGCGGTCTCATTTTTCAATGACGGGTTGAACCTCTACGCCGCCGGCGACCTGCACCTCGAGGGCGTCGTTGCCATCGGCGAGGATGCCATACGATCGGTGGAAGCCATCGGAGAGATCATCAGGCACGGCCCGTTCAGGCAGATAACCATTGAACTTCCCTCGGGCACGATCATTCTCACGCGGTACCGGGACGCCTCGCTCTGCATCCTGACCGCCAGCACGGTTCATCTCGGCCAGATCCGAAGCATTCTGGAAGATATCGAGAACCGCCTGCAGTACCAGTAGGCCGGTTATTCCGTTCCATTTTTTTGCATCGCGCCGGAAAGGAAACCCCGATATCGCCAGACATAATACACCCGACGTGCAAACCACAGTACCCATGATCGAAACGCTGGCGATCGCTTCCGTTGCCATCGGCATAACCCTTATCTACGCATCATACCGGGATATCCGCGAACGCCGGGTTCCCTTCCGGACGTGGTACCCGATGCTGGTTATCGCCGCACCGCTGGCAGCATGGACGTACATCTCGCTGATTGCAACGGATGTGAGAATCGCATCAGCATATATCCTGGTGGTTGCCGCGTTCTGCGCCCTCTTTTATTTCTTTGCAGCATACCTCCACCTATTCGGTGGGGCTGATGCATGGGCGCTTATCTTCATCACGGCATGCATTCCGCTCTTTCCCTTCGAACCCGCATACGGGTATCCGCCTTTTGCATTCTTTCCGATGTCGGTGCTGGTCAATGCGATGATCCTCAATCTCGCCACACCGCTCTGCATATTCGGGTATAACCTGCTCAAAGGCAACCGGGCACCGTTCCCGTATCCGTTCCTGGGTTTTCCGGTTGACGGCGCACGTATCGAAGAGGCATTCGGGTTCGTAATGGAAGAGTTTTCAGACGACAACGGGGTTCTGCAACGGCGGTTTCTCTCCTTGCGCCACGCGATTCGAAGGATGATAGCCGGAGAGAGAAGAATGTACACACGGGATCTGAAACGGTTCCCGGACGAGTACCGTACTGAACTGTCCCTGTACCGCCGGGCAGGCACGGTCTGGATATCATACGGCGTGCCGTTCATGATCCCGATAACCGCAGGATTTCTGACCGCACTGATCATGGGAGATCTGCTCTATACGATAATGACGATAATTACCGGAGGTATATCATGATACCCTTGCACTTTGATAACGGGCTTATCCCTGTCATCGCACAGGATGCCGAAACGAACGAGGTCCTCATGCTCGCCTATGCAAACGAGGAGGCAGTAAAACTGACAATAGCAACGGGGCAGGCGCATTACTTTTCCCGAAGCAGAAAACGCCTCTGGAAGAAAGGCGAAGAGAGCGGCCATACCCAGCGGGTGGTGCGTATCCTTACCGACTGCGACGAGGATGCCCTCATCTACCAGATCGAGCAGGAGGGCGCCGCATGCCACCTGGGGTACCGGAGCTGCTTTTTCCGGACAATCGATGGCGCATTTATTGCGGAAAAAGTGTTCAATCCCGGCGAGGTATATGCTAATAAACAAGAATGACGATGTAGTATATGGTGATTTTTTATGAAATTAGTACCGGATACGAGCGTCGTCATAGACGGGCGCATCACCTCCATGATAAAAAAAGGCGAATATAAACAAGCGACAATAATTATACCCGAGGCAGTGATTGCCGAACTCGAATCGCAGGCAAACCAGGGGCGTGAGATTGGTTTTTCAGGGCTGACGGAACTGCAGGAGCTCTGCCGCATGGCAGGGGAGGGCATCATCGATCTGCAGTTTATCGGGGAGCGGCCGAGCCTGGACCAGGTGAAACTTGCCAGCGGCGGGGAGATCGACGCCCTCATTCGCAACGCAGCGCTCGCGCATGATGCGAAATTCATCACGAGCGATATCGTTCAGGCCGAGGTGGCCAAGGCGAAAGGCCTGGATGTTCTCTACCTGCGCCCCCAGATAGGCGATTTCTCTCCACTCGGGATCGACCAGTTCTTTGACGAGCACACCATCGCCGTCTATTTAAAAGAGCGTGTCCCGCCGGTTGCGAAGAAGGGGACTCTCAAGGAGATGCGGCTCGTCAATCTTCGTGACGATCCGCTTTCCGAGCATGAACTCCGGGTCATGGCACAGGAGATTCTCGAACGTGCAAAAAGGGATCCCGACGGCTTTATCGAACTCGAAAAACGCGGAATCACCATTGTCCAGATCGGATCCCTGCGCATTTCGATAGCACGGCGGCCGTTCTCCGACGGCATGGAGATCACGGCGGTACGGCCGATCGTCGACATCGAACTGGATGCCTATAACATGGCGGACGTCATCAAGGACCGCATACTCGGCGACCAGCGGGGACTCCTCATCGCCGGCCCTCCGGGTGCCGGCAAATCGACCCTTGCCCAGAGCATCGCCATGTTCCTTGCGGACCATAGCTTCGTCGTCAAGACGATGGAGGCGCCGCGTGATCTGCAGGTGCCGGATCATATCACCCAGTACACCACCCTCGACGGCAGCATGGCCAACACCGCGGAAGTGCTCCTGCTGGTCAGGCCGGATTTCGTCATCTTCGATGAAATGCGGAAAAACGAGGATTTCCGGATTTTTGCGGATATGCGCCTTGCCGGTGTCGGCATGATTGGCGTGGAGCATGCCATGCGTGCACAGGATGCGCTGCAGCGGTTCGTGGACAGGGTCGATTTCAGCGTCATTCCGCAGATCATCAATACGATCATCTTCGTCTCGGTCGGGGAGATAACAAAGATCTACGACATCGATTTCTCGTTCAGGATACCGGAGTCCACGGGATCGGAGATGCCGATGCGTCCGGTCATCACGGTCATCGACCATACCACCGGAAAGCCGGAATTCGAGATCTTCCGGTTCGAAGGCGAGACGATCGTCATGCCCGGGCAGCGTGCCGAAGCCGAACCCGGACCCGAACCCCAGAAAGAAGAGAAAATTGCATGGAAGCTTGCCGAGAGGGAGATCCAGCGCGAAATCGGAAGGTTCACCGACGGGTATGTTGATGTCAGGATGCAGAGCGACAACAAGGCTGTCGTCTATATCGACGACCGGGATGTGCCTGCGGCCATCGGAAAAGGAGGAAAAAATGTCGCAAGCATCGTCAACAAACTCAGCATCGGCATCGATATCCGGCCGCGGAGCGAGCTTGAGAGGCAGGAAGTCCAGCAGGCCGAACCAGCGGAAGCGGCGCCGGGCGGCGGGAGCATCCGCATCAGGGTCGATAAAAAACAGCTCTCCATCATTGATCCTGAAAACAGGGGAAAGATAGTGGATGTCTTTGCCGGCAAGGAGTATCTCTTTACGGCAACGGTTGACGACAACGGCGAGATCCATCTCGCCAAGAACAGCAGCATAGCACAGGAGATGATCCGCCGGTACAATGAGGGTGAGGTCATCAGGCTCAAACCCGTATAAAAAAAGACGAATGACGACATGGAGGAACCAACGTGAGCAGACCAGATATCAGTACCAACGAGGATGAATACCGGGAAAAATGGACCCATATTTTCGAAGCGGATCCCGACGAACGTGAAAAATTCTACTTGACCGTCGCGTACCCCTACCCGAGCGGCGCCATGCACGTCGGCCACGGGCGAACATACATCGTTCCTGATGTCATCGCCCGGTTCTGGCGGATGAAAGGACGCAAGGTTCTCTATCCGATGGCATTCCATGTGACGGGCACGCCGGTGATCGGCATATCCAAGAGGATCACGCAGGCTGATGAAAAGACGATCCGGCTCTATCGCGACCTCTACAAAGTCCCGCAGGAGACCATCGACCGTTTCGACGATCCGATGGAGATCGTGCGGTATTTCAGCCAGGAGTACGAACGCGTGATGCGCCGGTGCGGACTGTCCATCGACTGGCGGAGGCGTTTTACAACGGTGGACCCCCAGTACAGCAAATTCATCGAATGGCAGTACCTGCACCTGCACGAGCAGAACCGGGTTGTCCGCGGGGCACACCCTGTCAAGTACTGCCCGCAGTGCGACAATCCCGTCGGGGACCACGATCTCCTTGAAGGCGACAAGGCCGAGATCATCAAATTCGTGCTCATCATGTTCTCGTGGGGCGACTATAAACTGCCCTGTGCGACCCTGCGCCCTGAAACGACGTACGGTGTCACCAACCTCTGGGTGAATCCCGATGTCAGGTACGTCAAGGTCAGGGTTGACGGCCAGAAATGGATTCTCTCGAAGGAGG
>JAAEEQ010000158.1 GCA_013415665.1 Methanomicrobiales archaeon
TATCCGGTTTGCCTCGCGCACCGACTCCTCGACCAGCGCGGCGTGCTGCAGCAGGATCCGTGCGTATTCGACGGCAAAACTGTTGACCTCGTACATCGGCCTGAACTTGCCCATCTTTTCGATAATGTCCGGGTGTGCGAGGGCATACCCCGCCCTGGCGCCGGCAAGGCCGAATGCTTTCGAAAACGAGCGCAGGATGATAATATTGTCAAATGTGCCGAGAAGCGGCGTGCAGGTCGTCGGGGAATACGGAAAGTAGGCCTCGTCGACGACGAGCCCCGCCCCCTGTGCGGCGGCAGCCTCTGCAAGGGCTGCCATATCCGCAAGCGTAATTTCCGTCCCCGTCGGGCTGTTCGGATTAGAAAGCATAATGAGCCGTGTCCGGCGGGTGATCCCGTCAGCGACCGCTGCGGTGTCCAGAAGCAGGGTGGCGGGATCATACCAGACGTCAACCGGGTGTGCCCGGTAGAGGCGGGTATAGACGTCGTACATCGCAAAATTCGGCTGGATATTGAGGATATCGTCACCCGGCTCGACAAATGCATCGTACACCGCCCGGATCGCACCGTCGGATCCGGCGGTTGCGAGGATGTTATCGGGAGAAAATCCGGTGTATTCCGCGATCGCATCATACAGCCGGAAGACACGCGGGTAGCACGCGAGGAAGTCCGGCGTCACGAGCGCACGCATCTCCTCGATGCATGCGCCGGGAATACTGAGAAATCCCTCGTTTTTATCAAGGCGGGTGTAGCGGAGACGATCGGTCCGGTCCGGCGGAGGGCGGTAAATGCCGGACAGGTGGCTTTTCCCTTCCAGTCCATCGGATCCGTCAGAAGCCATGCTTCCTCAGCCAGAACTCGACCTGCGGAATCTGCCACTCGTAATCGACGTCGCAGCCGCCCCACTGCTGCAGGGGATAAATCTTCTGCCCCATCCATTTCTGCGGGAGCAGACCGTGCTCGATATCCTCGAGGCATCGCGGCCGGACAATCGAGGCTCCCATGTCGGCGAACCAGACATCACCCTGCGAATCACGGTCGCAGTTGAGCCGGGAGGGATCCCCGAACACCTCGAACGGAACGAACGGGTGCAGGAGACCGTCCCCGGCGATTTTTCGTGCGCGGAGCGGGCTCCACATGTTGTACCGCGATACCGTCACGGCCGAATCGAGGTCCGGGTTGCCGCGCAGGGCTTCTATGCCGCTATCAAGGGTTTCAGCGAGAATCGTCGGGGAATTGCAGTGCAGCAGGACCAGCAGTTCGAGATCGCCGCCCTGTGCCCGGGCATCGTCCCGGATGGCCCGGTACCCGTGCACGAAGACGTGCTCGCCAAGTGCGGTGTTGGTGCAGAGCTCCGGCGGGCGGTCGATGATACGGGCACCATGGCGTCTCCCGATCTCCTTGATTGTCTCAGAATCCGTCGATACGTAGACCTCATCCACAAACGCGGCATTTTTTGCGGCGAGGAGGGGGTATTCCATCAGCGGGCGACCGAGCACCGGGTAGGTATTCTTCCCCGGAAATCCCTGGCTTCCCTCGCGTCCGATAAGTAAAGCGCCTATCATGTGCATCACCCGGTTTTTTTCCGGATTTCACTTTCCCGCAGGGGGCACCGGTCGCAGGCATACAGTTCGTGCGCCCTGCCGGTGCGGTGAAGATCGCGGTATCCCGTTTCCTGCATGCTGTTCCATGCTTCCTTTATCGTCATTTCACCGATAGCTCCGAACTTGAGCGTCTCGTAAATGTCATGGACGCAGGGCAGGATGGCACCGTCCCACGTGACCGTCATGCGCTGCCAGAGCATCGGGCACGCCCAGTCGTCGACAATGCCGCGGTGATCGGGATTGTCCTCCTCGTCTTTCATGTCGAGGTATGCCACCTCGTCGACCCGCTGTGACCAGAAATCGGCATACTCCTTTTCATGCCCCCGCAGTTCGGGGACGAGGACGGTCTGTACCCGGACCAGCGGGCGTTCAGTGCCCAGTTCATTCCTGATAGCCCGGATCCGCTCGATATTGGCGACCACCGTTTCATAATCGGCGCCGACCCGGTACCGGGAATAGGTATCGGGGGTATACCCCTCGAAAGAGACGGAGATGCGGTCAAGCCCGGCATCGATGAGGCGGCGCACGGTGTCGCCGTCGAGGCGTGTCGCATTCGTGTTGAAATAGACATCCATGATGCCCGCTTCCTTGGCATACGCGACCATGCGGACGATGTCGGGATGCAGGAGCGGTTCGCCGCGGTACGTGAATTTCAGGGAATAGAGATTGTTTTCACCGCATTCGTCCAGAACGGCCTTCCAGGTTTTTTCCGCCATGAATCCTTTCCGGTAGCGGTTGTGGGTCGTGGCACAGAAAGGGCAGCGGAGGTTGCAGGCACTCGTCGGCTCGAGGTCGATATGCAGGGGGAAATCCCCGGTTGTATATTTCGACGGCCATTCTGCCCATTTTTTCCGGTATTCCCGATACCGCGCGTCTTCCCGCTCGGTCACACTTTTGCCGGCTATGGTGTGGAAATTTGCATTTACCTCAATCGTCATTCTCCTGTCCTCCGCCGTGTGCAGGGCACGCGCTTCCCTTACCGTCTAACGCCAGTGAAAGCGGATTTTTTATAAAAAATATCGTTCTGTGGTTTATTAATAGTTCTTACCCGTGCAATTCATGCCCGGCGACAAGCAGCCGCAGCAGCTCTTCAAGGTCGGGCACCGTGCAATCGACCCCGGCTTTGCCGGCAAAGCGGTTGCGATCGCCCGGCCGCACCCGTGCTGCGAAACGGACGCCGGTCGCCTGCGCTGCCTCAAGGTCATTGACGGCGTCCCCGACAAACAGGGCTGAGGACGGCGGCACCCCCTCACCCGCGAGAATAGTTCCGATCGCCGCCGCCTTCGTCCCCGGCGATCCGTAGACGCCCGAAAAATAGGAATCGAGGCCACGGCTGCTGACAATCCGGCGGATCTCCTCTTCGGGTGTAGCGGAGACGACATACAGCGGAACAC
>JAAEEQ010000046.1 GCA_013415665.1 Methanomicrobiales archaeon
ATAATCGATGTTCCGGCGGAATGCTGATAATTCGGAATCGAAGAGCAGGATGATTGTCATAATTCTCCGGTGGTGGCGGTGGGGCGCGTTTGGCTAGATGATAATCAACTGTGTCAATCTCTTACCTCAATGAATATATGTCTGGTTATTATACCTCCGAGATATATCCGCGCCGGCAAATTATACAACCCGAAACATTAAGGTTCACGGATCAATAATGTTGGCAATACGGTGCCTGCATGGATGGGTTGTCCCCTCTCTCCCGGTGTGATCCCGGCATCCTGTCTCTCTTTGCGTCCCGCATCAAGCTTCACTCACTTATGGAGCTGAAGGAAGGGCCATGCACAATCCCGGAACTTGCCCTGCACGCCCCCTTTTCTGTCTCATCGTTCGCCGCACCGGTCCGGGATCTTATCCGGGATCAAATCGTGTGCCGCGAGGGCCGGCTTCTCCGTTTAACGGGCTGCGGTGAGATTCTCGCCGGAAGTGTCAAAGATTTCATTGATGCCTGCGGTTCTCCCGGCTGTGCCGCCCGGGGGGAGCGTTCGGCGATGGCGCAGCGTATCATCCGTTCTCCGCCCGCCGTCAACCTTCTTTGCTCCCTGCAGGCCGGCATTCCTCAGAAAAAGGGCGGCAGCACGTCCCCCGCACCGCTTCACCGGGGGATCTACCTTCTCCACGATGCGGGCCTGATCGTCGCCTGCAACGGTTCGGTCGCACTGTCGGACGAAGGAAAATCCGTGGTCATGAGCCTCGAAAACCTTCTGGCCGCAGCAAACCTGCTTGTTCGCCACCGCGAGTTCTGGATGTACCATACCATTGACAATCTGCCCGAGGAGTATTGCAGATCGCTCGGGTGCCTGCACGACGCCGATATCGTGGGCGAGTCTTCCACATGCGCATTCAGGACCTTCGAACATTTTACCCGGATTATCAGCCGTGCGGAATCCATCATGGGCGTCTCGGCATGGATGAGTCCCGGCATCGCCGCTGCGCTTGCCGGCCGGGTGAGAGACGGTGTCCCGGTCGATATCGTGGTGACGGCGGATCTGCTGCGCGAACTGTCGAGCCCTTCCTACGCCCATCTCATCGATCCCCTGCATGACTGCAGCAGGTTCCGGCTGTATGTCACGCATCTCCCGGTCGGCATCGGCCTTATCGTCACACCGTTCTGCCTGTCCTGCGGTTTTTTTTCGCGTGATACCAGGCGTTACGACTGCATGAGGGATCTTGTCAGCCGTTCTGAGCGGGCGATACGATGGGGGCGCGATCTTTTTACCCATTACCGCACCACCGCCGTGCCGGTCGATCCCTCGGTTATGGTGCCGGTGGCAACCCCTATCTGACACCGGGGGCAGCGGCAGAAAAAAACAACATTCTTTTCCCCCCTAAACAAGATATTCTCTCCATGGTCTGGATAAAATCGGTCGAAAATACCTATGTCAATGCCGATAACGTCATTTCCATTACCTATGATCAGAAATGCAACTCGTTCGTTGCGGTCATCGGGTACCGGGATCAGATCCGGCTGCAGCATATCATATACCACAACAACGTGCTTGACAATCTGCTGCAGGGAACCACGCCGCGGAGCGAGTCGGAGATCATCGAGCGGATAATCATGAGCATTGAGGATGCAAAAAGGAGCGGCCAGCCGCCGACACTTGATTTTGCCCAGATTCTCGCGGATTACTGAGGATATCCGGGTAAAAATTACTGGAATTCGTCCTGCACCAGCTGCACGTCTGCGATATCGTGCTGGCGCTGGGCAAGACGCTTTGCCTTGAAGATATTCTTCCCTGCCTTCCCGATGGCAATGCCCCGGTCCTCTTCCCGGACATCGACGCGGGCAATCTTTTCACCGTCATCGTTTTCCCCGAACTCGATGGAGAGAACCTGAGCGGGAAGGAAGCAGTTTTTCAGGAACTGGATGGGATCGGCGGAATATTCAACCACTTCTATCCGCTTTCCGAGGACATCAGAGGCCTTTTTAATGCTCGATCCCTGTTTTCCTATGGCACGGCCCATTTCGCCCGGGTTTATCACGAAGATGAGCCGTTCGTTGCGGTCATCGATGATGCAGTCTCTGCTGCCGGCGCCGGTAATCTCCTCAAACTGGGCCATAAGTGAGAGCGTCTGCTCGTTGAGGACTATTTCTCCCATACTTCATGCCCTCTTGAGTGAGAGGATATCGGAGTCACCCGCCTCGATGACTGCAAGTGCGCTCACCATGAACGGTTTTCCGCATGCTTTCCCAAGCTGCATGCTGGAACCGGTGTACTGATGGGACGTCACATCTTCCTGTGTTTTCAGAAATTCGGTGAATTCGGCCGGGCAGTTTTGCGCAATAACGACCAGCTGGGCCTTGCCTTCTTCGATGCATGCCTTCGTCGAGTTCTGGCCGATGGAAACCGTGCCTGATTTGATTGCCCGACGCAATGATGTTTCGAAATCCATGTTGGTTTACTCCTGATTGATTGGTTTTGCAATGAGTTTGACATCACCGGTACCGAGCTGAATCGGCTGGCCGACGATGACGTTCTCGGTCACGCCCTGAAGTATATCCACTTCATTGGCAACCGCCGCATCCAGCAGATGGTTGACCGTCACTTCGAATGCCGCACGGGAAAGCACACTTTCCTTCTCGCCGGCGATCCCGTGACGGCCGATCTGCTTGACCTCGCCATCCATGCACATCATGTCAGCCACGAGCATGATATGCCGCACGTCAACGGAAATACCCTGTTCCCGGAGCGTGCTGAGGGCTTCATCGATGATGGCATTCCTGCCCGCTTCGATGCCCAGCACATCGGATATCTCGGCAATGTTATTGGTGCGGGTCCGAGATGTATCGACGCCCTTCACCTCAAATACATCTCTAAGGTTGGAGCCTTCAGTATAAAGTATATACTCTCCTTCCTCTTTGCGCACCACGACACGCTCGATATCATCGATGCCCTGCACGATGACGTTTTTGACATATTCCGCGAGCTGGAAGAGATTCTGGTAGCTTTCCCGCTCTTTCGGGAAGAAGGTAAGCGTCGCCGCCTTCTCATCCGAATCGCTTTCGAAGTCGCGGTAGTGGTGCCGATCGCGGATCTTTTTCGGGGCACGCTCCATGACTTCCTGGATGCTGATCTTGCGGCGATCGAAGACGTCCCGGTTGAGCTGGACAACCACCTGCATATCGACGATGTCGGTGATGATGTCGCCGAATTCGTGGAGCGGCGCCGCTTCGATCTGCCAGCTTACTTCACGGGCGCGATCGCGGTTGGTCGACCATTCCTCCTCTAAGTAAATAGTCATCGTCGGCGTCGACGGCGTCTTGCGGGCATCCATGATCTCGATGAGGCGCGGCAGCCCGAGGGTGACGTTGATTTCAGCGACACCCGCATAGTGGAACGTCCGCATCGTCATCTGTGTGCCGGGCTCGCCGATCGACTGGGCGGCGATAATGCCGACTGCTTCTGCAGGCTCGATCCGGGTGTACCCGTACTCGTTGATCACCTGCGAAAGGATGCGGCCGAACTGCTCTTCGGTCACATCCCTGCCGGAAAGATAGCCGATGAGCTGCTGCCGCGTTTTTTCGGGAATATCGGCTCCGAGGATCCGATCCCGCATCGATGCTTCCATCAGACCTCCTCCTTGAGGATGTTCTCCACGATTCCCTTCACGTCCACCGGGTCCCCAAAACTGCTCCGGGACGGGTCCGTGTTGTCCTCCCCGTACTTGAACTGGATGATGCGGCCGCCGGTTGTCCGCACCGTGCCGTCGTAGGCGACTTTCAGGTCCTGCAGCGCATTGATCATCCGCCGCTGGAGGTACCCGCTCTGCGATGTACGAACCGCCGTGTCCACGAGACCTTCACGGCCGCCGATGGCATGGAAGAAGAACTCCGTGGGGTTCAGTCCGCTCTTGTAGCTGTTCTTGATAAAGCCGTGTGCTTCGGCCCCGCGATCGCCCTTTTTGAAATGGGGCAGCGTTCTTTCGTCATAGCCACGCACGATCCGTTCTCCACGCACCGACTGCTGGCCGAGGCACCCCGCCATCTGGGTCAGGTTCAGCATCGAACCGCGGGCACCGGAAACCGCCATGACGACGGCACTGTTCGAAAGGCCGAGGTGCCTGCCGGCAATCTCACCGGTCCGGTCACGGGCTTTTCCGAGCACCTGCATGATCTGCATCTCAAGCGTCTCGTCCAGCGTCCGGCCCGGCATGGGCTCGAGCTGGCCGTCGATATAGATCTTGATCCTGCGTTCTACATCCAGCGACGCGTTCTGGAGCACTTCATCGATCTGCCCGTATTCCGTCCGTGTCAGGTCCTCGTCGTCGATGCCGAAGGAGAACCCGTCGAGCATGATTGCGCGGATAGAGAGCCTCGTTACGTCATCGATGAACTGCAGGCCGCGTGCAAGGCCGTACTGCCGGATGATGCGCTGCAGGATCGCGCCGTCGAAAGCACCGATCGATTTTTTGTCGATGGTTCCGCTCTCCAGCCTGCCGTCGACAATCCTCACATAGGCGTCCCGCTCGCACATCTCGCGCCGGCAGGTCTCGCAGTTGGTGCAGGAGCTTGCCCGGAAGACCATGTTCAGGCCGTCGGGAAGGATCATCGAGAATACCTGCTTGTTTGACCAGCAGGGTCTTCCGTCGTCGTCTGCCCGTTCCGCCGGGGGAAGATGGGAAAGCCTCGTGAACCGGAGCAGGGAGAGCATCTCGGGCTTTGTGAACCACCGCAGCTCATGCGTCAGCAGGAAGATGCCCGAAATGTGATCGTGAATCCCCCCGATGATCGGTCCGCCGAACCGTGGTGAGAGGATGTTTTCCTGCACGCTGGCAAGGATATACGCCTCTGCCCGCGCCTCCTCCGTCTGGGGGACGTGAAGGTTCATCTCGTCCCCGTCGAAGTCTGCGTTGTACGGCGGGCAGACGGCAGGGTTGAGGCGGAATGTCTTGCCCTCCATGAGGACGATGCGGTGGGCCATGATGCTCATGCGGTGCAGGGACGGCTGCCGGTTGAAGAGCACGATGTCGCCGTTCCTGAGCTGCCGGTCAATGGTCCAGCCGGGTTCGATCTGCTCTGCGACCAGTTCCAGGTTCAAATCCGAGAGCCGAATACGCCTGTTGTCGGGACGGATGGCATAGTTGGCACCGCACTGCTCGTTCAATGATTTCCTGCCGGGGCCTTTCTGGACCATGCCGCGGATCTCTTCGATGTTGAAGGGGGTGACCCGGACCGGCACGCTCATTTCATTGGCGATTGCCAGCGGCACGCCGACCTCACCGATGGAGAGATTGGGATCCGGGGAAATGACGGTACGGGAAGAGAAATTGACACGCTTTCCCGAAAGGGAACCGCGGAAACGGCCGTCCTTGCCCTTCAGCCGCTGTGACAGGGTCTTTAAGGGCCTCCCGCTCCGGTGCCGCGCCGGCGGGCATCCCGCAACTTCGTTGTCGAGATACGTCGTGACATGGTACTGCAAAAGCTCCCAGAGGTCTTCGATGATGAGCTGCGGTGCTCCGGCATCCTGGTTTTCTTTGAACCGCTGATTGATGCGGATGATATCGACAAGCTTGTGCGTCAGATCGTCCTCGGAGCGCTGGCCGTTTTCAAGAATGATCGACGGCCGCATTGTGACCGGGGGAACCGGCAGCACGGTGAGGATGGTCCATTCGGGGCGGGCCACGTCGGGATTGATGCCCAGCAGGCGCAGGTCTTCATCAGGAATCCTCTCGAGCCGGGCACGGATATCGGCGGGCGTCAGTTTGTGGTCGATCTTCCTGCCGTTTTCATCCGTCCAGATCTCGGAGAAGGTCGTCGGTTTTTCGAAGTTGATCTTGAGCTGCTGCTCGCCGCAGTGGGGACAGACCCGCTCTTTCTTGATGTCTTTTTCAGAGATGATCTCATCGCTGCCCTCATCTTCCGGCCCGAGGATCTTTTCGACTTCCGACGGGCTCAGGAGCAGGCGGCTGCAGCTCCTGCAGGTCACCCGCAGGAGTTTTCTGATGAGCCGCGTGTACCCGACATGGATGACGGGTTTTGCAAGCTCGATATGTCCGAAATGCCCCGGGCAGTCGCTTGCTTTCTGATCGCAGGTCTTGCAGCGCAGTCCGGGATCGATAACCCCGAGACCGAGATCCATCAGCCCCTGCGGATAGGGAAAGCCGTCGTCGTCGTAGGTGTCAGCCCAGATGATCTTGCGGACACTCATTTTCCTGATTTCTTTCGGGGAAAGAAGGCCAAATTCTATCTTTCCCACACGTTTTGGACTCGTCATGTCCTTGTCCCCCTCATACCTGATCCTCTAGGTGCATCCGTGGTGCGATACCCATGCTCTTCATCTCGTCAAGCAGCAGTTTGAAGGCATAGCTCATTTCTACCGGATAGATATCCGTCTCTCCGCCACAGGCAAGACAGCGCGTGACGTTGCGCTTGCGGTCGAGCATTGCCACCATGCCGCACTTCGCACACACGAACTGTTCAACTTTGTCGGATTCATCGAGCAGCCGCTCTTTGAGTGCCATGGCAGCGCCGTGCCCGATCATCACATCGCGTTCCATCTCACCGAACCGCAGACCACCTTCGCGGGCACGCCCCTCGGTCGGCTGCCGGGTCAGCACCTGGACCGGTCCGCGGGAACGCGCATGCATCTTGGAGGAGACCATGTGGTAGAGCTTCTGGTAGTAAATGACCCCGATGTAGATGTCGGCGGCAAACTGCCTGCCGGTAATGCCGTCATACATCACCTCGCGCCCGTTATGCGAAAAGCCGAGGGCTTTTAAGGAAGCGCGGAGATCCGCCTCGCGCTCACCGGAGAACGCAGTGGCATTGATCCGGTGGCCTTCCATAGACCCGACTTTGCCGCCGAGCATCTCGAGCATATGCCCGATCGTCATCCGCGAGGGGATTGCGTGGGGGTTGATCACGAGATCCGGGGCGATCCCCGATTCGGTAAAGGGCATGTCTTCCTGCGGGACGATCAGCCCGACGACACCCTTCTGGCCGTGCCGGGACGCGAATTTGTCGCCGACCTCCGGAATGCGCAGGTCCCGGGTCCGTACCTTGACGAGCCGGGAGCTGTTTTCCCCTTCGGTGATGATGACGGTATCCACAATGCCGCGCTCGTTGCTGCGCATGGTCACGGATGTGTCGCGGCGCTTTTCGACGGTGATAAGTTCGCCCGTGGGCTCCTCGAGGAACCTCGGGGGCGACGTCTTGCCGATGAGCACATCCTTCTCCTGCACGATCGTCTCGGGATTGATAATGCCGTCGGAATCGAGGTTCTGGTAGTACTCGGCACCGTGCGCCCCGGAAACCTCCTCGTCCGGCACCTGGATCCTGTCGACCTGACCGCCGGGGTACCGGCGCTCCTCGCCGTCGTAGGTCCGGAAAAAGTGGGACCTGCCGACGCCGCGGTCAATGGAGCCCTTGTTGAAGATCAGGGCATCTTCAATGTTGAACCCTTCGAACGAAAGAATCGCGACGACGAGGTTCTGCCCTGCCGCCCGGTCGTCCGACCCGATAACCGCCGAGGTCTGGGTGTGGGTGAGCGGTTTCTGGACATAGTGGAGGAGGTGGCCGCGCGTATCGGGGCGGAGCTTCATGTTGGCGCTGGCAAAACCGAGCGCCTGCTTGACCATCCCCGCTCCCATGGTGACCCTGGGGCTGGCATTGTGCTCCGGGAACGGAACATGGGCGGCACCGATGCCGAGAATCAGGGACGGATCGATCTCAAGGTGCGTATGTTCCGGCGTGATGTCGTTCTCCTTCATCGCAATGAAGAGATCCTCCTCTTCCTCGGCATCGATGAATTCGATCAGTCCCCGGCGGACGAGGTCGGTAAAATCAATCTCGCCCCCGGCCAGGCGGCGGGTGTCTTCTTCGGTGATGGAGGTTTTTCCGTTTTCCAGAACAATAAGCGGCCGGCGTGCCCTCCCGCGGTCCGTGTGGATGATGACATCGCCGTTGAACTCCTTGTAGGAGGCGTTGACTTCGGTGGATAGCTCTCCCCGCCTGCGCATCTGCCGGATGTTCCGGACAAGCTCCTGCGGATTTTCAACGAGCCCGATAAGCGCACCGTTGACAAAAACACGTGATTTTTTTCCTTTTGCGCTCATGCAGTCTCCCTCCTGAGGTCTTCGACGCCGAGGTTGTAGAGGATGCGGTTGATCTCCGCCTCCTCCTCGACGCCGGTGCTGATCTCCACCATCTGTGCGAAATTCTTTACGAGCCCACAATTGGGCCCTTCCGGTGTCTCGCTCGGGCAGATCCTGCCCCATTGCGTCGGGTGCAGGTCACGTGCCTCGAAATGCGGCTGTGACCGGGAAAGCGGCGATATGACACGGCGCAGATGGGACAGCACCGCCATGTGGTCGACCCGGTCAAGGAGCTGCGAAACACCGGTCCTGCCGCCGACCCAGTTGCCGGTGGCGAGCGGATGGAGCAGGCGCTCCGTCAGGACGTCCGCGCGAACCGCCGTGCTGATGGACAGGTCGCGGTGGCGCATGCTTGCCCGCTCGAGCTGGTACTTGACATCGCGTGTGAGCCGGTTGAGCGAAATGCGGAAGAGATCCTCCATCAGATCGCCGGCGAGTTTCAGCCTTTTGTTGGAATAGTGGTCCTTGTCGTCGATCCTGCGCTTGTTCAGCACCAGGTCGAAACAGGCCTCCGCCATCCGCCCGAGGAAATGCGCCTTGGCAAGGCGTACGCTCTCGACAGCCTCCTGGTACCCGGGGTCTTCCTCCTTCAGTCCCGGCGGCATGAGGTAGTTTAAGTGCGGGAGGAGATAGTTGTCAAGCACGAATTCGGCACGCTTCCGCTGGTAATCGCGTGTCTGGTTGGGCGCAAGCTTCTTGCCGACATACATGATGCCGTCTTCTACCGTGTCGCATTCGCTCTCCTCGAGGTTCTGCATCATGAACGTCAGAATATCCTCGTCGGTGGAAACGGCATTCACGATATCGTGGTCACCCATAAGCCCCAGCGCCCGCATGAGATCCACGAATTTGAGGTGCCCGGCGACGGACGGGAACGAGACCTCGAGAAGGTTCTTGCGGTTCCGCTCGACGATGACGAGTGCCCGGTAGCCGCGGAACTGCGAGAAGACCTTTGCGACGTAGATGCGTTCATTGTACCGTTCGGTAAATTCCGTCATGATCTTGTTCGAGGCAAGATCCTCAAGCGTCATCAGGACGCGCTCCGAACCGTTGATGATGAAATAGCCGCCGGGATCAAGGGGGTCCTCGCCATGATGAATGCGCTCCTGATCGGAAAGGCCGTAGAGATTGCAGGCCATGGAACTGACCATAACGGGGAGCTGGCCGATGGTCGTCACGATTGGCTCGTCGCGAATGGGCTTTCCGTTCTCATCATACCCTTTGCAGAGGGTCATGTCGAGCTGGATGGGCGCGGCATACGTCAGGTTGCGCAGGCGCGCTTCACTCGGGAACAGATCCGACTGCGATCCGTCAGCCTCACGCACGACAGGCTTTTTCACTTCGATATGGCCGAGCTCGACCCACACGGGCTGGTTGCCTTTGCCGCGGCTGGCGATATCGGTCTCGATGATTTTTTGCTCGTCAACAACTTTCTGGAGATTGTGCAGCAGGAAATTGTTGAAGGAATCAAGCTGGTGGCGCGCCACATGCTCACGGGAAAAATACGATCTCGATAATGTTTTTCTATCCAACAGATTGATCACCCCGGGGGGGTTATTTTTTCGGTCGTTTGACAACCAGACGGTAGGACTCCGCTTTCCCGGCTGTCTGGCTATTCCTGATGATTCGAATGACATCTCCGATTTTTGCACCGATGGATTTCACAGCAGGATCGTCATGGTAGATTTTTGGCAGTTGGTCGTGGGTGATCGTGTAGGAGGACAGCAAGGTTGCTACTTCCTCCTCGCTCATAATTTGATGGTCCGGCACCATCACATGATCCAGGACATCGAATGAGGTGCTCATCTCCATCCCCTGATAAAGAAAGAGTTGCGTTTCAGATGCATCACCGCTTAAAAACTAACGATTCGCCAAAACGTTTCGTCTGGCACGGGCCCGGAGGGATTTGAACCCCCGACCACCTGGTTAAAAGCCAGGCGCTCTGCCTAACTGAGCTACAGGCCCACGTTCATACCTTGGGTAGCATTATTACAATGCAGTAGATCAACTTAAAGGTTATTGTTATTTAAAAACATCCTCTCCCTGGTATGGGGGATCACGGAAACGCGACGCGCCGGAACGCCGGCGCCGAAGGATCAACACCTTCAAATAGGAATGGATGTGCTTTCTCCTTACCGGATGCACCACGAGGAGGGAATGAAAACGAAACCGGATGAACCTCACCTGATTATGCTTGTGCGCGCGATATCCTCGGTAACGGTGGTAATATATATTCTCGTTGCCATTGCATTAACAACTCTTGCTTTATTGTCATTTTACGACGTCGGCCTGCAACTGCTGAATGCGGTGGTCGGGGAAACCGGTTCGGCAGGCATTCTCCAGGTGCTGCATGCGTTGCTCGTCACCATCATCATCATCGAGATCCTTGAAACGGTGACTGCCTATTTCCGCACCAACCGGCTGCAGGTCAAACCGATCCTTCTGGCAGGGCTGACCGCGATGATCCGGAAAATCCTGATTTCGGGTGTGAACGTGACGGAGACGGCCGATACCGTGCTGACCCTTGCCGCGATTGCCGTTCTCACCGCTGCAATCGTCTATATCGGAAAGGAAGAGGGGTGACGGTTGCCCGTCGCGCCCGGGCACGCAACCGGGCTTGCGATCCCCTCTTAAAAAAATTAATCTGATTTGAATTCGCTTCGGAGCTGTTCCAGCCGTTCTTCCTGGAATTGAATGGATAGCGCCATGCTTT
>JAAEEQ010000159.1 GCA_013415665.1 Methanomicrobiales archaeon
ATGAACGTGCCCCGCGGCATCCCGATGCGGCTGAGCGCAGGGATCAGCGGGCAGTCTTTGACCGGCATGCAGCAGAACGTGAACGCCCGCACATCGCCGCCCCGGCAGAGCTGTTTCGGTGCGTTGTACCAGCCGGTTTCATCGGCCATCTGCGCGATTGCCGCATCCAAGGAGGCAAGGGTCGCCGTGTCCGCGTGGCGGGCGAGCGAGATGAGATCCGCACCATGGGAAAACATGTCCTTTGCCCGGTCGAACGTGTTGATGCCGTTGTTTGCGATCAGGGCAAGCGGGCAGCTGTTCCGTATCTGGCGGAGCTTCGCATGCCCGAAGTCCATCAGGTCAACATGGATGATATCGGCGCCCGCCTTCCAGATCGCCCGTGCCAGGTCCTGATCGTTCTTGGCCACACCGGCCCGCATCTTGACCGACACGGTGACGCCGGCGGACGCGAGCGCCTCGATGATGGGAGCGAGCTTGTCGGGGTTGTGCAGGAAGTATTCACCGGATCCGGCCTCGATCATCGGTGCCTGCCGGCAGTGCGCGTCGATCTCGTAGATGACGCGGGTGCCGAACGCCTCGGCGAGCGAGACGAAGGCATCCGGCGTCGTTCCCCGCAGGTTGACGGCGGTGACGATATCGGTATCTTCAAGCAGCAGTATCTGGGCCCCGATCGTCTCGATGGGGTCCCCGTCGGGAAACTCCGCCCTGCCCGCCGCTGCCATCGCCGCGGACGCGGCGCGGGCCGGTCCGTCGATAGAATACCCTCCGATGCAGGCAACACCGGCGTGGTCGGCGCGTTCGATGGCATACCCGGCATCCACGATGCCCGCCATCGAAGCCAGCGCTATCGGCGTCTTGACAATACGGTCATTGAGTACGAGTTCGAACCGATCGTAGGGATCCATCATTGTTCCCTCTGTGTTTGCGATAATTTTTCAAATGTCTTTGGGTACAGCTGGTCCAGCGTATACCGTTCCGAGCAGCGGGAAAGCGCGACGCCCCGTTCGCGGAACTCGTCAAGCGAAATGCCGGGCCGGCTGCCGAACGCCAGGGCGACCTCGTCCCACGGGTAGAGGAACGCTTCGAGGGCGCGTCCCGGGCCGGACCGGAACTCAACGGCAAGATAGCCCCTGCGGCCTGTTTTTGTGAGAAAATCGCTGATGGCGTCGATCTGGTGCATGCCGTTCTTGTCGGCATGGAAATGCTGGGAGAAGTAGAGTTTTTTGCCGCGGATCGATTTGCATTCAATCGCGCAGTAGTAGCGTGGATCGAGGGAGTCGACCAGCAGATCCACGTACTGGGTGGAAAATTTCGACTGCTTGAGGCGATAGGCAAATCCCCGGATCTGGTGTTTTTCAAAGAAATCGTTGAGGCAGGACGCCACTTCCCGTTCGAAATCACTCATTCTGAAAGGAGTATCTGGTCGCCGGATACGAAAAAACAATTGATAATAATTTTATGATCGAATCGTAGTACAATGTATATTATGTCAAAGAAAGGATTGCTACTCGTCGGTCACGGCAGCAAGCTGCCCTACAACAAAGAACTCATCGAAGAGACGGCACGCATCATCGCCGAGAAGGAATCCGGTTACATCGTGAAATCGGGATTCATGAGCATCAATACCCCGACCGTCGAAGAAAAACTCGAGGAGTTCCGGCACGAACCGATCGATGCGCTCGTCGTGGTCCCGCTCTTCCTTGCCAAGGGAGTGCATATCCTCCAGGACATCCCGGCAATCCTCGGTCTCGAAGAGGGGAGTTATCAGGGCGTTTTTCGGCTCAACGGCAAAGAAATCCCGCTGGTGTATGCCCAGCCCATCGGCAGCGATCCGCTCCTGGCCGAACTGATGCTGAAAAATGCACGATCCGCTCTCGCCGAACTGAACTGATGCCTGCATGAAGATTCTGGTGCTCGACACCATTCACGGCGGCGAAGCAATCGCCCGCCATTTTCGCGCCGCCGGCAACGAGGTTGACGAGGTCGACGTCTATCGCGGAACTGCGGGCATTCCGGTGTCCGTCGCAGCATCGCGCCGCTACGATCTGATTGTCGCCCCGGTCCATTGCGATCCGGGGCATCCGCTCCTGATGAACGCAGCAGTGCCGGTGATGACCCATCACGAGGCGGTGCGAACCATTCTCGGGGACGGTGCGCCCCACCCGATGGTCGAGATAACCGGCAAGCAGGGAAAGACTACGACCGCCTGTGCGCTCGCGGCACTGATGCCGGGTTCCGGCGTGGCGCTGACGTCGCGGGGCACCTGGCTGCTGCCTGAACGGCGCCTCCTCGCCCGGCAGAGCATCACGCCCGCATCCGTGCTCGATGCCGCGGCATGGGCGCGGAAAACGGGCGGGTGGCTGATCGCCGAGGAGTCGCTCGGGGTTTCCGGCGCCGGCGACCTTGCCGTCCTCACCTCGGGCGGCGACTACGGCATCGCAGCAGGCAGAAAGAGCGCGGTTGCGGAAAAGATCCGTTCGCTGGCACGGTGCCGCCAGGTCGTTGCGGCCCACGGCGTTCCCCGCGGCATCGAGGGCGCCGTCTATGCCGAGGATGTGGTCGCCTGCACGGGCACGACCTGCACCTACCGGTTCGAAGGCATCAGGGGGGCGTATGCAAATCCGCTCTGTGCGCTCCCGGGCTACCGCATCCCGCTCGCGGCGGCCGCCGCAGCGGCGTGCGTGCTCGGCATCGATCCCGCCCCTCTGGCAGGATTTGCCGCACTTCCGGGTCGGATGGCGGAGCGGCGTGCCGCCGGAACGTACATCCTGGACAACGCAAACAGCGGGACCAATGCCGACGGCGCCATCGAAGCCGCACGGTACGCCCGGATGCGCACCGGCACCGGCGATGTCACGCTGGTCATCGGCACCGAGGCGCAGACCATCTGCGAGGGCTTCCCGGCCGACGAGGTGTCCCGCGCCATCAGGGAAATCAGGCCCGCCCAAGTCGTCCTCGTG
>JAAEEQ010000047.1 GCA_013415665.1 Methanomicrobiales archaeon
GCAAGATCGCCGAGCGCACCGAGAAGGGAGGGCAGATCCGTTCCGGTATCCCGTCCGTATGCCGACACGTCCTGCCCGGTCAGCTGCAGTTCGCACGCCCCTTCCGCAATCAGCCGCTCCGCTTCGGCAAGGATGGCGCGTTCCGAAAAACTCGCAAGCCTCCCCCGGGCAAAGCGGGTCAGGCAGTACGAGCACGCCCCGAGGCAGCCTTTCGCGATCTGCAGCACACCGGTGCCCGGCTGGATGACGGCCCCGATCCTGCCGGAGGCTGCGGTGATGGCGTCGGGAGGGATGACAACCGGCGAGGAGACGGCGGCAATCGCATCCATCTGGACCACCGGCAGGCACCCGGTGACCACGAGATTTTTATGGGCGCATGCCCTGATCCGCCGGAGCATCGCACGCTCGGTGGATGCGATGACGGTGCAGGTGTTGATGATGACGACATCGGCTTCTTCCGCCGTATCCACCTGCCTGCATCCCTGTTTACGGGCGATATCAGCCAGTTTTTCAGCATCAGCGTGGTTGTAGGTGCAGCCGTAGCTTTCGATGTAAAAAGTGCGGTTCGTGAAAGGGATCATCTGGCAGGTTCCTGGGTTTGGGTATACGGCCGGTATTTCTGGTTCTCGAGGAGAGCATCGGCAAGCACGAGGGCCGCCATGCTTTCGGCGACCGGGATGATCCTTGGAACGATACAGGGATCGTGCCTTCCTGAAATACGGATCTCCGTTTCCCGCCCCCGGCTATCGACGGTTGCCTGCGGGAGGCTGATGGACGGTGTCGGCTTGACGGCAATCCGCACGACGATCTCCGCTCCCGTGCTGATCCCCCCGAGGATGCCCCCTGCGTGGTTGGAGGCGAAACCCGCAGCGGTCATCGGATCGTTCTGTTCGCTGCCCCGCATCCGGGCGGCGGCAAATCCGTCCCCGATTTCGACCCCCTTGACCGCACCGATGCCCATCATGGCGGCGGCGAGAAGAGCGTCGAGCTTGCCGAAGACGGGGTCCCCCAGCCCGGGGGGGCATCCCGATGCCACGATCTCGACGATCCCGCCGACCGAATCGCCCGCGTCCTTAGCGTCCAGTATCGCTGCCTCCATCGACGCGGGATCGGCAACGCCGCCGATCTCGACGGCCCGCCCGGCGATGCGGATGCCGTGCGGTTCCAGCACCCGGAGAGCGAGCGCCCCCGCACAGACCCGGGCAACGGTTTCGCGGCCCGAGCTCCTCCCGCCGCCCCGGTAATCGCGGATGCCGTATTTTTGCGCATACGTGACATCGGCATGGCCGGGGCGGAAGACATCTTTCAGGGCCTCGTAATCGCCGCTCCTGACATCGCGGTTCCCGACGGCCATGGCCACGGGCATGCCGGTGGTCATCCCGGAGAAGGTGCCGGAGAGGATCCGCACCTCGTCGGGTTCGCGGCGGGCTGAAACGAGGATGCCGGTTCCCGGTCGCCGCCGCTCGAGCAGGGGGCGGACATCCTCCTCTGAAAAGGGAATGCCCGGCGGGCACCCGTCTACCACGACACCCAGTGCGGGGCCGTGGCTTTCGCCGAATGTCGTGCAGCGGAAATTCCGCCCGAACGTATTCATCGTCAGATCACCTCGCGGATTGTGTGCGGATCCGCTTCCATGCCGGTAAAGAGCCGGAACTGGGCCGCAGCCTGCGCCGTAAACATCCGCCTTCCCTCGATGCACCGGCAGCCCCGGCGGCGTGCGAACCGCAGAAGCGGCGTTTCCGGCGGGGTATAGACGAGATCGAAGACCACCATCCCGGGCCGGAGCAGGCCCTTTTCAAGGGGGCTTTTCCCGTCGCCCATGCCCACGGGCGTCGCGTTCACGACAAGGTCGGGCCGGATGGCGTCGAATTCATCGATGGAGCCGGATGCCGCACCGAAACGGGCTGCACATGCTGCTGCCGCTTCCCTGCGCCGGGCAAGCACCGTGACATCCATGCCAAGGCCGGCAAGCGCGTAGGTTGCGGACGCAGCGGCCCCGCCCGCCCCGAGGACAACGGCGGTATCTGCAGGTACACCCGCGAGCGGCCGTGCAACCCCGATCCAGTCGGTGTTGTACCCGGAGAGTTCACCGCCGCAGCGGACGACCGTATTGACCGCACCGATGGCCGCAGCATGCGGGTCGACGGTCTGGCAGTAGGGCATGACCGCTGCCTTGAACGGGATGGTAACGGAAAGCCCTTTCATGTCCAGCGCCGCCGCACAGGCCATGATCGCATCGATGTCGGGCCACTGTATCCGGGTGTAGTAATACATGAGTCCGGCGGAGGAAAAAAGGTGATTGAAGAGGAGCGGGCTTTTGCTCTGCAGGCACGGGTTGCCGATCACGGCACAGAGACGGACGGGAGCCTCACCGGGTGCACGGAGGCGCGAGGTGAGAACGTCGCGTTCTGCCGGCGGGAGGGGGGTGCCGGCAAGAAACGCAAGGCCCTGTTCGCGATCCGTCGGCGTGACCATACCGCGGGTGACCGCAGAAAGGACGGCGGATGCGACCTTTTCGGGCGCCATCTCCCCGGCCGGAACGCAGATGTCGGCAGCGCCCCGGTAAGCAGCCATGCGTTCCGCCAGCACGGTGCGGATCTCTCTGTCAGGCGAAAGTCCGGTCAGCGGCGGGCGGGGACTGCCCCGGATCCGGGCCTCGAGCACCTCCGGCGGGGCCGAGAGAAAAACGACCGTGCCGCCGCGGCGCAGCAGCGCGACATTCCCTGGGTTGACGACAGCACCGCCGCCGGCGCTGATGACGCCGTCGCGGCCCGCAAGCGAGGCGATGACCGCATGTTCGCGTGCCCGGAACCCGGCCTCCCCTTCTTCGGCAAAAATACCGGGAATCGGCATTCCTGCCTGCTCCTCGACCATGGCATCGGTATCGTACCACGGCACCTGCAGCATCTCCGCGAGCAGGGCGCCGACCGTTGTCTTGCCGCTGCCCCGGTACCCGGTAAGGACGATGCGCGTCATAGCCCCGCCTCCGAAAGGGCGTCCCAGAAGCCGGGAAACGACTTTTCCGTGCAGCCGGCATCCTGGACAACCACATCGCCGGCACCGAACCCGAGCACGGCCGCCGCCATTGCCGTCCGGTGGTCCCGCAGGGGATCGATGACGGCGCCGTGCAGCGGCTTCGGGATGACGGTGATGGCTGCCTCGTCAAGTTCGACACCGGCCCCGCATGCCCTGAGCATTGCCGCGGTGGCCGCCATCCGGTCACTCTCCTTGTGCCGGAGATGCGCGATGCCCGAGATCCGGGTCGGCGAGCCGGCAAAGGCGGCAACGGAACAGAGAGTCTGGACGGTGTCGGGCGAGGATGCCATATCGATCTCGATCCCCGCGAGCGGCCCTTCCCGCTCCACGGTGACACCGCCGCCGAAAGCCGACACCCGGCACCCCATCGCGGCAAGCGCGCCGATGAACGCCCGGTCGCCCTGCGGCGACGCGGGATTGAGGCCGGTTACCGTCACGCGACCTCCCGCGACAGCGGCAATGGCGAAGAAATACGACGCCGACGACCAGTCGCCCTCGATCGTGTACCGCCTCGCCCGGTACGGCCGCGGCAGCACCGAGAAGCTGCGGTACCCTTCCCGGGCAACCGGAACGCCGAAAGCTGCCATGACATCGCAGGTTATGTCGAGATAGGACTGCGATACCGGCGGGCCGGCGCATTCAAGCGTCACCGGTGATTCTGCGCCGGCAGCGGCGATGAGGAGGGCCGAGACAAACTGGCTGCTCACCCCGGCATCGACCCGTGCCGTGCCGCCCGCCAGAGGGCCGGTGACGGTGATCGGGGGGTACCCTTCCCTGCCTCCAAAGCGGATCCGGGCGCCGAGCGCGGCGAGCCCGTCCGCAAGCCCCCCGACAGGACGCTCCCGCATCCGGGCACTGCCGTCGAGCGTGACCGGGTCCCGCCCCAGCGACGCGATTCCCGTAAAAAGGCGGAGCGTCGTCCCCGAATCGCCGCAGTCGATCAGGACGGGGCCGGTGAAGGGGAGGGCGCCGGCGCACCCGCCAACCGTCACCGTTGTGCCGTCCCTCGCGGCGGAGATGCCGAGAGAGCCGAGTGCATGCAGGGTTGCCCTGATATCGCCGGCGTCGAGCACGCGCTCCAGCACCGACATCCCGTCGGCAAGGGCTGCAATGGCCAGCGCCCGGTGGGAGTAACTCTTCGAAGGAGGTGCAAAGAACCGCAGGTCCACGTTTTCAACCCTGTGTACCGTTCGGTTCATGCGCTGTCTCCTCCGATTGCACCGTAACACCCCAGGTCGCGGATCGTCGCCATCCCGGCAAGATCGGCAAGGGCGTCCTGCCAGCCGGGATGCATATCCGCATCGATAAAGAAGAGGTATTCCCCCATCCTGCGCCGCGAAGGGCGCGATTCGATGCGGGTGAGGTTGATGCCCCGGCCGGCAAAGACGCCGAGGATCGCATGGAGCAGCCCTGCCCGGTCCTCCAGCGGGTCCACGATTATGCTGCAGGTGCCGGATGCCGGCACCGGGAGCGGGGCCGTCCCTATGCGGACGAACCGGGTGCAGTTGCCGGGCGAATTCTGCACATCGGCACGCATCACCGTCAGCCCCCACCGCGAGGCGGCGGAAAGCGTGGTGATCGCGCCTGCGCCTGCCGGATGACCGGCGGCCGCACGGGCACTCTCCGCATTCGACGCCGTATGCACAACAGGGATGCCGGCATCCTCGATAAAGATGCTGCACTGTTCGTGTGTTTCAGGGTGAACGTAGAGGAGAGCGGGCTTCGCTTCCGGTCGTGAGACGGCATATTGATGCCGGACGGGCACGGTGATCTGCCCGGTTATCCAGCAGGCGTGCCGCCGCAGGCCGTCGAGCGTGGCGCCGATCCCGCCGGACTCGCTGTTTTCGATGGGGACGATGCCGTCGCCCTTCCCTTCCGCAACGAACGAAAATATCTGTCCGATTGTCGGAAGGAGGACGACTGCCCCGCCTTCGGCGCACCGGAGGGCCACCTCGTGGGAGATGGTGCCCTCGGGGCCCAGTGCGGCCAGGGTCATGGCCACCCCGCCATCGCGGCAATCAGGGCATCCGTTTCTTTCGTGGCCGCGGGAATGAAGCCTGCGAACGCCTCGCTGTTGCGGCCAAAGAACGCGGCGAAGGCTTCGTCATCCTTCTCCTCGATAATCCGGCGCAGTTCCGTTGCGGAACGGGAAAAGGCCTCGAGAAGCGGCGGCACCAGCGGATTGTCCTGCAGGATAGGGCCGTACAGCCCGGAATCCTGCCCGAGAATCCTCCCGATCAACCCCAGTTCGATCCGGTAGACGGGGCTTGCATAGAGAAGGGCCCCTTCCACATCGACGGACGCTCGCCGCATGGCATCGGCAAGGCAGAGGGTGGCATAGTGCACCAGACCCTGCACGACCGCCATCATCCGGTCGTGCTCTTCCGGTGTCGAAACGAGGAGCTTCGCTCCCTCGGCTTCGAAAATCGCCCGGATCGCGTCAAGCGTCTGCGGCGGGCAGCGGGCGGGCGTTGCAACGATGAGCTGGTTTTTTAAGGAGGAGACACCGGGGCCGAACATCGGGTGCAGCCCGCAAACGGCCGCGGGAGTGGCCAGCATCGCCTCCACGGGCCCGGTTTTAAGCGAGGTCAGGTCGGCGATCACCTGCCGGTCGGTCAGCACGGGGGCAATCTCTTCGATAACGGCACGCGTCTTTCGGATCGGCACCGAGACGATAACCATGTCCGCTGCAGCCGCAACCTCGCAGTTCGTCGCTGCCGTCCGCCGCCCCGAGACGGCCACGTCGTGCCCCGCACGGGAAAACACACCGGCAAACAGCTGCCCCATCCGGCCCGTTCCACCAATGATGGCGATGCGCACCGCTCCTCACCGCTCCACGATGGTCTCTTTTACGGCCATGCCGAAGTGCCGTCCGGCACCCGTCGCGTGGCCCAGCAGGCGGTCCCCGACCGCGAGATCCACGACCGATACCGCCGTGCCGTCCTCCCTCACCAGCCGGATTGTTTCGGCATTCTGGAGCACAAGGCCGACGGCGATGCCGCCCGCCGACGCCTCCACGAGAAGGAGCGGACGGCGCTCGATCTTGACCCTTCCCACCACCGCCTCAGTGGTCTGGCCGCCGGTGTCGACGACCAGCACGGTATCGCCCGCCTTCAGATCGGCAAGATAGGCGGTCTTTCCGTTCGGCATCAGGAGGTAGGCGTGCACCGCTCCGGCATTGACCCGGAATGGGCGGGGATCCACGTACGGGTTCTGCAGCGTTTCGGCATGCACGAGCAGAAAGCCTCCCGACGTGTTGCCGACCAGCATGCCCTGCCCGTCGGCGAGAAGGCTGCAGGTGTCGACACAGACACGGTCGCCCATCCCCGCCGGCACGATGCGGGTGACCTCGAGGACCGTCAGGGGAACGGGTTCGGTCATGCGTCGAACGAGCGCCGCAACCCTCCGGATCTCCGCCGGATCGCCGGTTGCAAGGCAGACGCCGGCGACGCCCCGTTCCAGCACCCCGAGCGCCACCTCGGCTTCGGCTGCGCTGGCCACCCGCGCGATGATGCGGTCCGATGCGGCCACGAGGTTCTCCAGCGGGATCACCGACCAGTCGTGTGTCGTCACCACGACCAGCCCCTGCCGGGCGCGTTCCGCTGCTTCCTCCTGGCCGGCAGTGCCGTCGATATCGACAAAGAAGACGTCTTTGCCGAAAACGAGATCCCCGTCCGCTGCGACGACCGGCACCCTGCCGAGCTCGCGCACGGCGGCGGGGTCGTCTGCGATGACGGCATCCGCACCGCTTTCGATGGCCGTCGTCGCACACGCCTTGTTCCACGGACGAAGGTCCACCCAGAACCGTTTCATTGCTCCTCCTCAAGCGCAGCCGCCGGATCAGCATGCTCGTGCACCACACGGCAGATGCTCCGGACGAAGGACGCGGTATTGTCGCGCTGGAACGCGTTCCTTCCCATGCACACACCCGAGGCTCCCACATCGATCGCCTCCCGGATCGCGGTCAGCGCCGCTACATCGCCCGCCTTCTCGCCGCCTGCGACCAGCACCGGGACCGAACACGACTCGACGATCTTCGCAAATGAGGCGGGATCGCCGGTGTACGAGGTCTTGATCAGGTCGGCCCCGAGCTCTTCAGCCACCCGGACGCAATGGCCGATGGCGGCGGGGCTTGCCGGATCGATGCCCGCGCCCCGCGGGTAGATCATGACGAGCAGCGGCATCCCCCAGCGCTTGCAGTCCCAGGAGATCCTGCCGGCTTCCTCGATCATCCGTGACTCGTTCGGCGCGCCGAGGTTGATGTGGATCGAGACCGCGTCCGCCCCGAGCGTGAGGGCTTCCTCCACCGAACAGACCAGCACTTTATCGTTCGGGTCGGGATTGAGTGACGTGCCGGCGGAAAGGTGGACGATGAGGCCGATGTCCCGGCCGTACTGCCGGTGGCCGCTTCCCACGATGCCCTTGTGAAGCACGACGGCATTCGCCCCCCCTTCGCTCACCTCACCGATGATGCGCGGCATATCCCCGAGCCCCTCGATCTGGCCGAGGGTGAATCCGTGGTCCATCGGGATGATCACCGTGCGGCCGGTGTTGCGGTCCATGATCCGCTCGAGGCGGATTGCCTTGCCGATCATCTCCCTTCACCCCGGACGATCTCCATCGCCTCCTCGACCGATCGTCCCTCGTGCACGATGAGCGCCGCTGCGCGGATGAACCGGTCGGGTGCCGGGTGCTGGAAGGCGTTTCTTCCGATCGAGATGCCCGCCGCCCCCCCTTCCATGGCGCCTTCGATCAGGGCGAGCGTCTGCCGTTCGTCGGTCTTCGACCCGCCTGCAACAACAACCGGGACAGGGCAGCCGCGGGTGACCACGCGGAAACTGTCCGGATCGCCGGTGTACACCGTCTTGACCAGGTCCGCCCCGAGCTCCGCTGCGACCCTGGCGGAAAGGGCGACCACCTCGGTGCCGTGCTCGTCGGCAATCCCGCGCCCCCGCGGGTACATCATGGCAAGCAGGGGAAGGCCCCACTCCATGCACTCGACGGCGATGCGGCCCAGATCGGCGAGCATGCGTGCTTCGGAATCGGCGCCGATGTTCGTATGCACCGAGACCGCATCCGCTCCCATTTTCAGGGCGTTTGTCACCGAGTTGACCAGCACTTTGTCATTGGGATCGGGGCCGATCGACGTGCTTGCCGAGAGGTGCAGGATCAGGCCGATGTCCCTCCCGCGTGTCCGGTGCCCGTGAAGGGCAAGCCCCACATGCCCGAGCACGGCGTTCGCTCCCCCTTCCGCTACGCGATCGACCGTTTCCCCCATATCCAGAAGGCCGGCTATCGGCCCGGAGGAAACCCCGTGATCCATCGGAACGATGATGGTTTTCCGGGTGTTTCGATCGATGATTCGTTCCATCCTGATTTTTTTTCCGTTCATGTTCACACATCCATGTTGTCCAGATTAACCCATCGCCGGCAGCACCCGCACGGGAAATGAGAGCATCCCGACCGGCACCGGCCGTTACTTAAAACCGGTAAAACAGAGCATACGCTCCGAAGAACCGAAAGCTAAAACAGAAACGATACGGCGCCAGGCGGGGGCCTTCTGCCGGAGATGCGGGTGCGTCGCTATCGGGAATAAAAACATTCACCGGCGAAAAAACATTCACCACACATTAGCGACATATGGCGCGTGAAACGATAAAAAAGTATTGGACAAATTGCCTGATCCGGGCAGGGACAGCCGGCCGCCGCATGTGCAAACACAATGCTTAACCGCGCGTATTCACTATCTGATACCAATGATCAGGATCGGCCTCCTCGGGTGCGGCAATGTCGGGCATGTCATCGCCGGGCACTGCGATATGGTCCGTATCGCGGCGGTGTATGACACAGTCGAATCACGGGCGCAGGAGCTTGGCAGGCTCTGCGATGCCGTGGTGCATACCGACATCGCCGGCTTTATCGCGGGCGATGTCGATCTGATCGTGGAGGCGGCCTCCGTCGAGGCGGTGCGGCAGTACGCCGAAGAGATTCTTGCCCACGGCAAGGACCTGGTGATTCTCAGCGTAGGCGCCCTCGCCGATGAAGCATTCCGCACCAGGCTTGCCGCGGAGGCGGCTCGAGAAGGGCGGCGCATCTATATCCCGAGCGGGGCGATCATCGGGCTGGACAACTTAAAAATCGGGCAGATATCAGACATCCGCAAGCTCGTCCTTCGCACCACGAAAAGCCCCCGATCGCTTGGCATCGATGTCGACCGGAAAATGCTGGTCTTTAAGGGAACGGCATCCGACTGCATCAGGCACTACCCGAAAAATATCAATGTCGCCGTTGCGCTCGAGCTCGCCGCCGGGCGCGAAGCGGATGTCGAACTCTGGGTGGATCCGGAGATCGACAGGAACATGCATGAAGTCATTGCAGAGGGGGATTTCGGGGATGTGTACATCAGGGTCAGGAACACGCCGAGCCCGGACAACCCGGCAACCAGCTACCTTGCAGCCCTCTCGGTCCTGACCCTGCTGCAAAACCTGGATAACCCCATCCGTCTGGGGACGTAACGATGAACCGGATCGAGGAGCTCAAGCGGGAGAAGAATGCGGTCATACTGGCGCATAACTACCAGTTGCCCGAAGTGCGGGAGGTTGCCGATATCATCGGCGACAGCCTCGAGCTTGCCGTGCGGGCAAAGGAAGCGACCGCCGACCTGATCGTCTTTTGCGGGGTCCGGTTCATGGCGGAGACCGCAAAGATCCTCAATCCGTCCAGGAAGGTTATCATGCCGGTGGAAGATGCCGGGTGCCCGCTTGCGGACCAGCTGACGCCGGAGATGATCGCAGACGCGAAAGCGGCCTATCCGGACGCGGCGGTCGTGTTGTACGTCAACAGCAGTGCCGGATGCAAGGCGCTTGCCGATATCGTCTGCACCTCGGCCAATGCCGTCGCCGTCGTGCGGTCACTTTCCGAGACAACGGTTCTCTTCGGCCCCGACGCCAATCTTGCAGGCTACGTGCAGCGGCAGTTGCCCGATCGCCGGATTATCCCCCTTCCTCCCGGCGGGCACTGCTACGTCCACCACGATTTTTCGCTTGCGGACGTCGAGGAGGCGCGGCAGCGCGGCGGATCCATCATCTGCCACCCCGAATGCCCCGCCGAGGTTCAGGCGGCAGCGGATGTCATCGCATCCACCGGCGGCATGGTGCGCCGGGCTCCCGAACAGCCGGTATGGAATGTCTTTACGGAAAAAGAGATGGTATCACGCTTAAAGGAACTCTACCCCGACCGGATATTCTATGCGAAGGACGGCGCCATCTGCCACGACATGAAAAAGACGAGACGCGCCGACGTCCTCCGGGCGCTGGAAACGGAGGAGTTTGAAGTGACCGTGCCCGAAGCCGTCATGGACCGGGCGCGGCGGGCGATAGAACGGATGATTGCCGTACCGTGAGGAAAAACCAGGCCATGGTCCCGATCGATGTGCTTGTGGCATTCGTGCAGGAGGACGCACCGGAGGGCGACTGCACCACAGACGCCGTTGTTCCCGAAACCGTCTGCCGTGCCGTCATCCGTGCAAAGGCCACGGGTGTCATCGCCGGCATTGCCGAAGCGGCAGCTCTTTTCGAACATTATGGCGTTCAGGCCCTCTTCGCGGCAAAAGACGGTGCATGGGTGCAGGAAGGCGAGACCGTCCTTGAAATGAATGGCGATGCCCGCGCCATCCTGCTCGTGGAACGCACGGCGCT
>JAAEEQ010000048.1 GCA_013415665.1 Methanomicrobiales archaeon
GAGGATGATCAGGAGGAGGAAGGACTCGTTGACGGAGAGATCGATGACGCACTGCTCCGCGGGGATGGCGCTCGCGTGCACCGTCGGGTACGAAAGGCTTTTTTCCCAGATTTTCGTTGCTATGCCGAGATTGCCGTCTGAGATCCGGTGGATCCGGCGAAAGATCAGGTCCTCGGTCGCGAGCGAATCCTCATACCGCCCGTCGCGTGTGTGGAGCAGGTACTCGGGATTGACCACCGGCACGGGGTACCGGATCGTCCTCCCGGCGACCTCTTTTTCATTCCAGGAAAGGAAAAACGCCCGACGCTCGGTTCGTGGGGTGTCGTCGACGAACTGGATTTCGTCCGAATAGCGGGAGAGGATGATTGATTTCAGCGTGGCGACGTCCAGGCGCGGAAGGTGCAAAACAATCGGAAAATAGGCGCTGATATTCCGGATCGCATCGAGGTACGACCAGGAGAAGCTGTTCCACGAGGTGATGAAGAGGCGGTCGGATCCGGAGAGCAGGTGGAGGAATTCATCCAGGATATCGAATCCCCCGACCTTCCGGAGCGCGAGAAAATGGCACCGGTCGATGATGATGATATCCTTTTCCTGCCGGATCGCCGCCAGGAATTCTTTGCGGGAGACGACCGACTGGAACGAGAAGTAAAACACCCGCTCTTCGTATTCGCTCCGGATTGCATTGATGAGCGCCGACTGCCCGGCGAAAGGATCGGAAATGACGGCGATATGCGAGCGTTTCCCGGCTTCAAACGCCTCGATCGTCTCGCGGATCCGGGCCAGTTCCGCCTCGTAGGGGATCTGTTCCTGTTCCGCAGCCTCTTCGGCGGAACCCCCCCCGGGCGGCGCATCGGGCATACGGGACTGTATGCGGCTGATGAATTTAAGGATTGGGGGATGGCGGGAGGGGCTGCACCCGGACAACCGCCGCGGCACCGCCCGATCACAGGATACCGGCACGATGCCGGAACACGGGAGAGATGCGGCAGTGCTTCCGTAAAAATTATGAACGGCGCCGTATCCGCACGGATTCGGCGTGGGCCGCGAGCCCCTCGGCATCGGCAATCGTCTCGATGACGTCCCCGATTGCCTCGAGCCCCGTACGGCTCAGGATCTGGACCGTCGAGGACTTCCGGAAGTGGCCGACATTCAGCCCCGAGTACATCGCCGCGTACCCGGCGGTGGGCAGGACATGGTTGGTGCCCGACGCGTAATCGCCGCAGGCGACGGGGGCATAGGGGCCGACGAAGATCGAGCCGGCGTGCCTGACGGCATTCAGGACCGAGAGCGAGTCCTGCACCTGGATGGAGAGGTGCTCCGGCGCGATACGGTCCATCAGGGCCACGGCCTCGTCCATGTCGGCGGCGACAATATAGCCCGACTGCCCGAGAGCGGAGGCGATGATCTCCTTTCTGGGTGCGGCCTGCATCAGGCGGCCGATCTCCGCGTCCACCTTCGCGACCAGGGCGGGATCGGTGGTGACGAGCACGCACGCGGCATCGGGGTCATGCTCCGCCTGCGCGAGAATGTCGATGGCGACGAACGCCGGGTTCGCGGATGCATCGGCGATGATGCCGATCTCGCTCGGGCCCGCGGGAAAATCGATCTCGGCGGACTCGCGGAGCATCATCTTGGCAGCGGTGACGTAGACGTTGCCGGGCCCCACGATCTTCTGGACCGGCCGGATGGTTTCGGTCCCGAGCGCCATTGCGGCAACCGCCTGGGCGCCGCCGATCCGGTAGATCTCGTCCACGCCGGCGATGTCGAGGGCGACCAGGGTCAGCGGCAGCGCCGGGGGCGGGGTGCAGGCGCACATCTCCGGCACCCCCGCGACTTTCGCGGGAACGGCGGTCATCAGCGCGGTCGAGGGGTACGCGGCACGCCGTCCGGGGATATAGAGGCCGACCCGGTCGAGCGGGGTGGATTTGACGCCGAGAATGATGCCGGGCTCCACCTCGTCGAGCCAGAGGTCCTGCTCCCGCTGGAGCTCGTGGAAGCGGGTGATCCGGGCCTCCGCCTCGACCAGGCTCTCGAGGAGCCGGTCGTCGACCTCCTCGTAGGCGGCATCGACTTCCTCGCGGGTGACCCGGACCGAGGTGACGTCGGGCTCGTATTTCTGCGCCATCCGCACGAGCGCGGCGTCACCTTCGTCCCGGACCGTCCGGATGATCCCGGCAACGGCCTCTTTTGCCTCGTCCAGGCTGGAACGCCGTTTGGTGACCCATTCGTCAACATCAAGCGGTTTGAACATGTGCTTCAACATAGGAATTGTTGTGCCATAAGCATGTGTGCCGGCGCCGATGAGGGGCAGGCACTCCCGATTCATCGCAACCGGCATGCATGCCTTGTGCGCCAGATATACTGATCGGGGGATTGCCAATCCCGCAAAAAAACCCCCCCGCTATCACGGCAGGCACGAAACCGCAGGAAGATGTATTACGAAAAAACGATGCGATAACCGGGATTCGAACCCGGGTTAGAGGCTTGGGAAGCCACTGTCCTACCGCTAGACTATTATCGCAGACTGTGCGTCACCATATCTATCAGGGATGGGATATAGTCTTTTCCGAACCAGCGGCAGGGGCCCGGCGGAGGGTGAACACGATGCGGGCGCCCTCGCCGGGACTGCCCGAAACGCGGTCATCCGCCCGGATGGTCCCGCCGTAGCGCTGGACAAGCATCCGGCAGATAAAAAGGCCAAGCCCTTTCCCGCTCTTTTTCGTGTTCCCGCGGCTGAACCGGGAGAAGAGGCCGGGCTTTTCATCGTCGGGAATGCCCGGCCCGGTATCGTCGATGGCAACCGTGACGGTACCGGGATCCTCGTCGCTGACCGTAATCGTGACCGTAACATCCGCCCCCCCGAACTTCACGGCGTTGCCGATGCAGTTGGTGAAGACCTCGGAGAGGAGGTCGTCGGCGCAGACGATGGCGGTGCACCCGCCATACGTGATGGCTGAGCCGGAAAACAGCCTGATCTCGTCGCGGATGACCTCGTCCAGCACGATGGGCGAGAGCGCTCCGTTCTCCTGCCGGAGCCTCCGGATGGTCGAGACATTCCTGATGATCTCCGCGCTCTTCTGCACGCTCGCCAGCATTTTTTCCGCAAACTCCTGCTCCTTTCCCGTCAGCGCCCCGGCAAAATAATCCGCGTACCCCATCGACACCGTGTTCGCGTTGTTGATGTCGTGCGCCATGATGTCGAGGTAGAGGTTGGCCTCCTCGTTGGCAGCCTCGAGCATTCTTTGGGCCTTTTTCTGGTCGGTGATGTCGCGGGTGATCGTCGAGGCGCCGATGATGGCGCCGGCCCGGTTTTTGATGGGCGAGACGATCAGGTAGACGTCGAAGCGCGATCCGTCTTTCCGGACACGGACCGTCTCGAAGTGTTCGATATGCTCCCCCGCCCGGATCTTTGCAAGGATCATCGCCATTTCGCCTTCCCGTTCGGGGGGGACGAGGATCGACGAGGGGCGGCCGATCACGTCGCCGGCGGAATACCCGGTGGTGCGCTCGGTACCCCGGTTCCAGGAGAGGATCGTCCCGTCAAGATCCTGGCTGGTCACCATCGCATCCGACGATGCCACGATCGACGCCAGAAAGAGATTGGTTTCCTCCATCCGCTTCTTGTCGGTGATGTCGAAGAAGGACAGCACCGCCATGCCCGCATCGGGAACCGATCCCGATGTTCCGATGACGTCCAGCGGCATGCCGTCCCTCCCGGCAAGATGCAGCTCGAACGGCTCGTCGGAATTTTCCGGCAGAACGCCGGAGAACCGCTCCCGGTCTTCCGGCGCAAGGATCGTCTGCCAGGGGCGGCCGGTACAGTCCTCCGCCGCATAGCCAAGCAGATGCTGCCATTCCCGGTTGACCATCGCGATAGTGCCGTCGTTGCGGATAAGGGCGGTGGCCGCACCCGTATGCTCGAACATGGTGCGGTATTTCTGCTGCTCCGCGTGCAGGGCTCCTGCGAGCCCGGCGACGATTGCTGCGATCGCGATAAAGATCAGGGTGCGGATGACAGCGCCGAGGAGTTCCGCAGACACGGGGGTGAACGCCAGCACCAGCACGAGATACGAGGCGGCAAGCACGATGGTAAACGGCACGCCGGCGCGCGGGTACCGGTATGCCGCAAGAATGATGGGAATGTAAAAGATGTGGGGAAAGACGGTGGTATGCCCGAGAACAAGTGCGATCCAGGCAACCGCGACTGCCAGCACCGTGGAAAGGCCGATGGCCGCCGGCCAGAGCCACGCTGCATCACGCCGGACAGCTGTTTCTTCCACCGCACGATCCTCCTCTGTCCTACGTACTGGGCAGGCATCGCTCAAATAGCACGCGATTGCGATCCGGCGATATGCTTATGTCTGCTTCACGCGATTACAGTACAGCACTTTTCAGGCGATTAGTGCTGGCTGATGTAAGTCCGACGTGTCCCTGATGACACTGCCCGCTTGGGCTTGGGATTACATAAGAGTCAGCGTCCCGCTGCTCTTTTTGTGGACTTTCATCGTAGTACAACAACAGGTGGTGAACTATGGCACGAATGCATGCTCGGCGCAGGGGAAAATCCGGATCCGTCCGGCCCGTCCGCGCTGAAGCACCTGAATGGTCCAACACGGACACAAACGAGATCGAAAAGATCATTGTTGATCTGAGAAAAGCCGGAAAATCAACTGCCGAGATCGGGCTGGTGCTCCGCGACAAATTCGGGGTTCCCAGCGTGAAACTCGCGACCGGCAAACGTATCGGGGAAATCCTCGAAGAAAAGAGCCTTGGGTCCGATATTCCCGAAGACCTGCGCAACCTGATCGTCAAAGCGCTCGGGATGCGCAAGCACCTTGCAGAGAACAAAAAGGATCTTCACAACAAACGCCAGCTTCAGCTCACGGAATCGAAAGTGCGCCGTCTGGTGCGCTACTACGTGAACTCGGGCAAACTGCCCGGAGACTGGGTATACAAACCTGACACGGCTGAATTCCTGCTCTCCCGATAATCCATGTCACTCTCTTCCGCTGCGGAGCATCTGGGCACACGGCTGCGGTCCTGCAGGCACGTGCGCATCCTCGCGCATGACGATGCCGACGGCATAGCCGCAGCAGCGATTCTCTGCCTTGCTCTCGAACGGGCCGGCATCGGGTTCCACGTGAGCCTGCGGGATCGCATCGTGCCGGGGACGATCACTGCAGAGGAGGATCTGCTGCTCTGCGATCTCGGCGCATCGTACCCGGAGCTTCCGGAGGAGACGATGGTGGTCGACCACCATACCCCGCACTTTACGGGGGCCTGGCATGTCAATCCCCGCCTCGAGGGAGACGATGGCGAGAACGGGTGCAGCAGCGCCGGAGCGGCGTACCTCGTTGCACAGGAGCTCGGCGACAACGGCGACCTTGCGGGCCTCGCGATCACCGGGATGATCGGGGACCGGCAGAGCTGCACCGGCGTCAACCGGGATATCTGCAGCGAGGGGATGGCGGCAGGCACGATCACGCCGCACCGCGGCCTTCGGCTTGCAGGCAGGGACCTTTCCGAACAGCTTCTCCTTGCTGTGGATCCCTGTATCGAAAGGATTTCCGGGGACGAGGATGGCGTCAGGGCCTTCCTTGCCGGCTGTACCGGCGAGGAGGAGGAGCTGGGGTGCCTCGTCTCACGCCTCGTGCTGGAGATGGCCGATACGGCACCGGCAGACGCGCTTCTCGCCATCTACGGCGACCGGTTCGAACTGGGCCGCGAGACCGTCCATGACGCCCACACCTTCGCCGCCATGCTCGAAGCATGCGGCAAATCAGGGAAAGGCGGCCTCGGGCTTGCACTCGCCCTCCGGTCATCTCCGGGAAAGGCCGAGGCATGGGAGATCACCCGGCAGTACCGGCTTTCGGTCATCAACACCGTACGGTCCGCAACCCTCATCGCAGAAATGCCTGCAATCTACGAGATTGAAGGAGCGCACCTTACCGGCGCCGTCGCCGATGCCCTCGCGTATTCACGGGTGCATACCGCCCCGGTCGTCGTGCTGGCACGTGACGGGGAGGCGTATGCCGTTTCCGCACGAACGCCGGCGGGCGTCGGGGCCGACTGTGCGGCGCTGATGGAGGAGAGTGCCCGGGCAGCGGGAGGAAGCGGCGGCGGGCATGCCGGCAGGGCAGGAGCATATGTTCCTGCCGGGCAGATGGACCTGTTCAGAAACAGCCTTCTGGGGGCGATCCGGGCATGATCGCCATCGAGGGCACGATCCGGACAACCCATGCGCATCCCGCCTGCGTGGCAGGGGCGCTGTCGGCGGACAACCTTTCGCTGCTTTCGACCACTGCAGCGGACGGCGGTGTGGTGACGGAGATTCATGGCAGCAGACTGCGCTCCATCATCGCATCGGTGGACGATTATCTGATGAATCTGGCAATTGCGGAGGAAATATGTACGTACGTTTCTCATTGAACGCGGACCTGCTCACCAGCGGAGACATTCCCGGCGAAGCGGCCGCGGCGATAGAACAGGCAGTACAGGAGGCAAACGAAACATCGTTCCGGCGCGGCGTCCCTAAAGAGGCGCAGCCTGACGACATCGGCCGGATTACCGGCTGGTCGGTCGAAGGAAACGCGCTCCGGCTTTCAATCGCAAGCGGGCCCTATACCCGGGCGCATGACGCCCTGTTCCGGTTCAGGAAATCCATCGCCTCCGTGCTCGGCAGGCACCGCATCGGGGTGCGGGGCATCGAGGTGACGGGTTTTACGATCCGCCTCGAGGGCTCCGTCGAACCCGCGGCAATCCCGCGTCTTCCGATGATACAGGAAACCGCGTTTGATGAGAACGGGGTTCTGCTTTCGCTCACCCTGAATGCCGCAGATCTCGAGAACAAAGTGCCCGACCGGCTCGTCCGCCTCATCGAGGAGAAGGCCGAGGCAATGGCCTACGGCGGCAAGGCGGAACACTGGGAACTGATCTACGAAAGCCCCAGACAACCTCCCCGGTTCGACCGCGATCCGACCGAGGAAATGGTGAAGAAGGGCTGGATCAAGCACGGAGCCGCACGCGGGCAGTGGATCTACGGCCCGCAGGCGGTCCAGCTGTTCCGGGCGTTCGAGACGATCGTTCTCGAAGAGATCATCCGGCCGCTCGGATTTTCGGAGATGGTGTTCCCGAAGCTCGTACCCTGGGAGGTCTGGAAGCGTTCCGGCCACGCGAAGGGCGTGTACCCCGAGATCTACTACGTGTGCACCCCGAAAACCCGCGATCCCGCGTACTGGGAAGATGTGGCGGACTACTTCAAGGTCACCGGCGAGGTGCCGGTGGAGATGATCCGCGACCGGATCGACGGGCCCATCGGCGGCATGTGCTATGCGCAGTGCCCGCCGTTCTGGCCGTTCGTGCAGGGGGAGACCCTGGCGACCGATTGCCTCCCCATCCATGTCTTTGACCGGAGCGGAACCTCGCACCGGTACGAGAGCGGCGGCATTCACGGGATCGAGCGGGTGGACGAGTTCCACCGGATCGAGGTGCTCTGGCTGGGAACGGCCGAACAGACCGTTGATACGGCCGACCGGCTGCACGCGGCGTACACGCGGGTCTTTGACGACCTCCTCGAACTCGAGTGGCGGTGCGCACGCGTCACGCCGTGGTTCATGGCGCAGGAAGGGCTCGTCGGTGTTTCGGAAAACGAGCAGATAGGCACCCGGGATTACGAGGCCGTCCTCCCCTACAGCGGCGGATGGCTGGAGTTCCAGAACGTGAGCGTCAACGGGAACAAGTACCCGAAAGGCTTCAATGTCAAGATCCAGAGCGGTGCGGACTGCTGGTCCGGCTGCTCCGGCATCGGGCTGGAGCGGTGGACGGCAGCGTTCCTTGCACAGAAGGGATTCGACATGGCAGACTGGCCCGACCGTGTGGCGGAGCTGGTGGGAGAGCCAAAGGAAATCTTCAGATTCCTATGAAAATGGTAGCAAAAACAGGATTTAAGACAACAATGAGGTGTTAACATGGCACGAAGAAAACAGATCGGACGAAGAGTTGAAGGATGGAAGGCGAAGAGCTGGTATAAGGTCTACGCCCCCGATTCCTTTGAAAAGACCTACATCGGCGACACGATCTCCGGCAACCCGGAGAACGTCATGGGCCGGGTCATGCAGACGACCCTTGGCGAAATGACGCAGGACTATTCCAAGCAGTCCATTAAAATGCGCTTTCGGATCAACAATGTGGCAGGCGATGCCGCATACACCGAATTCGTCGGCCACGAAGTCACCCGCGATTACCTGCGGGCGCTCGTGAAACGCCGGACGTCCCGCATCGACAGCATTGTGCTCGCGACAACGAATGACGGGAAGAAGGTCCGCCTGACCATCACCTGCCTGACGCTTTCACGGGCGAACATCAGCCAGGTGCACGCGATCAGGAAGCTGATCACCGATCAGCTGGTGCAGACAGCCTCGAAGATGGACTTCGAGTCGTTCGTCAAGGAGATCGTCTCGGGCGACGCTGCCCGCGAGCTGTTCAAGAACATCAAACTCATCTACCCCGTCCGCCGGGTGGACATCATCAAGTCCCGCCTCGAAGAAGCGGCGGTTCTCACCCCGATCACCGCGTGACGGGGATAACCTTTTTTTCCGTTCCGCGGGGAACACAGCGCCAGCGGCGCCGATTTTCGTATCCCCGGGCACGATCAATAAGACTGATAAGGCTTTGGCGTGAAACATTCACCAAAGGCGGCGTACCATGGAACACGGGGTTTCCGAGTGGCTGATGCAGTGCGCATTGCCCGATGATACCGAATTGCAGGAGCATACGCTCAAGACCGGGCGGAGCATCGTTATCGGGGACCGGTGCAAGATCGATTACGGGCTGCAGGGCGATGACATCATCGTCTGCGAATTCTCCAGCATCAACGGCAATATCCTCGCGGACGGCGATGTCCGCATCGATAACTTCTGCGAGGTCACGGGGGATGTCGTCTCACGGCAGGACGCCTATCTCGGCGAGGGAGTGACGATAAAAGGGAGGCTCATCGTTTCCGGCGATCTCGATATCGGCGACAACGTGATCATCGAGAAGGGATTCGAAGCGAAGGGATGGATCTCGATACGAAACCCCATGCCGGTCATCGCCTACATCGTGCTGTACCTGGTGGCGCTTTTGGGGATTGAAAAGGAGGAGGATCTCAATACATTCCTAAAGGATCTCTTCGGGGACGACGAGGACCAGGCCGAGCAGCCCGAGGCCGAAAGCCCGCTCCTCATCCCCGCCTCCTCCGTGCTGACGATGGAGACGTTCTCGGTTCCCAACGCCATGACCATCGGTGCGAAGTGCCGCCTTCACGGTAATATCAGGGCTGATTCCGTCCAGGTCATGGAGGGGACGACGATATTCGGGAGCCTGAAAGCGAAGGACAGCGTCCGCATCGGGGCCCGGACCGAGGTGCACGGCAACGTCGCCTGCGAAGGGGCGGTGCATGTCGGGACCGAGGTGCACGTGCTCGGCGATATCCGGTGCAACAGCTTAAACCTGCATGAAAACGCCCGGATCGACGGCACCATCAGGGCGCCGGAGGGCGTGCGTATCGAGAGGGCGTCATGATCCTTGCCGGCATGCTCGGCATCGACGCCCTCGCATGCATCGAGCCGTCATTTGCCAGTCTTACCGATCCCGGGATTGCCGATCTCTTCCTCTCCCTTCCTGCCGACGCCGCAAAACTGGTCATCGACGAGCATGAAGAGCCGCTTGCTCTTGCCGTGCATACCCCGGACGGGTGGTGGGCGACGCATTTTGTCTTCCGGCCGGCCACCTTCGGGCTCATCGGGCTTGCCGAGGAGCTCGACGCCGAGATCTACCAGGAATCCAGGAGCGAATGGGCGGCGGGGCTGCGGGAGTACTACAGCCGTGCACTGCAGGCGGACGTGGCGCCGGCCGTCGAGGATACCCGCCCCGGCAGGGATGCGGAGATCCGGGATCTCGTCGCGGAGGTCTGGAACGATCATGCCGGCCGCACCTGCATCGACGGCTGCTGCGGGTCGGGCATTGCGTCGGCCGTGCTCCGGCAGCTCGGGTACCGCACCCTCGCCTTCGACAACGATCCTGCACTCCTGTCACTGGGGCTCGCCCGCGGGCGGCTCCTGCCCGAGGATACGCTCTGGATCGACGGCACGGAGGCATCGGTCTTCTGCCCCCCGGCAGACCGGGCGGTCGGCCTGATGCTCGGCGATATCCAGCCGTTCACCGCGGGTATCTGGGAGGCCATCGTCGGCGAACTCCTCGCCCTTTCGGAAGAAACGCTCTTCTCCGCCGCTACCGAACCGGAGATCAGGATGATCGGGGCATGGTGCTCGGCACAGAAGAGAACGACCCGGATCTTCGAGCACGAACGGGATCTGATCTACGACCGCTGGGTCTGCGTCGCAACGCGGGAGTAGGGTGCAGGACTATTTCCGGCCCCGCTTCTTCTTTTTCCCCGGCTCCTTCTTTTTCCCGGGTTCCTTCTTTTTCGCCCCGAATTCCCTTTTCCCTTCGGAAGGGGGCTTTATCGCGTCGCCTTCGCCGCATTCCAGTTCGGCAATGATGTCCAGGGGCTCGGATACCCTGCCGACGAGCTGCCGGATGGTGGTGAGGCGTTCGATCCCGATGAAATGCTCGGCCATCACCCGGGCGAGATCCGAGAGCTCGATGTTCCCGCCGGCTCTGCGCACCAGCTTCTGCTCAAGCAGGAGATCGAGCACCGGTTCGGTCTGGCCCAC
>JAAEEQ010000160.1 GCA_013415665.1 Methanomicrobiales archaeon
GGCAGGCTTGCCCGGAGCCGGCCGGTGGAGCAGCCACCCGGTAATCTGGCAGGAGAGCCGCGCCCCGAACGAGGGCTCGACCGATTCGAGCCATAAGAAGAACCCTTTCATCCGGTGGTTCCTGCGGCTCTCGAACCGGAACCCGCCGGACCGGTCCGGGATCATCTTGAGGTACTCCGCCTCGTTTTTCAGGCGCAGGTAGACAATCGGCTCGTACTCGGGCAGGTCGACGGCGATGACCATCTTCGAATACTCCGATCGGATCTCGTCGCAGGAGAGCGTCCGGCCCTTGATCTGGAAGCGGACGTCCTTGCAGAGCGCTTTGATCGCCGACGGGAACGGCGCCCCGAAAATGACCTTCTTCACCAGCGGCGGCAGGTCGGCGCAGGCACCTTCCGCGGAAACGCCTTCGCGCACCGCATGCAGGAGGCGGTCGCGGTGCAGGTCGTGCAGCGCCTTGTAATCGAAGGGCCTTCTGGGCTGGATGTCCTGCAGGACACAGAGTTTCTTGTGCCGTATGGGCTTTCGCGGGTTGCCGCGGATATCCTTCATCTTCAGGAGCCTTTTTAAGTCTTCGCAGGTCCGGGTCACGACCAGCACGCTGTCCGGTTCCTTGATGACCCGCTGCACGATCGACGAGCGGGAGATATCCACCGATGAAAAGAGCAGGAACGGGACGTGCACCTGCCCGAAGAGGTACCCGAGCAGCCGTTTTTTGTAGTGCACCTCGTCCTCGAGCGCGCGCAGGTCGGACGGGGAGGTGACGATCTCCGCAAAGCCGACCAGGCCGCGGTGGTCGACAAGCAGCAGGTCGACCTCGGCGATATCCTGCCCGTTCCCGCGGATCTTGATGTCGCCGCGGTTCGAGTAGAAGAGCCCGTTCTGGCCCATGCGTACCTCGATGGGCGGGAACGGGGCGTCGGCGCCTTTCCGCACGATGCCGGAGATGAACTCCGTCTTATGCGAGAGATCGAGCATGATCTCGTAGATGAGGGCCTCGTACCACCGGCCTTCCGCCGCCCGCATCTGGGAGATGTCGGTCGAAAACAGGATCCTCTTCTCCAGCTTTTTCAGGTGCCGTATCGCCCGCCGTGCAATATCCTTCGACGGGTCGACGGTGCCGAAATTGGCACCGATCCAGTTGATCATATTCATGGAATCGCTCTCTGTGCTATTTTCGGGAATGTCCGCTTCATTCCCCCTGTATCCCGTTTTTTGGGTATTTTCGCGGAAATGTCATCTGCCAGTCTTACTCGAGCACCAGGATCCGCCGGGTCAGGCTCTTGTGGACACGCTGCTCGAACGCCGCGGCGCTCCGGAAATAGTTCCCGGCATGCGCCCCGATATCGCGGTGCGTGACAACGACCGCACGCCGTCCCGGCCGGAGAACCCGCCGTATCTCGGCCAGCGACGCGTCGTACAGGCGGTCCATGTCCGATCCCCGGATACAGACCGACTGGCCGTAGGGGAGATCCGTGACCACCGCGTCGACGGAACCGTCACGAAGGGGCAGGTCCGTCGCGTCCGCCCGCATCAGCTCCGCATCCGGCAGGTTCGCCCGGCAGCCCGCGAGCATTGCGGGGTCCATGTCGCTGCCGAGGACCTCCATCCCGAGCAGGCGTCCCTCGAGGAGGACGCCGCCGGTGCCGCAGAAGGGATCAAACAGCCGCTCTCCCGCCCCGGCACGTGACAGGTTGACCAGTGCCCGGGCCAGGATCGGCATCATGACTCCCGGATGAAAAAACGGTCTTCGCATCGGATTCCGGTAGGCGTAGCTCCCGCGGTCCGTCCGGAACAGGACCCGGCCGAGAAAGCAGCGCTCCCCGGAGCAGACGAGACGGTACTCGGCGGCAGGACGGGACAGCGAGACGGGTCCTGCAATGCAGGTGCCCAGCAGGCGCTCGAGATCGAGCTGCGAGGCCGCTATCGCGGTGCCCTGTATCTTTTTTACCCGTGCCGCGAACGGCACCTCCGATGCAAGAGCGAGCTCGTTGAGCATGCCTGCCACCGCCTCGCGGTCCGCCCGGCACTCGCCGAGGTACTCCATGACGACATGGGTCAGTGAGAGGCGGGAGGCGGCGGCAGGATCGGGAACATCCGCTACGGCGACCTGGCAGGCGCGGTCGACCACCCGGCCGACACACTCGAGTTCGGCCGCGGGCAGGCCGGGGTGTTCTCCCGATAGCTCAAAGAGCAGTTTCATCCCATAGATATGGTACAAGAATGCTAAAAAGAGGTGTGTTATAACCAGCCCGCCGGACAACCGCGGCATTCTTCAGATGCCCTCGTTCTACCATCCCGCGTTCGAGGCGGCATACCGGTTCATCATCGACACGTATACGGTTGCGCCCCGTGATATCGCGATATTCCTTCCCTGTTCGATGAAAAAACCCTTCAGCACCAGCCCGAGCCACCGGATCTTCGATGGGTCGGGACGTGCGGCGTCGTCCCCCGCGAACTCGAGGAGATGTACCCGTTCACCCACTACCGGTATATGCTCGGCAAGTGCACCGACCCCCGGATAAAACGCGATTTTTACCATATCGAGGTCCCGCGGCTGAAAGGGTACCTGGAAAAAACAGAGGACACGTACCGCTACCGCGTCGCCTACTGCATCGGCGGGTTCAGGAAAGCCATGGTGCAGGCATCCGGCGAAAGCGGCATTCCCGTCACCGTGCTGCCGACGGATGACTGCATCGGCCGGGAGCAGCGCGGGGACCTGCGGTTTTCCGACGGGAGCCTGCATATGCAGCCATATCTCGATGAATTCGGTGCGTACCTCAAGGCACTCTGCAAAAAAGAGATTATTTGACCGTTTCCTTGACGCGGTCGACCATATCCTGGAAAAAGCCCTTCCCGCCCGATCCGCCACGGTGTCCCTCGATTTTTAAGAGTTTGTCGTAGAGCTCGCGCTGCTCGTCGGTAAGGCGTTTGGGGATGATGACGTGCACCCTGACCAAAAGATCGCCCGGCCGCCCCCGGCGCCGCACCCCTTCGCCGGGGATCTTGAGCGCCGTCCCGTGCTGCACGCCGGCGGGGATCTTCAGCTCGACATGCCGGCCGTCGATCGTGGTGATCTCGACCTGCGAGCCTAAGGCCGCCTGGGCGGGAGAGACGGCGACGGCGGTCTCCAGGTTGTCGCCGCTCCGGGTGAACCGGTCATGCGCCGCCACGTGGATCTCGATGAAGAGATCGCCGGCAGAAGCTCCGGGTTCGCCCGCTTCGCCGTAGCCCTCCATGCGAAGCCGCATCCCGCTCTCGACGCCCGCGGGGATGTTGACCGATACCGTCCGCCGGACGCGGCCGATGCCGCTGCCGCCGCAGGTGCCGCAGCGCTCCTCGGGGATGCTCCCCCTGCCGCCGCACTCGCTGCAGGTCGACATGCGCACGAACTGCCCGAACGGCGACTGGCTGACCCGGCGCTCCTGCCCGGAACCGCCGCAGCGGGGACAGGTGCGGGATTTTTTGGTCGTGCTCCCGGTGCCGTCGCATGCCGTGCAGGGCTCGGTGTGGTAGACCTCGATATCCCGCTCCGTCCCGAAGACCGCGTCCTGGAGCGTTATCTGCACCCGCATTAACAGATCCGAACCCCGCTGGGGGCCGCGGGACCGTCCGCCGCCGAAGAATGTCTCGAAGATATCCCCGAATCCCGAGAAATCGGAGGAGAAGCCGCCTCCGCCGAATCCCCCGCCGCCTCCCGCGTAGGATCCCTTCGAGGCGTTGGTGTACATGTCGTGGCCGAGGTGATCGTACTGGGCGCGTTTCTGCGGGTCGGAGAGGACATCGTAGGCCTCGTTGATCTCCTTGAATTTGTCCTCGCACCCCTCCTCCTTGCAGACATCCGGGTGGTACTTCTTCGTGAGGGTGCGGTAGGCTTTCTTTATCTCCTTCTCGCTGGCGTTCTTGGGAACGTTCAGGATATCGTAGTAGGATTTCGCACCCATTCTTCGTCACTCACTTGTCTTTGACTTCGAAGTCGGCGTCCACGACGGTGTCGTCGGTTTTGGGGGACTCCTGTTCTCCCGCCTTGTGCGCCTGCGCCTCGGCCTGCGCCTGCTGGTAGATTTTGGTGGTGGCGGCAAAGACGGCTTCGGTCAGGACTTCCATCTCCTTTTTGATGAGCTCGGAGTCGTCTGCCTCGAGGGCCTTTTTCAGGGCGGCAATGCCCTGTTCGATCTTTTCGGCTTCGGCGGTCTCGATCTTTTCCTTGCTCTCCTTTAAGAGTTTTTCCGCGGTGAAGATGGCGGTGTCGGCATTGTTCCGGATCTCGATCTCCTCGCGCTTCTTCTTGTCCTCTTCCTCGAACTGCTTGGCCTTGTTGACCATGTCCTTGATCTCGTCCTCGGAGAGCCGCCGGTCGCCCTTGATGGTGATCGCCTGTTCGTTGCCGGTGCCGAGGTCCTTTGCGGAGACCTGGATGATGCCGTTGGCGTCGATGTCGAACGTCACCTCGATCTGCGGGATCCCGCGGGGGGCGGGTGGAATGCCGGGGAGCTGGAACTTGCCGAGGGTGAAGTTGTCCCGTGCGAGCGCCCGCTCGCCCTGCACCACGTGGATCTCGACGCTGGTCTGGTTGTCGGCAGCGGTGGAAAAGATCTGGCTTTTCCGGGTCGGGATGGTGGTGTTCCTCTCGATGAGCTTGGTGGCGATGCCGCCGAGGGTCTCGATGGAGAGGGTGAGCGGCGTGACGTCGAGCAGGACGACGTCCTTTGCCTCGCCGGTCAGTACGCCCGCCTGGATGGCGGCGCCGATGGCGACGCACTCGTCGGGGTTGATGCCCTGGTCGGGGTCCTTTTTCAGGATCGCCTTGACGCGCTCCTGCACCAGCGGCACCCGGATGGACCCGCCGACCAGCAGCACGTGGTCGATCTTGTCCGGGGTGATCTTCGCGTCGGAGAGGGCCTGCTTGACCGGCCCGATGGTCCGCTCAACGAGATCGCCGATCAGCTGCTCGAACTTTGCCCTGGTCAGGTCGATGTCGAGGAACTTCGGGCCGCTCGAATCGGTGGTGATGTAGGGCAGGTTGATATTCGTCTTCTGCAGCGTCGAGAGCTCCTTCTTCGCATTTTCCGCGGCGTCTTTGAGGCGCTGCATGGCGATGAGGTCTTTGGTCAGGTCGATGCCCTCGCGGTTCTTGAACTCCGTCACCAGCCAGTCGATGACGCGCTGGTCGAAGTCATCGCCGCCGAGGTGGTTGTCGCCCGCGGTCGCCTGCACCTCGAAGACGCCGTCGCCGAGGGTTAAGAT
>JAAEEQ010000049.1 GCA_013415665.1 Methanomicrobiales archaeon
CCGAGGTGAACGCGCAGGGCACGACCATCATTATGGTGACGCACGATCCCCGCATCGCCGAATACGCCCGCCGCACGATTACCATCGTCGATGGAAAGATAGCATGATTTTTTTTGAATTCGCGAAGCGGAGCATCCGCCTCCACTGGCTCCGGTCGTCGCTCGCGGTGATCGGGATCGTCATCGGGGTGGTGGCGATTGCCTCGATGGGCATCCTGGGCAACAGCCTGGTGCTTTCTGTCTCTGAATCGCTCTCCGACGTGGGCGACACCGTCGTCGTCTACCCGCACGCGGGCATGGGCACTGGCCCGGGCAGCGGGCAGTCGGACGCTGTCATCACCGAACGCCAGCTCCAGCAGATCACACGGGCCGTCGGAGGGAATGATGTCATTCCCCTGCATCTCGGCGTCGACCGGATCGAGGTCGGCGGAGAGCGTGGCGTTGTGACGATCTATGGCATGAAAACCGACGACATCCCCCTGCTGCTCGACGTCACCGACGGCATCTACCTCCGGGGCACCGGTGGGGCGATGGCGGGCAGGGTCCTGACAGACAACTTCGATCTCAAGGTGGGGAGCCGGGTGACCGTCGGGGAAGCGACGCTGCGCATCGTTGGCATCCTCGATGAGCGCGGGGTGGGTTTCGACATCAATCCGGACAGTGCGCTCATTGTCTCGGAGCGGTGGTATGCCTCGGTGTACGATGAGGAGGATTACGATCAGGTGATCGTCAAGGTGCGCGACATCAACGACATCAATGCGGTCAAGGATGCCATCGACCAGCAGCTCAACAAGCGCGATACGGTCGTGGATGTCTTCGACACCAAGGCGATCCTCGAGATCATCCTCACCACGTTCAACAGCATCTCGACGTTCACGACGGCAATCGGGGGCATCTCGCTTATTGTCGCCGGCGTGAGCATCTTCAACGTCCAGATGATGTCCGTGACCGAACGCATCAAGGAGATCGGGATTATCAGGTCCATCGGAACGCGGCGGTTCGAGGTCATGCGGATGTTTCTGTACGAGGCATTTCTCCTCGGCTTCTTCAGATCGGCTATCGGCGGGGTCCTCTCCTTTGCGGGCGGCTACATTGCCCTGCTGGTCATGCTCGACGGGAACACGAGTTACCTTTTTGCTCCTTCAAGCCTGCTCTACATCCCCTACGGCATGCTCTTCGGTATCGTAACCAGCCTTGCATCCGGCATTTACCCGGCATGGAAGGCGGCGAACCTCAACCCGATCGAGGCGTTGCGGTATGAATGACGAAAAGCCGGCCGCTGCGGACTGCGGCGATGCAGCGAGCGCCATCGACTGGAACCGGATATGGCAGGCCCGCAAGAAGGCCAGCAGGCAGTCCCAGCGGGGGTCGGATGCGTCCCGCCGGTGGGAGCGGCGGGAGCAGGCGGAGCGGTATGCGCATGACGTCGATGCGGTGTACGAAACACGCATCAGCGAGACCCTCTCGCTTCTCACCGTTCGCAATGGCATGAGCGTTCTGGACATCGGCTCCGGCCCCGGCACCCTTGCGGTCCCCCTCGCAGAACGCGGCGCACGGGTGACGGCCGTCGAACCGGCGGCGGGCATGGCGGCTCTCCTCCATGAACGGGCGGCACAGGCAGGATGCGGGCCGGTCGCGGTCGTCCGCAAACGCTGGGAGGATGTCGATCCCGCAGCAGACCTTGCCGCCCCCTATGACCTGGTCGTCGCCTCCTTCTCGCTCGCGATGGACGATATCGGCGCAGCGGTGCGCAAAATGGATGAGGCCGCGTCGGGAGGCGTCTATCTGTTCTGGTTTGCGGGAGAGCCGCTCTGGGAACGGATGTACCGGGATCTCTGGGACGAACTGCACGGCGTTCCCTACTGCCCGGGGCCGAAAGCGGACTGCCTCATCAACCTCCTCTTCCAGATGGGCATCGCGCCGAGCGTGCTCATGGCCCCCCTGGAAAAATCATACCGTTTTGACGGCTTCGACGAAGCGGTGGCATTTTTCGGGCCGAGGTTCGGGGTTTCGGATGCCCGGCAGGAACACATCCTGCGCCGGTATCTCGCCGATCGCAACCAGTCGGATGGCGGGGGATTTGCACTCGCCGCGACGACGATGTACGCCTCGATCTGGTGGGAAAAGAAACCCCGGTGGCCGTCACGGTTCTTTTCAGCCCCCTGAGGCCTGCAGGTCCCGCTGCTCTTCCCGTATCAGGCGGAGGACAGCGGCAGGCAGCCGTTGTATCCCTTCTTCTTCCCCGGCAAGGAAAACAAGCCGGGCAGCATCCGCCTCGACGATACAGATCGCGACGGGCGTTGCGGTATAGAAGACGGATCCGCCCGTGCTGAACGCTCTCCTGAGCACGACCGGGATGATCGTCCTCCCCGGGAGCCGCACCGGCGCCGCCGCGAGCAGCCCCTCCGTCGCCGCACTCCCGGTCATGCCATGGCCTCGCGGAGCATCCCGCGCACCTCGGAAACGGCAAGCAGCTGCAGGACTGCAAAAAGGACGAGCAGGGGGTGCTCGATCCCGATGGCGAAGGTGCATTCGCCTTCAAGGGCAGGCCTGCAGAAATCGGGCTCCATGTGCAGCCTGATGCGATCGGCAGGCGAGAGCATGCCCTTGAGGGCCCAGAACCAGCCGTAAATCATGCCGGTGCTGCAGGGTTCGCCGGTGCCGAGCCGTACGCAGCAGAGCAGCTGACGGATGGAGAGGGACCGGAGAAACGCCGCAAGCGGTTTTTTTACGTACCCGAGCATGCGGCGGGCTTCGGCGGGAGAGGGTAAGCGCGTGGCGGCTGTTGGTGCCGCAATGGCCGGTGCCGGCTCCTCCGGTTCTTCTGCGGGAGAAAAACGGTGCCGCACCAGGACCCTTTTGCCGATTCGCACCGTCACCACGGACGGATCATCGCTCCGGTAGTGCACGCCGATCAAGCCCCAACGGACGGATCCTGCAGCGCAAGCCCTCCCGTACCGTTCGATATGACCGCAGATCTCGATCCTGATCCAGTAGAGCGCGAGCAGCAGGGCTGCTGCGATGATGCCGATTATCGCGGCACCTGCAATGACCAGGAGGGGGATCATGCACGGCCGACGTTATGCCGTGTCCTCTGCGTCCGTGACGGGGATGTCGGCGGGGGCCTGTTCTTTTTTTGCCTTTTCGCGGCCCACCGTGCTCTTGACGACATCCGCAACCTGCGGAATCACCGTCTCCCCGAGGGTTCCGATGATCTCGGAGACGGGGTTGGTCTTTTTCAGCGAGAGCACCTGAACGGATTCGGGCCCTTTGAGATCTTTATGGACAATGACGATTGCCACGGGAGATACGCTTCCTCCTGCTCCCGAACCGGCTCCTCCACCGCATTTGTCGCCGCCCGTGCCTTCTCCCGCGCCGAATCCGAACCCGAATCCGGCGATCGGGATGATCGTCTTATCCCCGGCGTCGATGGCGTCCCCGACGACGGTGTTGGCGTTGATGAGTTTGTCCAGTTCATCGACCATGGTTTTGAGCATCTCTGCACCTGGCATAACAGTTCACCGGGAGAGGTATTCCCGTTCGTTCTTATAACCCATTGCCCGGATTCCGGCCCGAACGGCGGACAGATGGTGAAGTAATAAAAACATCAATGAACATACCTGCACCATAATGTATATTAACATACACGACAAAGAGGGATGCATGCAGACGAAGTTCATCCTCGACGAGCGCGATATGCCGTCGAGATGGTATAACATCCTTGCGGATCTGCCCTCTCCGATGCCGCCGTACCTTCACCCGAAGACCGGAAAGGAGATTGTGCCGGCTGATCTTGCGGCAATCTTTCCGCAGGAGCTGATCCGCCAGGAGGTCAGCGCAAAACGGTTCATCGACATCCCCGAGGAGGTTGCCTCCATCCTTCGTCTCTGGAGGCCCAGCCCCCTCTACCGGGCACGGCGCCTTGAAGAGCACCTGAAAACGCCGGCGCGGATCTACTACAAGTACGAAGGCGTCAGCCCGGCGGGATCGCACAAGCCCAACACGGCGGTGCCGCAGGCGTACTACAACATGCAGGAGGGCATCGAACGGCTTGCCACCGAGACCGGCGCCGGGCAGTGGGGCTCGTCCCTCGCGTTCGCGACGTCCCTCTTCGGCATGGATTGCACGGTATACATGGTCCGGGCAAGCTACCAGCAGAAACCCTACCGGAAAATGATGATGCAGACCTGGGGGGCGGAGTGCCTCCCGTCGCCGACGGACCGCACCGAAGCCGGGCGCATGGTGCTGGCACGGGATCCCGACACCTCGGGCTCCCTCGGGATCGCCATCTCCGAGGCGGTCGAGGATGCCGCCACCCACGACAACACCAACTATGCGCTGGGATCGGTGCTCAACCATGTCTGCCTGCACCAGACCATCGTCGGGCAGGAGGCGCAGGCGCAGCTTGCCATGGATGATGCCGCTGCCGATGTTATCATCGGGTGCGTCGGCGGGGGATCGAACTTCGCCGGTTTTTCGTTCCCCTTCATCAGGGACAAGATGGCCGGGAAGACGCCCGATCTTGATGTCATCGCCGTCGAGCCCTCCGCGTGCCCGACGCTCACGCGGGGCCTGTATGCCTATGATTACGGTGATGTGGCGGGGCTGACCCCGCTGATGAAGATGTACACGCTCGGGCATGATTTCGTGCCGCCGGCGATCCACGCGGGCGGCCTGCGGTACCACGGCGATTCTCCCATCGTCTCCCGCCTGCACGCGGACGGGTTGATCCGGGCCACCGCGTACCACCAGAACGAGGTCTTTGCGGCAGCGGTCACGTTCGCCCGGACGGAGGGCATCATCGTCGCACCGGAAGCCGCCCACGCCGTCAAAGCCGCTATCGATTGTGCGCTGGAATGCCGCACGACCGGCGAGGCAAAGACGATAGTCTTTAACAACAGCGGCCACGGCCATTTCGACCTGTCGTCCTACGAGGCCTACTTTGCAGGATCGCTTGCCGATTACGAATACCCTGTCGATCTCGTCCGGGAATCGCTGGGCCACCTGCCGGTGACGGGGTGATGCCGGTGGACTGGATACAGCCCTGAAAGGGCTCGAGATTAACATCAGGCCGGGACCAGCCGCTTTTCTGAGGCTGGCCGCATCGGATCCCCGTCCGGCGGTCATCTGCATCTGCGGCACGATCCCGCTTTCCGACGTAGCGCCCGCGGCGCTCTACCGGCATTTCCGTTCGGCAAGGGGATTCATCCTCGAATCGCTGGAGGGAAGCGGAAAAACCGCGCGGTATTCCTGCATCTGCACCGAGCCCCGCCTGACCGTCGCGATCGGCGCGGGCGGCGAGGTGACGCTCGAAGGCGATACCCGCTGCCTCGCCCCCCGGGGAGAGGCGGGCGCAGCCGATCCGGTGGAGGCACTGCGGGACATCATGCGGCGGATTTCGATTGTACCGCCGGATATTCCGCGGTTCGCCGGGGGGATGGCGGGCTATGTTGCATACGACACGGTCTATGCGATCTGCCCATCCGTCCGCCCCGCCGTACCGGGCGATCCCGGGATGCCGGTTGCCCGGTTCATGCTGGCAGCCGACTGCATCGTCATCGATCACCGGGAGCGGACGCTGACGGTGGTGCGGGGGGTGGACACGGCAGGCGTCCAGGACCTTCGCGGTGCGTACGAACAGGGCAGGGCAGCCATATTCGCTCTCGCCGAGCGTATCCGGGCGCTGCCGCCCGAAGACACCGGTTCACCTGCGGGAAAAGGCTGCCCGGACCCCGCCTGCACCTCGTCGCTGTCCCGGACCGAATTCTGCGAGGGCGTTCTCCGCCTCAAGGAGCATATTCTGGCCGGGGATATCTTTCAGGCCGTCCTTTCCCGCAGGATCGCCTGCCCCTTTGCAGGGGACCCCTTTGCGATCTACCGTGCGCTGCGCAGGCGGAATCCCAGCCCGTACATGTACTTCCTGGAGTTTCCCGACCTGGCGGTTGCCGGCAGCAGCCCGGAGATGCTGGTGCGTGTCGAGAACGGACGGGTCATGACGGTGCCGATCGCCGGCACCCGCCCCCGCGGCAGCGGGCCCGCGGAGGATGCCCGTCTTGAACAGGAACTGCTCGCCGACGCGAAGGAGCGCGCCGAACACGTGATGCTGGTGGATCTCGCCAGAAACGACATCGGCGCGGTCTCGCGGTACGGCAGTGTAACGGTTGATGCATTCATGGAAATCGAGAAATTTTCCCATGTCCAGCACATCGTTTCGGCGGTGAGCGGGGAGCTTTCGGAACGGAAGGACTGTTTCGACGTCCTTGCATCGTGTTTCCCGGCGGGAACCGTTTCAGGCGCCCCGAAAATCCGGGCGATGCAGCTGATCGAGCATGTCGAGGGCAGGCGGCGGGGGCTGTATGCCGGGGCGATCGGGCATATCGGGTTTGCCGGAAGCCTCGATCTTGCGATCGCGATCCGGACCGTCGAGGTCAGGGAGAGCGTCGCGTCGTTCCAGGTCGGGGCGGGCATTGTCGCCGGATCGGATCCGGAGAGCGAGTGGATCGAGACCGAGGACAAGGGGCATGCCATGCGGCAGGCAATCGGGGAGGCGGTGCAGGCATGAACGTGCTCGTCATCGACAGCTACGACAGCTTCACGTACAACCTCTGCCAGCAGATAGGGGCATTGGGCGCCGAGCCGGTTGTCGTCAAATCCGATACGCCCTACGACGCGATCTGCAGGATCGACTGCGAACGGATCGTCCTCTCGCCGGGCCCGGGCCGCCCGGAGGATTCGGCGGTTTATATGGATGTCTGCGACGGCATCGGCAGAGAGATCCCGACACTGGGCGTCTGTCTCGGTCACCAGGCCATCGGGCATGCGTTCGGTGCGTCGGTTGTCCGGGCGGACGCCGTGGTGCACGGGCGCACCTCGCCGATCGATCACGACAGGCGGGGCGTTTTTGCCGGGCTTGAGCGCCCGTTTTCCGCAACCCGCTACCATTCGCTGGTCCTCGCGCCGGAGACCATCCCCGGCTGCCTCGAGATAACGGCCTTCAGCCTTGACGACGGGTGCATCATGGGCGTCCGGCACCGCCGGTACCCCATCACAGGCGTGCAGTTTCACCCGGAAAGCATCCTGACACGGCAGGGAAACCGCATCATGGCCAATTTCCTCGGTGCGGGGGGGTGCGGATGATCCGGGAGGCAATCGCCCGCGCCGCAGCAGGGGCCGACCTCTCCCCCGGTGAGGCTGCCGGCGCGATGGAGGCGATTATGGCCGGTGCCGCGACCCCCGCCCAGATCGCCGCGTTCATCACGGCGCTTGCCATGAAGGGCGAGACGGCGGAGGAGATTGCCGCCTGCGCCCGGGTCATGCGGAATGCCGCCGTCCGGGTCGCCGTCGCCGGCAGCGGCACGCTCGTGGACACCTGCGGGACGGGGGGCGACGGTGCGCAGACGTTCAACATCAGCACCGCAGCCGCCTTCGTTGCCGCGGGTGCCGGGGTCCGCATCGTCAAGCACGGCAACCGGAGCGTCTCTTCCCGGTGCGGCTCGGCGGACGTGCTGGAAGCGCTCGGCGTGAACCTGAATGCGGACCCGGCCCGGATCGCGGCAATCGTCGAGAGCGCCGGCATTGCGTTTTTCTTCGCACCGGCGCACCATCCCGCGATGCGCCATGCCCGGGCGGTCAGGCAGGAGATCGGGATACGTACGATCTTTAACATCCTCGGTCCCCTCACCAATCCGGCGGGGGCACAGGCGCAGCTGCTCGGCGTCTACGATCCCCGTCTGGTGGAAACGCTCGCGGGCGTGCTGTCCCTGCTGGAGGTGGAACGGGCGATGGTGGTTCACGGCGACGGGCTTGACGAGATCACCACCACCGGCCCGACATATGTCGCGGAACTCGATCACGGCAGGATCACGACGTATATGCTGGACTGTACCGCGCTCGGCATCCCCCGTGCCGGTAAAAATGCCCTGCAGGGGGGCAATGCGGAAAGAAACGCCCGTATCCTCCGGGAGGTGCTGGCGGGGGCGGACGGGGCGGCACGTGATATCGTGCTGCTCAACGCCGCCGCCGCCATCCGCCTTGCCGGCAGGGCGCCGGATCTCGCCGGTGGGATCGATCGCGCAGCGGATGCCATCGATTCGGGACGTGCCGCGGCGTGCCTGGACCGGCTGGTCCGCGCAACGGGAGGGAGTGCATGATCCTCGAGGAGATCCTTGCCCGCACCGAAGAGCGCGTCGCCCGGCTCGGCACCGATCTTTCAAATTCCTCCCTGCCGCCGGCACGCAGCCTGAAAAACGCGATCATGTCCTGCACGGACCGGAATGCGGTAATCGCCGAAGTAAAATTCGCCTCCCCTTCACGGGGGCGGATCGCCCCGGCTGAGGCGGGAACGCCGGCCGCACTCGCGAAGGAGTTCGTGGCGGCGGGTGCGGTCGGGCTCTCGGTACTGACGGAACCCTCGTTCTTCGGGGGGAGCACCGAGAACCTCGCGAGCATCCGGGAGGTGACCGACGTGCCGCTGCTCCGGAAAGACTTCATCATCGATGAGCGGCAGCTTGCCGAAACCCGCCTGCTCGGCGCGGATGCCGTGCTGCTGATCGCCCGGGTCCTCGGTGGGCGGTTGCCTGCGTTTGTCGATACGGCGCTTGCCCTCGGGATTGAACCGCTCGTGGAGGTGCATTCCCGGGAGGAGATGGCGCTGGCCCTGCAGACCCGTGCCGGGCTGATCGGCATCAACAACCGGAACCTGCGGACACTCGCCGTTGATCTCTCCACCACGCCCCGCCTTTTCGCGATGGCCGCTGGAAGCGGGCGCGTGGTGGTCTCGGAGAGCGGCATCCTCTGGCCCTGCGACGTGCGGCAGCTTCGCGGCAGCTGCGATGCCTTCCTGATAGGCTCGGCGATCATGGCATCGAAAAACCGGCGGCACCGCCTGGAGGGATTCGTATACGCGTAAAAATCTGCGGGATCACGTCGGTCGCGGACGCCCGCGCCGCCCTCCGGGCAGGGGCGGATGCGATCGGGGTTGTGCTTGCGAGCCCGTCGCCCCGGGCCGTCGAACCCGGGCGTGCGGCGGAGATCTTTGCTGCTGCAGGGCCGTTCGCTGCGACAGTGGCGGTCACCACCTCGGCATCGCCGGGGGATATCAGGGCGATCGTCGATCTCGCACCGTCGGCGGTGCAGGTGCCCGCGGGGGTCTCCGTCCCGGTGCGTTCCGGCATCCGGGTCATCCGCATGGTCGCGCCGGGCGATGCGGTGCCCAACGACGGGGATGCGATCCTCGTCGACGGCAGCCGGGGAAGGGGGCTTCCCTTCGATCCCGCGTTCGCCCGTTCCTGCGTGCGGGCATCCTCCCGCCCGGTCATCCTCGCGGGTGGGCTCACCCCGGAGAACGTTTCGGCGGCGATTGCCGCGGTCGGGCCCTACGCCGTGGATGTCTCGTCGGGCGTCGAACAGGAGCCGGGCATCAAGGACCCCGGCAAAATCCGGGCATTCATACGGGCAGCACGGAGCACACAGCATGACTGACACGACATTCGGCCGGTACGGCGGGCAGTACGTGCCCGAAACCCTGATGGGAGCACTTGGAGATCTCGACGAAGCCTATCGCCGGATCCGCCGCGATCCTGCATTTGAAAAACGGCTATCCTTCCTGCTGCACGAGTATGCGGGGCGCGAAACGCCGCTTACCTACTGCGCCAACCTCTCCCGCGATCTTTCCTGCAGGGTCTATCTGAAGCGCGAGGATCTCCTCCACGGCGGCGCACACAAACTGAACAACACCCTCGGCCAGGGGCTGCTGGCGCAGTTCATGGGGAAAAAACGCCTCATCGCCGAGACCGGGGCGGGCCAGCACGGGGTGGCGACGGCAATCGCGGGGGCGGTCCTCAACCTGCCGGTGGAGGTCTACATGGGAGAGACCGATACCCGGCGGCAGCAGCTCAACGTCTTCCGGATGCAGCTGATGGGGGCCCGTGTTGTCACGGTCAGGCAGGGGACGCGGACCTTAAAGGATGCCGTCAACGAGGCGATGCGGGACTGGGTTGCGAACGTCCGGGAGACCCATTACCTGCTGGGCTCCTGCGTCGGGCCGTACCCCTTCCCCGGTATCGTCCGCGACTTCCAGGCGGTAATCGGGGAAGAGACGAAACGGCAGATCGTACAACGCGAGGGCAGCCTGCCGGCAGCGGTCGTCGCCTGTGTCGGGGGCGGCTCGAATGCGATCGGCATGTTCTCGGCATTCACCGGGGATCCCGGCGTCGCGCTTGTCGGTGCCGAGGCGGGAGGTGCAGGACTGGCGACCGGGCAGCACGGGGCATCGCTCTGTGCTGGTTCCCCGGGTGTCTTTCAGGGTGCGCTGTCCTACCTGCTCCAGGACGGCGACGGCCAGGTGTGCGAAACCCATTCCGTGGCGGCAGGGCTGGATTATCCCTCCGTAGGCCCGGAACACGCCATGCTGCGCGACGCCGGCAGGGTCAGGTACGAGGCGGTGACCGACCGCGAGGCGCTCGATGCATTCCGGTACCTTTCCCGGATGGAAGGGATCATTCCCGCCCTCGAATCCGCCCACGCCGTCGCCTGCGCCCGGCGGGAAGCAGAAAAGCTCGATGCCGGCGACATTCTGGTCATCAACCTTTCGGGACGGGGCGACAAGGACGTGGCCGACGTTGCGGCGATGCAGGGGGGGCTGGGATGAGCAGGATTAAAGAACGCTTCGCCCGCCGGAAACACCCGC
>JAAEEQ010000161.1 GCA_013415665.1 Methanomicrobiales archaeon
CGATGAGAAGGGGTTCATCAAATTCGTGCCCATCGGCGGCTGGTTCGGGCCGACGCTCTTCACCCAGCGGGTACTGCTCCACGGCTCGAAAGGGCTGGTTTCCGGTGTTATCGGGGCAAAACCCCCGCACATGATGGAGCCGGAAGAGCGCAAGAAAGAGATAAAAATCGATGATATGTTCATCGATATCGGTGCCGCGAGCGATACGGACGTCGCCGGGATGGGCATCGAGATCGGCACGCCCATCACGCTCGACCGCGAGTGCGCACCGCTTGCCAACGGCCGGCTGACGGGAAAAGCGCTGGACAACCGGGTCGGCGTTGCCCTCCTGATTGCCGCCCTGAAGAAGGTGCAGTCGCCGCATACCATCTATGCCGTCTTTACCGTGCAGGAGGAGGTGGGGCTGAAAGGGGCGAAAGTGAGCGCGTTCGCCCTCGATCCCGACTGTGCCATCGCCACCGATGTCACGATCCCGGGCGATCACCCGGGGATCACCAAGAAAGAGTCATCCATCGAGATGGGCAAGGGTCCGGTGCTGGTGCTGGTCAGTGCGCAGGGGCGCGGATTGCTTGCGAACCAGAAGATGATCGCATGGCTCCGGGAAACCGCCGAAAAGAACCAGATCCCGTACCAGCTCGAGGTCGGGACCGGCGGCAACACCGATGCGACTATCATCCACCTGGTGCGCGAGGGCATTCCCAGCATCCCGCTCTCCATCGCGGCACGCTACATCCACTCGCCGGTCGAGGTCGTCGACACGAACGACATCGAAGCGGGTGCCCGGCTGCTGGCAGAAGCGCTGAAGGGCAAGCCGGATCTCTGATCCGGTTATTAAAAAGGATTATTTATATAACAGGAACGAGTATTAAAATGTATCGCGCAAAACCGGGTCCGGGTGGTGGAGGGGCCGGAATGCCGCAGCCGGGAGGGGGCGTTTAATGTATTGCATACTGGTGGTCAATGACTCGCCGATCGTCGCGGATGTCCTGCGATCGATGCTGGAACGCGGTGGATACCGGACGGCGACGGCATCCGGTGGGGAGGAGTGCCTGGCTCTCCTCGAAGACATGACACCTGACCTTATCCTTCTGGACGTGCGGATGCGCCCGATGGACGGGTGGGAGACACTGGAACACCTGAAGGCCGATACAGGCACCCGCGAGATACCCGTTGCCATGCACACGGCAAAGCATCTGACTCCCGACGAGATCCAGCAGTACGGCCACCTGATCGAGGACTATATCCTTATCCCGACGACGCACCGGCAGCTGTTCGACGCCGTCGAGTATATCCTCAATAAAAAAGCCCGGATCGCAAACGAGATCGAGTTCGCCCGCCGCTCCGGTGCGGACAGCAGGCTTATCGAGGAATTCAGGCGCCTCTCGCAGAGCGTCGATGTGTTCCGGCGGCTGATACGGTTTCTCGAGTTGTCCACCCGCACCACGGACATGACGATGCGGCTGGGCGAACAGCTCTTCGAGGCCATCAAAACCATGGCCTCCGGCGAGCGGTGCATGGAACTCCGCCTCGAGGAGCTCAAACGGGAGTTTCACAGCGGCAGGGCGCCCGGCGCTGCCTGATCTCCGTTCTTTTCCCGGTGGGAAAATCCCTTAATAGTCGGTCATATCCTGCGGCGGGGCGCCTGCGGCGACCGCCCGCCAGACGGCCTTCCATCCCGCCGGTGTCCGGGAAAAAACAAAGACTTCCGACCCGGTCTCGTGAAAGCGCTGCTCCCCGATAGCATACACGATCTCGTAATGGTGCCCTGCAATTGCGGTCCGGGGAAACACGGCGATATCGGGCTCGGACTCAAGGTACTTCTCAACGGTCGCATCACGGGAGAAATCGCGGTAGCTCTCGATGCAGGCCTCGCGCCCCTGCGCCCGGATGGTGAAATCCGGCCCGGCAACCACGATATCCGGGTGAAAATACTGCCCGAGCTCCTCGTATTTCCCGGAGAGCCAGCACTCCGTAATTTTTTTCAGGATGCCGGCGATGAGTGGCCCGGGCTGCTCTGTTTCTTCCTGCCGGTTCATTCATTCCTCCTTTTTGTGCAGGCCCGCACGTCGGGGCCGGCATGCCGGAACCGGAGCGGGTGCCGGTGCTGAAGTATCGGCAGACCATGCATAAAAAAGAATGGACGGTCCGGGGCGATGCCTCACGAACCCCGGACTCCCGGCACAGATGCTTGCGGCGACAGCCGCCTGATACGCGACGGCCCCCGGTCCGATCGTGCCGATTGAATAATTTATTTATTTTTATATCGCAAAGGTATCAGAACAAAAGGAATAACGGGTGTCCCGAACATCAGCACCCTCCCGACAGATCTGCGTTCAGGTTCTGTTCTCTTCCGAATAACAGGCCGTGATCGCCATATCTTTGTTCACCATCAAACCCTCCGCCGGCAGGCGCGGTTGCCGGACCAGTAAGGCAGGAATACAATGTGCTTCTCTCTCGATTCTTCCGGAATTCCCGTACTGCAGGGCGAACAGGAAAACAATGCCTCGTGGTTTTCTATCATTGCAATTGAAGACAGCCTCCCCGCAGGAACGCGGCCGGTGTCCGGGAGGCGCTGACCATGCCTGATGCCATACGAGTCCTTTACGTCGACGACGAACCCGCCCTTCTTGATATCTGCAAACTCTTCCTTGAAACCCGGGAGCATTTCATCGTCGATACCCTGACATCGGCGACGAATGCCCTCACTGCCGCCACGCTCGATACCTACGATGCCATCATCTCCGATTACCAGATGCCCGACATGGACGGCATCGAGTTCCTCCGGCAGGTGCGGAGCTCGGGCAATAGCATCCCCTTCGTCCTGTTCACCGGCCGGGGCCGTGAAGATGTCGTCATCGAGGCGATCAACAACGGCGCGGATTTCTATCTCCAGAAAGGCGGCGATCCGAAGGCCCAGTTTGCGGA
>JAAEEQ010000162.1 GCA_013415665.1 Methanomicrobiales archaeon
CGACGCTGAGGGATGCACATCAGTCGCTTATCGCAACACGGCTCAAAACAGAGGATATGATCCCGATTGCCCGTGCGATCGACAATATCGGATTCTTTTCGGTCGAGGCATGGGGAGGCGCGACCTTCGACAGCTGCATCCGGTACCTCAATGACGACCCCTGGGACCGCCTGCGGGCGCTGAAGGCGGAGCTGCAGAAAACGCCGATCCAGATGCTGCTCCGCGGCCAGAATCTCGTCGGGTACCGCCACTATCCCGACGATGTCGTCGAAAAATTCGTCGAGGCCGCCGCGGACAACGGCGTCGCCATATTTCGCGTCTTCGACGCCCTCAACGATGTCCGCAATATGACAAAGGCGATGGATGTCGTCCGGGACGTCGGGGCCCACCTCCAGGGAACCATCTGCTATACCACGAGCCCGGTCCATTCCGTCGCACGCTTTGTCGACATGGCGCGTGACCTCTACGCCCACGACTGCGAATCGATCTGCATCAAGGACATGGCAGGGCTGATCATGCCCGAAGCTGCCCGCGATCTTATCACCGGCATCAAGGAGGAGATGGACATTCTTGTCGACCTGCACAGCCACTCGACGTCCGGGATCGCGCCGATGAGCTACCAGGCAGCGATCGAGGCCGGCGTCGATATTCTTGATACCGCCATGTCCCCCTTCGCCCTCGGCACGTCACAGCCCCCGACGGAGAGCGTGATTGCAAGCCTGAAAGGGACGCCCCGGGATACCGGGATCGATCTCGTGGCGCTTCGCGAGGTCAGAAACCTCGTCCTTGCCCTGCGCGATAAATATGCCGGCCTCGTGGATCCCATCTCGGAGCGGGTCGACAGCAACGTGCTGCTCTACCAGCTGCCGGGCGGCATGATCTCTAACCTCGTCTCGCAGTTAAAAGAACAGGACGCGCTCAACCGCATGGATGACGTGTTTGCCGAGGTCCCGCATGTCAGGGAGGATCTCGGGTACCCGCCGCTCGTGACCCCGACGAGCCAGATCGTGGGCACGCAGGCGGTCTTAAACGTGCTGCTGGGCGGCGAGCGGTACAAGAACGTCACCAAGGAGGTCAAGGATTACGTGCGGGGGCTCTACGGCCGCCCACCCGCGCCGATCTCCGATGACATCCGCACGCTGATCATCGGCGACGAGCACCCGTACGAGGGGCGGCCCGCGGATCTGCTGGAGCCGGTATACGAAAAAAGCGCCGAGCAGGCGCAGAACCTCGGGCTGGTCAGAAAGCCGGAGGACATCCTCACCTATATCCTCTACCCCGCCATCGCACCCTCGTTTCTCAAGGGAGAGCGTGCTCCCGAGCCGCTGCCCAGAAAAGAGGTCCGCGCCCAGCAGGGAGCGGAGATCCCGAGCTTCATGGAGGTCGAGGTCGACGGCGAGCTCTTTGCCGTCAGGATCATCTCGGTTGAAGGAAGCGCCGTACAGGCCGGTGTCAAGCCCGAATCCCGCATCCCGCACGAGGACATCGAAGGCGGCGTGAAGAGCAACATGCAGGGCATGGTGCTGAAAGTGGTCGTGCGCCGCGGGGCCGAGGTGAAGAAGGGCGAGACCCTGGTCGTGCTCGAGGCGATGAAGATGGAGAACCCCGTCACCAGCCCGCGTGACGGTACGGTTACCGAGATATTCGTGGACGCCGGCGACGTGGTGCAGAACGGTGACGTCCTGCTGGTGATCGAATGAAATATTTCGAAAAAGTCCTGATTGCCAACCGGGGCGAGATCGCCATCCGCATCATGCGGGGCTGCCGCGAGCTGGACATCGAGACGGTCGCGATCTACTCCACGCCCGACAAAAACTCCCTCCATGTCAAGTACGCCGACGAGTCGTTCTGCGTCGGCGAGGCGCACCCCTCCAGGAGCTACCTGAACATGGAGCGGATCGTCGACATCGCGCATAAATCCGGTGCCGAGGCGGTCCATCCCGGCTACGGCTTCCTGGCGGAGAACCACCATTTCGCCTATCTCTGCGAGGCTGAAGGCATCACCTTCATCGGCCCGTCCGGAAAGACCATCGAGGCGATGGGCTCGAAGCTCGGCAGCAAGCACATGATGGAGGATGCGGGCGTGCCGGTGCTTCCCTACACGCCCGACGGGGTGACCTCGATCGACTCTGCAAAGGCAATCGCCGCCGATATCGGCTACCCCGTGATCGTCAAGGCAAGCGCCGGCGGCGGCGGCATCGGGATGCATATCGTCGAGAACGAGGCCGAGCTCGAGGAGGCCATCTCAAAAAGCATGCGGATCGCCGAGTCCGCGTTCGGGGACGCGACGGTCTTTATCGAGAAGTACCTGGTCAAGCCCCGCCACATCGAGTTCCAGATCCTCTGCGACAGGCACGGCAACCGCATCCACCTCTACGACCGCGAGTGCTCCATCCAGCGCCGCCACCAGAAACTGGTGGAGGAGGCGCCCTGCCCGATCATGACCCCGGAGCTCCGCGAAAAGATGGCGGCGTCGGCCCTGACGGTCGCCAAAGAGTCGGATTACACCAACGCCGGCACGGTCGAGTTCCTCTACGCAGACGGCGAGTACTACTTCATGGAGATGAACACCCGCCTGCAGGTCGAGCACACCGTCACCGAGATGATCACCGGCATGGATCTCGTCCGGCAGCAGATCGCCATTGCAGCGGACGAGGAACTGCACCTTTCGCAGGAGGATATCGCCATCAGGGGCCACGCGATCGAATGCCGGATCAACGCCGAGGACCCGCTCAACAACTTCACGGCCGACCCGGGCAAGATCGTCCGGTACCGCTCCCCCGGCGGGCCCGGCATCAGGGTGGACTCCGGCATCCACATGGGTTATACCATCCCGGCCCATTACGACTCGATGATCTCGAAGCTCTGCGCCCACTACACCACCAGGACGGCGGCTATCAACCGGAT
>JAAEEQ010000163.1 GCA_013415665.1 Methanomicrobiales archaeon
CCAGTACGAGGACTACTATGCCCAGATAACGACGTTTCTCGTCGCGATCGGCGGCGTGTCGCTCATCGTCGCCGCCGTGAACATCCTCAACGTGATGTACATCTCCGTGGCCGAGCGCATCCACGAGATAGGCATCATGCGCTCTCTCGGGGCCATGCGAAGCGAAATACTCCGGATGTTTCTCTTCGAGGCCATGCTGCTCGGCGTCGCGGGCAGCATCGTCGGCGGCGTCATCAGCGCCATCGCGGGATACGCCATCAGCGTCATTGCCATCCAGGCGTTCACGGCAGGAACGACATTCGGGGAGAACGCGACGATCTTCGATGCGACATCCATCGCGTACATCGTGTTCGCCATCGCGTTCGGGATCGCCATCAGCACCCTCTCCGGGCTCTATCCCGCATGGAAAGCGGCACAGCTCACCCCCATCGAGGCGCTCCGCCATGACTGACAGGAAGGAGGCGAAAGGGCGTTCTGGGGCGGTGTTCTTCTCGCTTGCCGGGCGCAACCTGAGGAGGCATGCGGTGAGGTCGGCCCTTGCGACGATCGGCATCATCATCGGGGTCATTGCACTCGCATCGCTGGGCATTCTCGGCAACAGCATCACCCTCCTCTTTGCCGGGCTCGTCTCCGACGTGAGCGATACGATCCTGATAACACCGCATCTCGCGGTATCGAGCGGGGATCCCTTTGATCCCAGGAACCAGCTCCCGTCCAGTATATCCGCCCGCGACGTGGACGCGATCAGGAAGGCAGCGGGGACGAACGCCGTCATTCCGATGGTGCGCACTGCAGAACGCATCCGGGTGGGCGATACCAGCGGGTACGCCATGATGTACGTGCTCGACGCGGAGGACATTCCGCTCCTCGTCGATCTGGACACGGGTGTCTACCCGAAATCCGTCGCCGCCGGATGCGTCATGGGCACCCTGCTCGCCGACGATTACGAAATCGGTGCCGGCAACCGGATCGAGCTCGGCAACGAGAGTGTCCGGGTCGTGGGGATCGCCGCCGAACGGGGCATGGCCATCGACATCAATCCCGATTACGCCGTCATCGTCTCCAAAGGGTGGTACGAAGGCGTGTACGGGGTGAAAAACTACAGCCAGGTGATCGTGAAGATGCGCACGCTCGACGACCTCGAAGTGGTGAAGGGCGCCATCGACAGCCAGCTCAACAAGCGCGATACAAACTACGACATCACGGATTCCCGTGAGATTCTCGAGATTTTTTACCAGACCGTGGATGCCATGAACATTCTGCTGGTCGGCATCGGGGCCGTATCGCTGCTCGTTGCGAGCGTGAGCATCCTCAATGTCATGATCATCTCCGTGACCGAGCGGACACGCGAGATCGGGGTGCTGCGAAGCATCGGCACCCGCCGGGGGGAGGTAATGCTGATATTCCTCTTCGAGGCGCTGATCCTGGGGATCGCGGGCAGCATCATCGGCGGCATCGCCAGCGCCGGCATCGGGTACTGGATCGCGGCAGCCGCCACATCGTCGCTCTTCTCATCGTACGGCTTTCGCGGGGAGGCGCCGCTGCTGGAAACAATGGTGATCTACATCGTGCTCGGCTTGGCGTTCGGCATCGGGACGAGCATGCTCGCGGGGCTCTATCCGGCATGGAAAGCGGCACGCCTCGACCCGATAGAGGCGCTGCGGTACGAGTGAAAAAAATGGTGGTCAGGATTTCTTCGACGCAATGAGCAGCAGTGCGGCTGCCGCCATGACCGCTCCCATCGCGCCCGTACCCGCCTGCGTCGGGGTTGGGGAGGCCGGCGATGTTGGAGGCACGGTCGTTTCCGGCGGGGATGTGGTTGCAGGAACGGGCGTTGGCGGCACGGTGGTCGCCGGAACGGTTGTCGGGGCAGGGGACGGGGTGGCGGGTGTTGCCGTCGGCTGCACGGTTATTGTCGGCTCCGATCCCTGCCCGTAGGAGAACGCCACCTCATTCGAATCCTCGGCTTCATCGGCAAAGGAACGGGGAGCATTCCACCGGGCCTGCACCGTATAGGTCCCCTTCTCCAGTCCCGATAAGACGATCGAACCCGGCTTTCCCGGATCATCGGTATAAAAGACCGGGGTGTCGACGAGCATGCCGGAAAAGTCCTTCCCCTGCAGTGCCGTCAGCTCTCCACCCCCCGGGGTCGTGAAAACGAGGTCCACGCGTGCGGCATACGTCGATCCCACCCGGTAAGACGTCCCCACATACGGCGACGTTATCTTGAAGGCAATCGCCGTTCCTTCCGGGAGCGAAAGCCCTTCCACTGCGTCCGCATGCCAGGGGTTCGCAAGGGTCACGCCAAGGGAGAGTTCCGGTTTCCACACGATGACCGAGACCGTCGCCCCGTCGGCGGGCGTATACCCGTAATAGACCGCAGGGCTGGTATCGATCAGCACCGAGGGCACGTCGAAGCTGGTATCGTCGCTGATAGGAAGCTCTGAAAGGACTGCTTTCGACGGATCGTCCCCGGAATAGCGCCGGAGCGCGGTCAGGGGATTGTTCGTCACCGAATCCCGCAATCCCGTCAGGTTCAGCCCTTCCTCGTACCAGAAGATCGTGTCCCCCGCCGCAATATCACCGATGGCAGGGCCGCGTGCTGCCGCCGGGGCCGTACATGCAACAACAAGAAGAATCACTCCCATGCAAAGGCATATTCTACGCATTCAGGCCACCTCCAGGGCTGTCCCGGCACCGGGGTTACGGCCCGGACCAGGCGTACGCCATCGTTTTCGCATCCCCGGTACATAAACTCTTGCCCGGGATGCCCAGAAAAAAAGGTGTTCAGAGGATTTTCGCACCGGCGTTCGGGCCGGGTGCACACTCGAAGACCTCGGTGATCTTGACGATCAGCAGGCCTTTCGCAGGTGCCTTTGCCATTTT
>JAAEEQ010000050.1 GCA_013415665.1 Methanomicrobiales archaeon
CCCGGTCCCCGGCAAGCGCCTTTTTCCGGCTGGCGGCATGGGCGGCGGTTGCTGCAGGGGCAGGGCCGCCGGCATGGTTCCGGCTTCTCACCGAGAAGGCGACGTCGAGCGCCCGCTCGACAACGGCGGGCGTCACGCCGCGATCAGCCAGTGAAATCCCGGCCATGTCACGGGAAGCTTCGTCAAGGGAAGCCGCATCGAGCCGGCCCATCCGTACGGCACGGCCCACGATGCCGTGGGCGGTCCGGAACGGGAGGCCGAACTCGCGTACCAGCACGTCGGCAAGATCCGTTGCCGTCGAGTTGCCGCGTCCCGCCTCCTCCCGCATCCGTTCCGTATTGAAGCGTGCGGTTGCTATCATGCCGGCAAGCAGCGGGAGGCAGTCGCCGACGGTCTCCGCTGCACGCTTCAGGTGGGGGGTGAGGTCCTGCAGATCACGGTTGTAGCTCATAGGCAGCCCTTTCACGACCATGAGTGCGGCAGAGAGCGCCCCACTGACCGCACCCGACTTGGCGCGCAGGATCTCTGCGGTATCGGGATTCTTCTTCTGGGGCATGATCGAACTTGTCGAGCAGTAGGCATCGTCAAGCCGGACAAAGTCGACGAACGCGGAACTCCAGACAATCAGCTCTTCGCAGAGCCTGCTGGCCGTGATCATCAGTACCGACCACGCGGCGAGCGCCTCAAGGGCAAAATCACGTGCCGACACTGCATCCATGGTATTCTCCTCGATCCCGGAAAAGCCGAGGAGCGAGGCCGTATAGGAACGATCAATGGGATATCCCGTCGATGCGAACGCCGCCGCGCCGAGGGGGCAGCGGTCTACCCGGGCGAATGCGTCCTTCAGGCGCCCGAAGTCCCGGGAAAAGGCCTGTTCATAGCCCAGCAGATAGTGGGCAAGCGTCGTGGGCTGCGCATGCTGCAGGTGGGTGAATCCCGGCATCACGGTTTCCGTATGCTGTCCGGCGACATCGATCAGCACCGCCCGGAGATCCGCAATCGCCGCCATCTGGGCAAGCATCTCCCGGCGAAGCACGACCCGGAGGCACGTTGCCACCTCATCGTTGCGCGAACGGCCGATGTGCAGGCGTCCGCCTGCATCGGCACCCGCAAGAGCCATAAGCTGCGCCTCGATGCCGGCATGAATATCCTCGTACCGGTCGTCAAATGCCGTTTCCGGCACACCGCCGTCAGCCATCCCGACCAGCGCCCCGAGCAGGGCCCGGGCAGGCGCCTCCTCTACAATCCCCTGTCGCCGGAGCATCCGGAGATGGGCAATATCAACGAGGATATCGGCCCGGGCTATCCACCGGTCCGCAGCCATCGAGGAGAGAAACTCGGCGACCTCCCGCGGACGTTCGGTGCCGAGGCGCCCTTTGCGTAACGGATCACCCTGCATCGTCATCGCATCCTTTCTTAGTATATGAATGCGGTGAACGGTGATTAATCGCTCGCCTCAGCCTCTTTTCCCGCTCCCCCGTGCGCCGGCGGCACGGCGGGATGCCGGCACGGCTGCGGCAGCCCACCCTATACAATAATCGATTTGATCTAGTACAAAAAAGTAAATAATTTCTATATTTTATACAATAGGGGCATTTTTATCCGCTACATTCGATAGTCTTTTATATTCTGCATAAAGACCTGTCTGTACCTACCGGATATCCGGTTGAGGAGGAACATGGCGATGAGACATACAACAGGATTATGCATTGCCGCTGCCGCGCTGCTCCTTGCATGCGTGGTCATTTCAGGCTGCATAGAACCGTCCGGACCAGGACAGCAGACGGTGACCGAACTGCGCATCGGTTACCAGCCCAGCACCCACCAGATCGCCCACATGACGGCGATGGAAAAGGGCTGGTGGGCGGAGGATCTTGCACCGTTCGGCGTTACAAAAGTGACCGATTACGAATTCCCAACCGGTGCGCCCGAGATGCAGGCGATGCTCGCCGGAGAGCTTGATATCGCCTACGTCGGCGCCGCACCCGTCATCTCGGCTATTGCCAACGGGCTCGATGCAAAGATTATCGCCGGCGTCCAGACACAGGGCTCGGATCTGGTTCTTAAAAACGATATCCCCTACGAAACCCCTGCAGACCTGAAAGGGCTGAAAATCGCGACGTTCCCGGCAGGCACCATCCAGGATACGCTGCTGCGCAACTGGCTGCTTGAAAACAATCTCGATCCGGCCACCGACGTTCAGATCATCGGCATGGGACCGGGCGACGCAATCACCGCGATTACTGCCGGCCAGGTTGACGGCGTCTTCCTGCCGCATCCGGCACCTGCCATCATTGCCGCAGAGGGCAACGGCAGGACCGTCGTATCCTCGGGCGAGATCGAGGCGAACCATGCCTGCTGCGTGCTGGTGGCGAGCGGCGACCTGATCCAGAACCACCCCGACATGGTTACCCAGATCGTGAAAACCCACATCAAAGCGACCGAATACAACCTCGCACACCTTGATGAGGCCGCGGAGATCTTTGCGGCAAAGACCGGCCAGGATCCTGTTATCATCAGGCAGTCGCTGAATGACTGGGACGGCACCTGGATCTCCGACCCGAACCTGATTGTCGATTCGGTGGTCGGGTACACGAATGTCCAGTACGAACTCGGCTACATTTCAAAGCCGCTGACGAAGGAGGATATGTTTGATCTCTCCTTCTATGCCGCAGCCCGTGGATAGTCCCTCCACGGACAGAATTTTTTTTCTCTCGTGGCTTCCTGTAGTATATGCGGGAGGTACGGGAGGCTTCGGACCGTTATGCGGGGATTGCCGCCCCTCCCGGCACGACAGGGCAGGGACTTGTTATTCATGAAAGAGCATTGGAATACCCGAAAAGGCACGTTGCTCGGCATATCGGCGATCATCGCCACAATCATCCTCTGGCAGGCAGTCGCGGATCTGATCGTCCAAAACAGGTTCTATCTCCCGAGTTTTACGGATGTTGCCGGTTCCTTTCTCGATCTCGTCTCGCGGGGAACCCTGCTTATCGATTTCGAAATCAGCCTGCTCCACTTCGCCATCGGGCTTGGTGCGGCCCTTGTCACGGCCGTACCCCTCGGTGTCGCCATGGGATGGTACCGTGATTTCGACCGGTTCATCAACCCGATCGTGGAAATCCTCAGGCCCGTCCCGCCGCTCGCATGGATCCCTTTTGCCATCATATGGTTCGGACTGACCCATGAGTCCGCAGGATTCGTCATCTTTGTCGGGTGCTTCTTCCCGATCCTCATCAATACATACACCGGCTTCAAAAGCGTCCCGCGGGTTTTTGTCGAGGCGGGCAAGGTCCTCGGATGCACGCGGGATATCAGCCTCATCCGGTACATCGCCTTTCCATCGGCAATCCCGTCCATCACCGCAGGCATCCGGATCGCCATGGGGGTGGGGTGGATGTGCCTTGTGGCAGCGGAGCTCTTCGGCGCCGGCGGGGGCAAGTACGGCCTCGGCCAGAAGCTGTGGTGGTACTACAACCTCCACCAGACCTCCAATGTCGTGGTCTACATGCTCCTGCTCGGGCTGATAGGGCTCGTCATCGACATGGTTTTCCGTCACTATATCGAGGGGCGCGTCGAGCGGTGGCGTGCAGGGGAGGTGCGAACATGAGCGGCGTGTCCATCAGTCATGTCAACAGGACGTTTGCCAAAGAGGGACCCGAATCGACCGTTGCCCTTGAGGACATCAGTCTCGAGATTGCAGACGAGGAATTCGTCTGTCTCGTCGGGCCGTCGGGGTGCGGAAAAACCACGCTCCTGCGCATCGTCGCGGGGCTCGACGCCGCAAACAGCGGGACGGTGACGGTCGACGGAGAGACGATTACCGGGCCGGATCCCAAACGCGGCATGGTGTTTCAGGAGTACTCCCTCTTTCCCTGGCGTACGGTGCTTGGCAATATCGCATTCGGGCTCGAAATGAAGGGTGAAACCAGGGAGGCCCGGACCAGGATCGCGGAAGAATATCTCGATCTTGTGGGCCTTGTCCAGTTCAGGAATGCCTACCCATTCGAGCTTTCCGGCGGAATGCGCCAGCGGGTTGCGATAGCCCGGGCGCTTGCCAACAATCCCGACGTGCTGCTCATGGACGAGCCATTCGGGGCACTCGATGCCCAGACGCGCAACGTCATGCAACAGGAACTGCTCGAGATCTGGGAAAAGACAAAAAAGACCATCATTTTTGTCACTCACAGCGTTGACGAGGCGGTTTTCCTTGCCGACCGCATCGTTGTGCTCAGCCCGCGGCCGGGGAGGATCTGCGACAATATCACCGTTGACCTGTCGCGTCCGAGAGACCGTACATCCGTTGAATTTGCCGAACTCCGCCGGCATGTCCTCAACCTGATGCAGCAATGCAGGCTCGTCCGGTAGGTTTATTATGATATATGACCTTTTTTTAAAGCACGTTTAATCATCCGAGGGGTGTTGTTCAATGGTCAGAAAACCAGCAAAAATGTACAGGAATATTTCAAAAAGGGCGTATACACGGCGTGAATATATGGGAGGTGTGCCCGGGAGCAAGATCGTGCAGTACGACATGGGCAACCTTCGGGACGACTTCCCGATCGAAGCATCCATTCTCGTCGACGAGGCATGCCAGATCCGCCACACCGCCCTCGAGGCAGCGCGTGTCAACATCAACCGCCGCCTCATGAAGGAAGTCGGGAGAATGAACTTCCACCTCAAGCTCCGCACCTATCCGCATCACGTGCTCCGTGAAAACAAGCAGGCAACCGGGGCCGGAGCAGACCGTGTGTCCGAAGGCATGCGGCTCGCCTTCGGCAAGGCTGTCGGAACCGCGGCGCGGGTGGAGGCGAAGCAGAAAATTTTCTCTATTTACACCACCGAGCCGTACATCGACAAGGCAAAGGACGCATTACAGCACGGCATCTATAAACTGCCGTCGCCGGGACGCGTCGTTATCGAGAAGCGGGACTGATTGCAAACTCTCTTTTCGGGCAATTCGTGCCGGAATACGCCCGGGCGGTTCCGGTACGACCATGAATTTTTTAAGGCGTACATCCCTTAATACAAAAGGATGTCCTTTCCGGAGCATGCGGGATTTCTCGAATCACTTGCCGTTGCGGTCGAATCGGCACTGAAAGAGGCGGAGATCGGGCTGCCGCACGATGTACTGCAGGCGCTCATTTCAGCATCGGCACGGGAAACGGACCCGACGGCACGGGCCGAGCTTGAGAATATCTGCGCCAATATCAGGGAGGCGAAAAACCGGCAGGTGCCCCTCTGCCAGGACACCGGCGTGCCGGTGATCTTTCTTACGCTTCCCGAGGGGTGGGGCTATACGGCGGCGATGGAGGAGGCGGTGAGAACCGGCATCGAACGTGCGACGGCAAGCGTTCCGCTCCGGCCGAATGTCGTCAATCCGCTTTCCCGCTGCAACACCGGCACCAATACCGGGACCAGGATGCCCGACGTCCATGTGCGTCGCGGCGACCATGTCTCGGTCACCGTGCTTCCAAAAGGGGCGGGATCGGAAAATGTCTCCCGTATCGGTATGCTGCTCCCCTCGGAACGGGATGCCGTCGGCAGGTTTGTTGCAGAAACCATGCTTCTTGCCGGCGGCAGGCCCTGCCCGCCGGTCGTGCTCGGGGTCGGCATCGGGGGCACCTTCGACACTGCAGCGTCACTCGCAAAGGAGGCGCTCCTCCAGCCTATCGACTCCATGACGGCATTCGAACAGGACCTGTGCAACGCAGTCAACGATCTGGGCATCGGCCCGATGGGGCTCGGCGGGGACACCACGGCACTCGCCGTGAAAGTCCTCTGTGCAGACTGCCATACCGCCTCCCTTCCCGTGGCGGTGAATGTCCAGTGCTGGGCCTGCCGCAGGGCGACACGGAGGGTTGAGGAGTGATTACGGACCTGCACACCCCACTCGGCGAGGAAGTGCTCGAACTCCGCGCCGGTGACCGGATCACCCTCTCGGGCAGGGTCTACACCGCACGGGACGAAGCGCATGTACGCATGCAGGAGGAGGGGATCCCGTTTCCCGCCGCCGGTGCCGCCGTCTACCACTGCGGCCCCGTCGTGCAGGGCGATCGCATCATTGCCGCAGGGCCGACGACGTCGGCCCGCCTCAACGATCTTTCGGATTTTCTCCTCGATGCCGGCGTGCGTGCCCTCATCGGCAAGGGAGGAATGGGCAAACAGGTGCAGCGTGCCCTTGCCGGGCGGGCGGTGTACCTTGCCTTCACCGGGGGGTGCGCCGCCCTCGCGGCGTCGCGGATGACCCTCGCCGGAGTCTACTATGCCGATCTCGGCATGGCGGAGGCCGTCTGGGCTATCGATCTCGACCGGCTGCCCCTGGTTGTCGGGATGGACGCACATGGCAACGATCTCTTTGCCGGCGTGCAGTCCCGTGCCCACGAGCGGTTTGCCGCACTGGTGCGTGAGCGGTCGTGGTGAGCAATCGGGGATGAAAAGAGGAAACACATGGATTTGAATACCAAGCAGATACACACACAAAGGTATACCGCATGAAACTCGTAATCGATGAACGCCGCTGCAAGGGATGCAATATCTGCACCATGGTCTGCCCGTACCGCATCTTTCGCGAAGGCGACCGGCTCAACGATCGGGGTGTCGTTGTCCCCAGGCTCGACCGCCCCGAGCGATGCACGAACTGCCGCCTGCAGGGATTATACGGGCGCCGGCTCTGCGGTGTGTGCCAGATGATCTGCCCGGACCAGGCGATCCGCTGGGAGGAAGAAAAACCCTATGAGCCACACAGGGTGGTGATCGAGTTTTGACACGAATCGAGTTCATGCAGGGAAATACCGCCTGTGCAGAAGGGGCGCTCGCCGCCGGCTGCCGCTTCTTCGGCGGCTACCCGATAACGCCGTCGACCGAGATTGCCGAGCATATGGCACGCCGGCTGCCTAAAGTCGGCGGGACCTTCATCCAGATGGAGGACGAGATAGCCGGCATCGCCTCGGTCATCGGCGCATCGTGGACAGGAACCCGCTCGATGACCGCGACAAGCGGGCCGGGCTTTTCCCTGATGATGGAGAATATCGGGTACGCCGCGATGACAGAGACGCCCTGCGTCATCGTCAACATCCAGCGCGGCGGGCCTTCCACCGGACAGCCGACGATGGCTGCGCAGGGAGACATGCTCCAGTGCCGTTTCGGTTCCCACGGGGACTATAGCATCATCGCCCTCAGCCCGGCCAGTGTCCAGGAGATGTACGACCTTACGGTCAAGGCATTCAACCTTGCCGACCGGTTCCGCGTTCCGGTGTTTGTCATGTCGGATGAAGTGATCGGCCATATGCGGGAGCGTATCGAGATCCCCGAGACCGTTCCGATCGTTCCCCGGAACGGTCTTGAGCAGGGCGTCCTGCCCTTCGCAGCCGGAGAAGATAAAATACCGGGCTTTCCCGAATTCGGGCGGGGATTCGGCGTGCATGTAACCGGCCTGACCCATGACGAGCGCGGGTACCCGGAGGCGACCGACCCGAAGATCCACGCCGGGCTTGTCGGGCGCCTTGTTGCCAAGGTCGAGGATGCACGGCACGAGATTGCCGACTACAGCGTCACGAGCGAGGGGGCAGAAATCGTCTTCATCACCTACGGGCCGACGACCCGCACCGTCCGGCAGCTCCTCCATGACCGTCCGGAGGCGGGCATCGGCCACCTGCAGCTCAGGATCGTCTGGCCGTTCCCCGAAAAAGTCCTGCAGGCGTTTCCAAAGGCACGCGCATTCATCGTGCCGGAAATGAACCTCGGGCAGATTGCCCGGGAGATCCAGCGCCATACCTGTGTGCCCGTCGTTTCGGTCCCGAAACTGGGCGGTGAGCTGCACACCCCCGATGAACTGGCGGCTGTTCTGGAGGGGCTCTTATGAGTGCCGATGACTGGTTCCGCACGGATCGCCTCCCCCATATCTACTGCACGGGGTGCGGCAACGGCACTATCATCAACTGCACGCTCGAGGCGGTCGATGCGATGGGCTGGAATAAAAACGATACGGTCTTTATCTCGGGAATAGGGTGCTCTTCCCGGGCGCCCGGCTACATCGTCACCGATTCGCTCCATACGACGCACGGGCGGGCACTTGCATTTGCGACCGGCGTGAAACTTGCAAATCCGCGCCTGCATATCGTTGTCTTCACCGGTGACGGCGATCTTGCCGCCATCGGCGGCAACCACTTCATTCACGCATGCAGGAGGAACGTCGATATGACCGTCGTCTGCATGAATAACATGATCTACGGCATGACCGGCGGCCAGGGAAGCCCCTGTACGCCCGTGGGCGCACTCTCGACAACGACTCCCTACGGCATGGGCGAACCGGTGTTCGATCTTGCCGAACTCGCGGTCACCGCGGGAGCGAACTACGTCGCACGCTGGACCTCGTACCACGTGACCGAACTGACCCGGGCGATACAGACCGGGCTTGAAACGCCCGGTTTTTCCTTTATCGAGGCGATGGTACAGTGCCCGACCGCCTACGGCAGGCGCAACAAACTCAGGCAGGTCTCGGATATGATCACCTATCTCAAAACCCATGCGCTGCTCATGCAGAAAAAAAAGCGGATGGAGGAGGAAGGCGAACCCATTCCCCCGGAAATGTTCGCGGTCGGTGAATTCACCCGGCGTTCGCGCCCTGCTCTGGGGGTGCCGAAATGAGGCGCGAGGTGCGGTTTTCAGGCTTCGGCGGGCAGGGCATCATCCTTTCTGCGGTGATTCTCGGCCGTGCGGCGGCCCTGTACGACAACAAGTACGCCGTCCAGACGCAGGTCTACGGTCCCGAGGCCCGGGGCGGCGCTTCCATGAGCGCTGTGGTCATCGATGACGAACCGATCCTCTTTCCCAAGGTCACCCGCCCGGATATCTACGTGATCATGTCCCAGCAGGGATTTGAAAAATACGGCGTCGATGCACCCGAACACGCCGTTATGCTGGTCGATTCGGATCTGGTGCATTCACGCCCCGCCGCATGCACCTGCATCGAAATCCCCGCGACAACCGAGGCGAAGAAGACGCTCGGGCGGGTCATCGTCGCCAACATCGTGATGCTCGGTGCAGTGGTAACCGCAACCGGCGTCGTCAGTACTGCGGCAATTGAAAAAGCGGTGCTTGACAGCGTTCCCAAAGGAACCGAAGAACTCAACATCAAGGCACTCCAGCGGGGCTTTGCATTAGGAGAGGAGAAAAAGGCATGAAGCTGCTTGAATATGAAGCAAAGGAGATTTTTGCCAACTACGGCATTCCCATTCCCGAAGGCGTCGTGATCAATGAACCGGAAGAGATGATGATGCACCTGCCCCGTCTCGGCTCCGATGTCGTCCTTAAAGCACAGGTCGATGTCGGCGGGCGGGGCAAGGCAGGCGGGATACTGGTGGTGAAGAACGCCGATGCACCCGCAACTGCCCGGGAACTGTTCGGGAGGACTATCAAGGGCGTCCCGGTGGAAAAGATCCTCGTCGAGGAGAAGCTCGCAATCGAGCATGAATACTATCTCTCCATCACCGTCGATCGGTCGAGCAAGCAGGTCATGATCCTCTTTGCGGATACCGGCGGCGTCGACATCGAGGAGACGGCGAGAAACGATCCGGAGGCCGTCCGGCGCGCGATCGTCAGCCCTCTGCTGGCAAATATCCCGACGTTTCAGCTCAGGTCATTGCTTGGCGGCGCTGCGAAGGAGATTGCCCCGGTCATCAGCCGTTTGTATCGGGCCTTCATGGAGCGTGATGCGCTGCTGGCGGAGATCAATCCGCTGGTCACCACGCCGGATGGCGTCTATGCCGCGGACGCGAAACTCATCATCGACGACAACGCCCTTGCCCGGCAGGGCATATCGGTCAACCGCGATCTTACCGAGCGGGAAAAGGAGGCTGAAAAACACGGCTTCTCGTACGTGGAGCTGCAGGGCACGATCGGTGTCATCGGCAACGGAGCGGGTCTGACGATGGCCACGCTGGACCTGATCGAGCAGTACGAGGGCAGAGCCGCGAATTTCCTCGATGTCGGCGGAGGTGCTGGCAGGGAGCGTGTCGCCCATGCGGTGCGGCTCGTCGGGGGCATGCCCGGCGTTTCCGTCATCGTGGTCAACCTGCTCGGCGGCATCACACGCTGCGACGAGGTTGCCCAGGGCATTCTGGACGCCGGTGTCGCCCAGCAGGTGATCGTGCGCCTGGCCGGTACAAACGAGACCGAAGGGCGGCGCATCCTCGAACAGCACGGGTACCGGATGCTCGAGACCATGGAAGAAGCCGTACGTGCGGCCGTGGAGGCGTCGTCATGATTTACGCGGACAAAGGCTCGAAAATCATCGTCCAGAACGCAACGGGCAACCAGGGTTCGTTCCATCTCCCCCTGATGAACGAATTTGCGCGAAGCGTCGGGGGCGCGGGCGTCGTGGCGGGCGTCACCCCCGGCAAGGGCGGCCGCGAGGTTTCCGGCGTTCCGGTCTACGATACCGTGGAGGAGGCCGTTTCCCTGCACGACGCCACCGTCAGCGTCCTGTTCGTGCCGGGCAGCGCTGCCGGCGATTCCATCATGGAAGCAGCCCAT
>JAAEEQ010000051.1 GCA_013415665.1 Methanomicrobiales archaeon
TGAAAGAGAACGGGAGAGGCACCGGGGAATCACTCCCGTTCGCCTTGTCCCGGGCATCGATCGAACCTGCAGGCACCCCGTCCGAAAAAATGTGCGAACTCCTCCAGCATGCCGTAGCCTTCTGATCGCACGCCCGGCACCTGCCTTCAGTTCCGGATAGCGGATCCTGCTGCCTGACAGGGTTATCGCTTACCGGCCGCTGTACAAACCTGCCTCATCACCCTCCTTCAGGAGAACCGTCAGCACGATCATGCCGATGATGAACAAAAGCCCGATAAGGAACGCATGGTCGAACCCGGTTTCCAGCTCGGCAACCGGGTGGACGAGGTGGATTGCCCCGGTCACCCCCCCATGCCCGTCGCCCCGGATCCAGAGGTCGAAGATCGCCTCGAAGACGACGATGCCGATGGTGGACGCCAGATAGCGTGAAAAATACCAGAACGAGGATGCGGCGCCCCGCTGGTCTTCCGGCGTCGATACGAGGATGAGGCGGAGGTTCGGCGGCGCAAAAAGCCCCATCGAGATGCCGCGGAAGGCGAGGGCGAGGAGGATCACCGCAAGGGCGATCGTGCTGTCGAAGACGACGAAGACGAAGACGGAGAAGAAGAGGAAGACGCCGGCAAGCGTGCAGAGCAGGCTTGATCCGATGCGGTCGGAGAGATGCCCGGAGACCGGGCCGGTCACCAGGATCAGGAGCGACGGGGCAAGAAGCAGAAGCCCCGTAAAGCCCGTCGAATACCCTTTCACCAGCTCGAGGTACATCGGGATGAGGTAGGTCATGCCCGAGAGCGCAAGCCGGTTGAGCATCGCGGCGCCAATCCCGAGCGAGATGCCGCGGTTGTGTAAGAGCGAGAACCGGAGCAGGGGCTCGGGCATCTGCCGCTCCCACGCGACGAAGATTCCCGAGAACAGGAGCGAAAGCGCAAGTGCTGCGAGCACCGGCAGAGACGCCCATCCCAGCTCCTCCCCGAACGAAAGCGCGTAGATGAACAGCCCTGCGGCAAGGAGGACGAGCAGGGCGCCTGCGACGTCGAACTCACCGCGAACCATCCGGCGGCCGGGATCCGGCGGGATGACCAGGAACGCGATGGCAACGGCGCAGATCCCCACCGGGACATTGATGTAAAAGATCCACTGCCATGAAAGATAGTGGTTGATGATGCCGCCGAGGCCGAACCCGGCGGCAAGGCCGAGGGCGTTTGCCGCGGAAAGGTACCCCAGCGCCCTGCCCCTGACCTGCTCCGGGAGCGACACCGAGAGGATCGCAGGTCCGGTTGCCGTGATCATCGCGCCGCCGATCCCCTGCAGGGCGCGGAACAGGACGAGCTCCGCGAGGCTCGCGGCCGCCCCGCAGAAGAATGAACTCGCGGTAAAAAGGGCGAATCCTGCGACGAAGAGGTTCCGCTTCCCCGCAACGTCGCCGAGGCGCCCGAACGGGATGAGAAAGCCGGTCATGGCAAGCAGGTAGGTTATCAGGACCCACGATGCCTCGCTGGTGCCCGCATCGAAGTGCCGTGATATCGAGGTGAGGGAGATGATGACGATGCTGGAGTCCGTTGCCCCCATGAATGAACCGAGCACGACGGCGGCAATAATGAGGCGCCGTACGGCCGTTTCGCGTACCCTGCTCACGTGATCAGTATAATCTGGTCACGATCGGTATTCTTCGTATTGGCCGGGCGGCACGGGGAGCCGGAAAAATCAGGGTGAGCGGTTCGGGTGCTTCATGGCGAGGAAGGCAATGATGCACCCGAGGACCGCAAGGGCCAGCACGTACGGAAAGACGCCGATATAGGAACCGGTCGAGGTCTTGATGAATCCTGCCAACTGCGGCCCGGCAATCGCTCCCGCACCGTAGGCGAGGAAGACGACGCCGTAGCACCGCGGGTAATCGCAGGTCCCGAAGAAGGTCCCCGTCGCCGTCGGTGCGATGGCGAGCCAGCCGCCGAGGCACCCCCACAGGATGCAGAAGGACAGGACGTAGACCGGCACGGTCGGCATCTGCCACATAAGGAGCGACGCGAGCGCAATCAGGGCAAACGAGATGATGGCGGCGTTCCGGGGCGTCGCCGCGTCGGTGAGGGCGCCGAAGACCGGGCGCCCGCCGCCGTTGAAGAGCGCAAAGAACCCGACCAGAAACGTCGCAAGGCCCGTTTCGATCCCCACGTCCGTGCCCACCGGCTTGGCGATGGAGATGGCCATCAGGCCCGCAAGGCAGCCGATGAAGTAGCATGCCCAGAGCCCGTAAAAAGCCGTCGACCGCAGCATCTGCGACCGGTCGCACTCGCACGCCGCACCCTCGCCGGGTCCCGGCACGGGAGGCGTCCACCCCCGCGGCGTCCACCCGGGCGCCGGAAACGCGAGCGGCAGCGCCAGCAGCACGAGGAGGACGACAAACGCCGCACCGAAGATCCGGAACGTTGTCATGACCCCGAAGGCGGCGATGAAGAAACCGGCGATGTTGGCGGTGATCACGGCGGAGAAACCGAACCCGAGCACCGTCAGCCCGACGGCAAGCCCCCTCCGGTCGGGGAACCACCGGGCGGACACCGCGACCGGCACGCCGTAGGCAATCCCGACACCGATGCCGCCGATCATGCCGTACACGACATAGAGCATCGGGACAGAGGTCGCAAAGGATGCCAGCAGCCACCCGAGGCCCGTCAGCACGCCGCCGACGATGGTCATGGTCCGCGGCCCGTACAGCTCGATGTACCTGCCCGTAAACGGCATCGCAAGTGCGAAGAACGCAAGGAATACCGAGAACGGCATCAGGATGTCGTTTGCCGTGACCGTCTGCCCCAGCACCCCGGTGTAATACTCGGTGAGGGGGCCGACAAAGACGCTCCACGAATAGATCGAGCCCAGACAGACGTTGATGATCAAGCCGAGTGCGACGAGCACCCACCTCCCCTTTTCCGGGGGCATCCCGAAGAGGGATGCATCTCCTCCGAACGGATTACCCTGCATGAAACTGCCTCCAGGATCGCATTGAAATGACTGATTTATCATTATTAATCATTATAATAAAAAAGTATCTTTCCGGCCCGGATAATCAGGGATGCGGCAGAATGCGGCGGTATCCGGCGGGCATGGCCGCGGATCGTGCACGGGCGCTGCAGCCCCGGACGGGATGCGGTCGTGCGCCGCCGTTCACGCGAAAACAGGCCCGCCGGAGTCAGCGGCGTGTCTGCCGCCTGTATTCGGCAAGCAGGGCCTGGGCGTACTGGGTTTCCTTCTTTGAGGGCACGTAATTGAATTCCTTCACGCGCTTCATGATCTCGGCGGCAATGGCGGCATCATCGGTGAGGTGCAGTTCGCTGACCTTTGCGATGATGAAATCGAGGTGATCGATGCCGGTCTCCTTGCCGTCGATGACGACCCGCTTCGTCGTGATCTTTTCCGGGGGAATGCCCCCGCAGATCGAGCAGTAGTTGCCGTCTTTTTCGTCCATCGTCACTCCCTGACCATCGTCAGCATCATCTTGAAGCGGGTGATCGCAGACAGGGCGTGCGGCACGTTCGCCGGAAAGATGATCGTATCTCCTGCGGTCATCCGGTGCGTCTGCCCGGCGACCCAGACCTCGACCTCGCCGTCGAGGATGGTCACCACCGCATCGTACGGGGCGGTGTGTTCGGACAGTCCTTCGTCCTCATCGAAGGAAAAGAGCGTGATGCTCCCTGCTTTCCGGTTCACGATCATGCGGCTCGCAACCGTGCCGTCCTGGTACTGGACCAGATCCTTCAGGTGCAGGACTTTTCCCAGGAGTTCTGCCCGTTTTGCATCGTTCTTTTCCTTTTCAGGTGCAGGCTCTGCCATAGGATCATCACCTGCACAGCATAGGATCGGGGGGCTTATAGCTCTGAGGGATGCTCCCGGCCGCTGCCGGGAGCGGAGGAGAGAGTTATGAATGATGCCGTGCAGATGATGCGATACGGAAGACGGGAAGGATGACGCTCGTAATTGCTTATATCGGTTCGAAAGGTGCGGTGGTTGCCGGGGACATGCGGGAGATCATCTTTCCCGTCGGCGAAGGCAAAATGGCGGATCTCGAAAAAGAGCTCTATTCAGGCAGGATCACGAACGATGGCGACCTTGCCCGGCGGGCAGAGGAGCTCGGCGTCCGCATCCTTGTCCGGGACGACAAAAACAAGGTCGGCAAACGAAAAGACGGCATCCTCACGGGAGAAGTGGCCAAATTCGAGAAAGGCGTGGTTTCCCGGCGGCGCATCTACGCGGCGGCCGGCAGGTACGCGATTGCGGAGTTTTCCGGCGACCGCATCGTCTCGGTTACGCAGAAGGACGGGCCGGCATTCATCGTCTTCGGAAACGACATCGCAAAAAAGATCGCAAACGGCATCATCCGCGAGCACTGGAAGAACGGCACTCTCGCGGATGCCGTGCGGATCATCGTCCTCGCGATGGAGTCAGCCGGTCAGAAGACGGCGTCGGTGTCCCGTGCCTTCGCCGTCGAGCAGACCACCGCCCGGCCGGATCTCTTCGCGATCGTCGACCGGGAGACGAAGAGGGCGTAATGGGACTCCCCCGCCATATCGGGAAGTGGAGAGACCTGATGATTGCTGCATCCAGAAGAGAAGCGAACTCTCCCGGATCCTCCTAGTTTCGAAAAAAGCTGACCGATATATCCTTCCGGTATATTGAACAGGTCTTTGACTGGCCGCTTCGCCCTTTTTGGTTTTCTGCTGTTCCTGGATGCCGGCCGGGTGATCATGCACGCGAGTCTCCCGGCACCGTCCGGCATCCGTCGTTTCATATCTCAAATACCTCCGGAGAGCCGAATTCTTCCTTGGTATCGCTGATATGCTGCCAGATATCGGACTTGGTCATGGTTCTGCTGCTGGAATCCCGCATCTGGCCATTTTCAACGAGATAGTAAAAATCGTCCCCCACGAGATAGTATCGCATAAGCCCTTTGAATTCGGCCTCGTGAATTTTTGCTTTCAAGCGCTCCTGCACTTCCACCGGATGATCCTGAATCAGGAAGCTCAGGACGCCTTCGGTCATTCGCCTAACACGCCGTGCCGGGGCCGTTGGGGCTGCGGCTGCCGCCACTTCCGGTTCGGAGGCTTTCGCCGCTTCTTCCGGCGGTTTTGCCGCCTTTTTTGCGGCCTTTTTATCCTCGCCCAGCACCCTGCCGCCGAGGTACCCGGTCTGGCTCAGCCCCATCAGGTAGAGGAGCGTCGGATCGATGTCGGGAACCGACAGATCGCTGACGTCAACCGGACCGGCAGCATCGTCCGGTGTCGCAAGTGCTGCCGCCATGCCGGTGATTGTTCCCACCACTATCGAGAGGTAGAGGACGATGCTGACGATGGTCCAGAGAAACATCTGGAACCGGTTGAGGGCGATTTTTCCCTTGTTTTTCAGCATCATCCCGAACGGCGGGAGCTTTTCCGGCGGTTTCGCCAGCGTTTCGGGTTTGTACGCCTCTTTGGTATACCCGATGCTCACCAGCGGCACCGCGACGCTGATGCCGAGCAGCAGGTAGAGGTTCGTGGGTAACTCCATCGAAAACGAGAGATCGCCCTCGAATATCCGGAAGCTCATGACCCAGAGGTACGAAAACGATATGACGATCGTCCAGAGCAGGAACTGGAAGAGCGAGAGGCTCGGCACCCAGTACTCGGCACGGATGATGTTGAGGAGATTCCCCCCGTCGGTCCTGACCAGCAGGTGGGCGACGAGGAGGATAACGGCAATTACCACTGCTGCGGTGATGAACCCGAGCATGACATTGTCTGCCATAGCCCCACTATTCCATATCCCGATTAATATACCATTCGGCGAATGGGGTTCTCCGGCCGGTTTCCGGAAAAGCCAGATTTCAGCATGGCCGGCCCGGCTTGTGGAGGCGGCGGGTACAGGCCCGCACCGGAAAAACAGTGCCGGTTCAGCACGCCGGTGGCGATTGGTCGCGTTTGTGGCCCGTTGCCCGCTGTCAGCGCCCCCGCCACGGCTCCCTGAGCATGGCCGGACAGCGGTCGCGAAGGTTGCATGCCCCGCAGTTCCGGGGGTGGGTGGGGCACCCGCAGGCCGCGGCATAGGCCGCGGTGAGCGCTGCCGCAGGATTCCCGGTGTACCGGTCCGCAAGCTGTACTGCCCGGGCTGCAACCTCATCGGGCACCGCTTCGGGGTAATAACCGCTCCATGCCACATCCTCAAGGCCCGCGTCGCGGCAGACGGCACAGAGCCGCTCCATCTCCCCGTGCGACGGGCCGGGGTGGTAGTAGAGGACGTTGTTCGGCCGGAACCCGATGAGCCGGTACGGCACCGTTTCGTCAAGCGAGGCGATGAACGCCGCGATGGCTCCCACCTCCCCGTCGGTCATGCCGGGGATGACCACCGTCCGGAAGACCCGGATCCGGTCCCTTCCGGCGCGGACCAGGTACGCCGCGTTCCTGAGCACCGGTGCCACGGGCGCCCCGGTCAGGGCACGGTGGACAGGATCCGAGAACGCCTTGATCTCGAGCGTGATCACCCGGCAAAGGCCGACGATGCGCTCCATCGTTGGCGCTGTCGCGAACCCCCCGGTCGATATCCCGATTCCCACATCAAGCCCCTGCCGTGCCGCTTCGGCTGCCACTTCTTCGATGTAGGGAAGGTGAATGATCGGGTCCCCGCCCGTAAAGCCGATGGTGCGGATACGCGGGCCCGAAAAAGCGGCGATCCGCACCCGCGCCTCGGCAACCAGTACCTCCGGCGGCACATAGCCCGCATACTGCCAGCCGGGATCGGGGTACTGCGATATCCGGTAGGCATTGCAGTGCAGGCACCGGTAGCAGCAGCCGAGCAGGGTCACGATGTAGCTCGAGAGCGATCCCGAACACATCGTCGCCGCGACCTCAGCACGCCCGACGCGGCATACCCCGCGCTCGCCCCGCAGGCGATCGGCCCCGCACCGCCACTCGCAGAGGCTGCAGGATGCCGGATAGGTCATACCTGTCCGTGGCGCATCCGTCTCCAAGAATCTTTGGGCTGCCGCGTATCCGGCATCATGCAGGGAAACACCCTATCAGGTATCCCCGGCTATACACCTATGATGCGAATCCATGGGATAGTACCGATAGGCATAGTGCTCTGTACATTCGTTCTTGCCGCCGGTTGCCTTCAGGGTGGGGAGATGCCTGAACAAGCCTCCATCGATGCCGAACACGCGGCGATGCTTTCGCTGCTCGCGGATCTCCAGGGAGACAGCAACGGCGCTTTCTACCGGCTGGATGCCGCTACAGCCTCGGCGGCACGGGATCTCGGGAATGCCGGGCTCTCCGGGAGCGATGCCGATATGATACTCTCGTCGCTCGCCGCGTCCGGCCCCGCGGCCATAAGCGCGATCACCTTTGATCGCGATGGAACGGTCCGGGCCGCCGCCCCCGCGAGCGTAACGGAACTTATCGGCTTGGATCTCTCCGGCCAGCAGGTGGTGCAGGCAGTCCTGACACAGAACCAGCCGCTGCAGAGCGATCTCTTCGCGCTTGCGGAGGGCGGATACGCCGCAACGATCGAATACCCGGTCATCTCGCCCGAAGGGCAGGTGATCGGGGCGGTGAGCGGTGCATTCTCGCCCTACGAGCTGGTCCGGTCCTCTGCCGAGACCACCCTGGAAGATACGCCGTATGCTGTCATGGCTGTCCAGCGGGACGGGCTGGTCCTCTTCGATTCCGACCCTGCACGCGTCGGAACGGCGATGGTGGACGAGTCGCTCTCTGCAGATTCCCCGGAGATGCTGGATTTTGCAGGGCAGTGTTCCGCGTACTGGTCGGGATATGCCATGTACTCGTTCCCTGATACAGGGACCGGGCAGATCGTGAAAAAGGAGGCTTACTGGACGACGATAGGCATTCACCGGAACGAATGGCGGCTGATCATCATCCGGGAGATTTAAACTGGGGAGAGGGGAGGCAACGGCATCTCTCCAAACAGGGTCAGGCCCGTTCCGATCCCTGAATTTCCCTCGATTCTCCCTGTGATGGGGGGCTTTCCGGCATCCTGTCGTCGGTGGTGATTGCGCATCGCATCATGAAATACCATCACCCTATTCGTGCCCGGTATTGTGCCCCGCCAATAATAGAGGGTTTCCCGCCTGCAAAGGGGTAATATCGTTATATATGCGGATCGGACACATCCACCTTTATGTCGAGCGATTCGGATACGTATAGTTACCAGGGCTGGTTAATCTCCGATCATTTCTGGAAACGGGCACTTGCTGTTCTCGCATATTCGATCATCGGGCAGCTGATGCTCGCCGTGATCGTCGGGGTGGTGGTTGTGATCTTTACCGTCATCACCGTTTTTGTCTTCGGGATGGCCGGCCCGGTTTGAACCATTCCTTTTTACCGGATACCCCGGGGCGAAGAGACCGTCCGGTTCCGGATTATGCCACGGTTCTGCATTTGATTGGTTGCGTCATCGGTATTGCTACACCGGTTGCCCCGAAATGAAAGAAAAAAGAACCTTTTTGCCTTGCTTAACTTCGAAAAAAATCGCATTTAAAGACAGCTATATTGCACCCCGGAGAGAATACCCGGTATGGAACCGAAAAACTTCGGTGCGTGTGCACTTGCAGCCCTCGCCGTCCTCTGTATGATAGGTGCGGGATGCACCGGCTTCGGTCAGGACAAGCCAGCAACACCGGGGATCCCCACACCGGCTCCCGGCGAATCGGCACCAGCAGCCGTGCAGGCGGTCGCGGATGCCAACAACCGGTTTGCCTGCGAGCTCTACGCGCAGCTCGCCGCGGATCCCCGATACGCCGGAGGCAACCTCTTCTTCTCGCCGTTCTCCATCTCATCTGCCCTCGCCATCACCTACGAAGGGGCCCGCGGCGAAACCGCCGGTGAAATCCGGTCGGTGATGCATTTCCCGGATGACACCGCCACGCTGCGGGAAGGATTCCTTGACATCAACGCGGGGCTCACCGGGGATGCCGGCTACACCCTCCACACCGCGAATGCGCTCTGGGCGGAGAAGACGCACCCGTTCCTGCCCGCATACCTTGCAACAGCGAAATCCTGGTACGGAGCGAACACGACCAATCTTGATTTCATCACTGCCCCGGACGAATCGCGCCGGATCATCAACCGGTGGGTGGAGGAACAGACCGAAGATAAGATCACGGACCTGATCCCCCCCGATGCCATCGACCGGGCAACCCGGCTCGTCATCACCAATGCCGTCTACTTCAAGGGCGACTGGGTGCTGCAGTTTGACAGGAACAACACCCGAGAGGCCGATTTCCGGACCGCGTCGGGAGCGATCGTGCAGGTCCCGATGATGGAGCGGACCGACGAGGAGGCGGTGTACGGGTACGCGGAGACCGACGACCTGCAGCTCCTGTCGATGCCCTACGAGCAAGGGAGCGGGAAAAAACTCTCCATGGTCGTCCTGTTGCCGAAAAGCGACGGCCTTTCCGTGATCGAAGGTGCGCTCGATGCGGAGCAACTCGCCGGGCTGCAGGCATCGGCAACGCCCCGCAGGGTCTTGGCCTGGTTGCCGAAATTCACGCTCGAAACCAAGTATTTCCTGCCGGAAACGCTGAGCGACATGGGGATGCCAGGCGCATTTACCGCTGCCGCCGATTTTTCGGGCATGGACGGGACCCGTGAGCTGTTCATCACCGATGTCATCCACCAGGCGTTCATCGACGTGAACGAGGAGGGGACGGAGGCAGCCGCAGCGACAGCCGTGATTATGGGAAAGGCCGCAATGCCGGAGCCGGTTCCTGAATTCAGGGCGGATCACCCGTTCGTCTTCGTCATCCAGGACGACGATACGGGCGCCATCCTCTTCATGGGCCGGGTTGCAGCCCCGGCATGAGGATGAAAAACGGTTGCAGGCAAGGCGGGGAAAGAAATCCCCGTTTTTCGCATCCTTTACCTGAGCGGCTTCCGGATCGATGACTGCAGCGCCAGCTATATTGCACACGGGATAGAATACCCCGTCATGAAACCGAAAATCCCAGGCGCGTCTGTGTCTGCCGCACTCGTCATTCTCGGCATGATGATAGCGGGATGCACCGGCACGGGCCCGGCCGAGCCCGCAACGCCGCCAGCCCCCACTGCCGGAGGGCCTGCTTCGGCGGAGGCACGGGCGATCGCGGATGCCGGCAACCGGTTCGCCTGCGACCTGTATTCGCACCTGGCGGCAGAGTCCGCCAATGCGGACGAGAACCTCTTCTTCTCGCCCTTTTCCATCGCATCGGCGCTTGCGATCACGTACGAAGGGGCCAGGGGCACGACCGCCGATGAAATCCGTTCGACCCTGCATTTCCCGGACTGCATTTCCCGGATAATACCGTCACGCTGCGGCAGGGATTTCTCGATAGCAACCGTGCCCTGAACGCCGGCGATGCAGCCTATACCCTCCGGGCCGCGAATGCGCTCTGGGCGGAAAAGGCCTATGCGTTCCTTCCCGGCTACATAGCAACAGCAGAAACCTGGTATGGCGCAAAAACCACGAACCTCGATTTCATCACCGCCCCGGACGATTCCCGGCAGACCATCAACCGGTGGGTGGAGGAACAGACCGAAGCCAGGATCAGGGATCTTTTGCCCTCCGGCTCCGTCACGCCGCTGACCCGGCTGGTCATTACCAATGCCGTCTACTTCAAGGGCGACTGGGTGCTGCAGTTTGACAGGAACAACACCCGCGAGGCCGATTTCCGGACCGCATCGGGGGCGGCCGTCCGGGTGCCGATGATGCAGCGGACCGACGAGGAGGCCGTGTACGGGTACGCGGAGACCGACGACCTGCAGCTCCTGTCGATGCCCTACGAGCACGGGGGCGGGAAAAAACTCTCCATGGTCGTCCTGTTGCCGAAAAGCGACGATCTTTCCGTGATCGAAAATGCGCTTGGCGTGGAGTACCTCGCCGCGCTGCATGAGGCCGCAACCCGACGCGAGGTCAGGGTGTGGTTCCCGAGATTCACGCTCGACACAAACTATGCCCTGCCGGAAACGCTGGGAGCGATGGGGATGCCGACGGCGTTCACCGGCGATGCGGATTTCTCGGGGATGGACGGAAAACAGGACCTGTTCATCAGCGAGGTGATCCACCAGGCCTTTGTCGACGTGAACGAGGAGGGCACGGAGGCTGCCGCCGCGACCGGCGTTGTCGTGTCGCTCTCAGCGGCCCCTGCAGAGCCGGTTCCCGAGTTCAGGGCGGACCACCCGTTCGTGTTCTTCATCCGGGACGACGAGACCGGGATGATACTCTTTATGGGTCGGGTTGTATCGCCGGAGCGTTCATAGGGCCGTTCCTGCACCAGGGAGGAATAACCACCCCTCTCTTCAACCCAACGTCCCGTGCCCCTGCCCGCTGCAGATTGCCCGTATCCGCCGGGCCGCCGCGGCAGCGGTGGAAAATGCCGCCTGCAGGTTATAACCGCCGGTATCACCGTCGATGTCGAGCACTTCCCCGACGAAGAAGAGGCCCGGTACCTGCCGCGACTCCATGGTTTTCGGGTTGATCGCTTCGAGCGCGACGCCGCCGGCGGTGACCATCGCACGGTCGAACCCGGCCACCTCTTTAACAGTGAAGGCATGTCCCGTGAGGTTTGCGATGATGGCGGACCGCTTTTCACGGGAAAGGTGGGCCCCGGTCTGGTCGGCAGGGATGCCGGCGACATCGAGCAGGCGCCTGACAAACCGTTCGGGGAGCGTATAGTCCAGAAGCAGCGCCCTGACCAGCCGCTGCCCGTGGGCAGCGATGGTCCCGGTCAGTTCGCGGTCCAGCTGCTGCGGATCCCTGCCGGGAAGAAAGGAGACAGCCAGGACATCGCCCGCCCGGGTAAACCGGGAAAGGTGGAGCACTGCCGGGCCGGAAAGGCCGTGGTGCGTGAACAGCAGGTCGCCGCTCTGCTGCCGGATCTTTTTCCCGCCCCGGTAGAGCGATACCTGCAGGTTTTCAAACGATATCCCCGCACAGTCCGCATACGGAAAATCCGCAACCGTGACGGCAGCAAGCGCTGGCGCGACGTCGGTTACGGCATGGCCGAGCACGCGTGCAAAGGCGTACCCGTCGCCGGTCGATCCGGTGGCGGGATAGGAGACGCCGCCGGTGGCGACGACACAGCACGCCGCGTGATAGACTGCCCTTTCGGTGGTGACGACGAACCCCTCGCCTGTAGAGGCAACGCTCTGCACCGGCTCGCTGCACCGCACCGCAACACCACGCTTACTGCAGGCGGAAAGGAGGAGGGAAAGCACATCCTGCGCCTTTCGTGACGCGGGAAAGACCTTCCCGCCGGGCTCGGCCGTTGTTGCCAGCCCCTGCTCCGAAAGAAACGCACGCAGATCGCGGTTGGTAAAGCCCCGGAGGGCATGCCGGAGAAACGGGCCGTGATCGCCGTAATGGACCAGAAATTCGCTGATATCCCCGGTATTCGTCAGGTTGCACTGCCCCGTTCCGGTTATCAGCAGTTTTCGCCCGCATGAGGCGTTTTTTTCGAGCACGACCACCCGCCGCCCCGCACCTGCCGCCTGCAGGGCACAGAACAGCCCGGCAGGCCCGCCGCCGATGATGACAACCGGACAGCCTTCGGCCCGGGCGGTCGGAGTGCGCTCCATATGCAGAGGATGGGTCGTCTCCCGGGATACCAGTATCGGGAAGGAACAGCCCCACCAGCAATTAATGGAAATGCTAATATATTACAATATGAATAAAACCAGTGTTCACCGGGAGGGTGAACGTAATGCCTTCATTCAAATGCAAAGACATCGGTCTGGCCTGCCCGTTCGAGGCAACCGCTGCGGACGAGCAGGCACTCCTCAAAAAAATTGCCGACCACGCAAAGACCGCCCATAAGATGCCGGTGATCCCGCCGGACATTATGGCGAAAGTGAAGACGGCAATTAAAAAATAATCCTTTTCTGCCGGACATGGTCCGGCACCCTTCTCCTGCATGGCGGTACCGGAGGGCGGGCACCCCCGGTGTGATTTTCGGAATCACGGGTCCGACGCCGTACGGCGTGATAGAGCCGGAGCGTTCATCCGAGTACGGGTGCGGTTCATGTCCTCCGCTCTCCGCAACCGGCGCCTCCTGCCACGGATCTTCCTGTTCTTCAACGCAACGCTTTCGCGCAGAGACTGGGTGCCCGGAAAGGAGAATACATAATCCGGAACAGCCAACAGTACCGGAACAACCAATGGAGCTGCACTGCCCGCCATGACCGAACGTTCATCCAGCAACCATGACGCTGTCAAAAAGGAACAGCACATCGCCGAGAAAATCTTCGAGAGCGCGCTGTGGAGCTCGCGCTTCATCGTGCTCCTCGGCGTCGTCTTCGGGGCCCTGAGCGCCGTCGTCCTGTTTCTTGCGGGATCGATGGAGATTCTCACGGTTCTTTTGGAATATGCCGGCCTGACGCCCGGCCACCTCGACCACGAGGGCATCCTCATCGCCATCATCGGGGCGGTCGATTTCTACCTTATCGGGCTCGTGCTCCTCATCTTCAGTTTCGGCATTTACGAGCTCTTCATTTCGGAGCTGGACGTTGCACGCGTCGGCGGCGAGTTCGGCAGCATCCTTGAAGTCTCGACGCTCGACGATCTGAAAAACAAGATCATCAAGGTCATCATCATGGTGCTGATCGTCAGTTTCTTCCAGCGGATCCTCTCGATGGAATTTTCCACGGCCATGGACATGCTGGCGATGGCCGTCTCCATCGGCGTCATCTGCATCGGGGTGTACTACCTCGGGCGGCACAATATCTGACGCCTTTGCCCCTTTTTGAAAAAACAATGACACAGGCTAGTGGCAACTCCCCGCCACGGCAGCGGCAGGGAACGTACTGCGGCAGCGATGCCGCTACCTCCCCGGGGCATGCGGGGGGAACAGTCCCGTCTCGTCCTGCAGATCCTCGATGTACTTGCAGGACAGACAGTACAGTGCCGGACGGCCCCCGATGCGCCTGATCGGCACCCGCCGGGTACCCTGACAGAAGGGGCAGGCACGCCCGGGATCCATGAGAATCTGCACACCTCCCTGTATCGCGCAGGAATATTTATAATTATTTATCATGTAGAATTCAAGTCGATCCCGGGCACCGAATGGCCCCTGAGGGAGGCGGGGCGCACTTTATTGCGCTTCCCATGCAACGTACCGGCACGGGATGTTCCCCGCCGGAATCATGAACCGAACAGCACCCACCGGGGGCCCGGAGAACGAACGGGAGCGCGTTTGCAGGGCGGCCCAACGCATGAGCGCAGCAGGCACAAAGGGCAGTCTCGGGGCGGCAATAGCCGGAGAGCTCCTGCAGTACTCGATGTATGACCTGCAGCTCATCGGCGGGGGCATGAAACGCGAAACCGACAAACTCCCGATGCCCTACCGCGAAAAGATCCGCCCCTATTTCGAGCGGCAGCTCTTCGGGACGTACCACCGCCTTCTCTCGCTGCACCGTTCCGGCGGGCTTGCAACGATGCAGGAGCCGGTTTCCGACGAGGCAACGTTCCGGGAGTATTGCGCCATGATGCCGGAGGGCTGCTTCGGCGATACGCAGACATCCGGCACGGACTTTTATTTTGATAATCCCATCCGGTCACTCTTCTATTACCTCGTCAGCGCGGGCGCAATGTTCGTCCTCGACGAGCCGGGACACCCTGAAGGGACGCCGTTTCCCGGCGGCTTCGTGGTCGAGCGCCGGGGAAAGGAGTATTACTGCCCGATCCGGGACAAGGAGGAGGAGGTGCCGTTTTCCATCTGCAATTTCTGCCCGGCAAAACAGATGGAAGGCGTCTAGCAGCAGCGGGCGGTGCCGGCGGCGGGACGCCCGATGGCAGCCTATTCCCCCGGTTCCGCCCAGGATGCCTTTTCAAAGACAAGCCCGAGCCGGTCGGCCGCACGCCGGAGGAAGGCTTCGCGTATCCGGATACGCTCCTCTTCGGGCAGTGTTTCGGGGCCGGGCAGGCGGCTTTCCCCGTTGCCCCGGAGAGAGCCGGTGCCGGTGTGCAGGTGCCGGAGGATGACCCCGGTCACGACGGGATCCTGCCATACCCCCGCGGGCGCCCGGAGCGCGTAGCGGGCATGCCGCGTCACCACCCGCATCTGGAGCAGGCGGAACCGGGACGCCTCGAGGATATCGTGGTCGGAAAAGGGGTAGCCTGAACAGTGGCGGTGGGTCAGGATCGAGCCTTCGATCAGGTCGCGCTCCGATTCAGGCAGGACGACATAACTGCTGCCGAAATACTCCCGGACAAGGCGGCCTTCCGCGGTGAAGATGCCGACGATCTCGCCGTTGCAGGGCTGATCGCCGATGATGGCGTGTTCGTACCGCAGCACGGACGGCGGGGCGGAGAGGAGGGCAGCAGGGCTCACCGGATACGCATTCCCCCGGCAGGGGGCAAAAAGGTTTGTGCGGGATGCGGACGCCTACGGGTTGAAGGTGTAGAAGATGCCGCGATCCCCGGTTTTTTCGCTGATTTTTCCTTCCGCGACCAGGACCGAACAGTACTTCCGCACCTCGGAAGCCCGAAGGCCGCATATTCGTGCAAGATCGTCGAGCGTGCAGGGGCGCCGCCGGAGGGTGCCGAGGATCAGATCGGGGATCCCCTCGGGAAGCACCGGCACCGGGGCCTCCGACGGGCGCCCGACCACCTCCACCGCCGGGTGATCGATCGCCGCAGCTATCCAGTCGAGCACCGCCTGCGATGCGGGCTGCACCCACCCGACGGCCCCCGGGCGGTCGAGGGTGTTGAGCTGCACGCGGTCCGGCCGGATGCGCCCGACGGCGGCGGAGAGCAGGGCGATCTCTTCCGGCGTGTCGTTGATCCCGGGGATGATGAAGATCTCAAGCCATAGCTCCCCGCAAAATTCCCCGCGCAGGGCGACGAGGCCATCGATGATGCCCTCCGGGGTAACGGACGCATGGGGGCGGTTGATGCGTGCGAACAGCCCCGGCGAGACGGCGTTGAGGGACGGGATGATGAGATCGAGCCCGCGGACGTCCTTCCGCACGGCAGGATCAGAAAAGAGGCTGCCGTTCGTCAGGAGCGCAATGCGGTACGAGGGGTGGGCGGCCCGGATGTGGCTGATGACCGCGCCGATGCCGGCATGGAGCGTCGGTTCGCCCGATCCCGAAAAGGTGATGTAATCGAGGTGCGGCCCTCCCCGGAGGTAGTCGTCAAGTTCGCGGATGACCGCTGCCGTCGGCACATATTCACGCCGCTCAACGGTCAGGTCGGTCGTTCTCCCGCATTCGCAGAAGATACAGTTGAAGCTGCACACCTTGAGGGGCACGAGATCGATGCCGAGGGACACGCCCAGCCGCCGCGAGGGGACCGGGCCGAAAAGATATCGATACATCATGGTACTCGCCGCCGGGCACCGCCACATGGACGGTGCCATGCTGTACAGGCATGTGCCTGCGCCTTCAGGATAGGAATGGCAGGGAGCCGCAATAAATGGTATGCCCGGGGAATTCACCGGGTCATGCGTTTTTTCCGGCTCCCGTAGCTCCGGACGTGGTCCCAGGCCCGGTGCAGCTCCGGCCGCATGCCCGGGTCACGGTAAAGGTCCGCAGGCTCCCTGCCGAAATGCGCCCGGTCAGCGCCGATCGGGCAGACCTTGATGCAGATGCCGCAGGGAGCGATCTGCTGCTCAAGGAGGCGGGCGCTCTGGCCGGAACAGGCACGTTTGTCCGTCAGGCTGTCCGGGTAATCGCCGGCATCGAGCGCCCCTGCCGGGCAGGCATCGACACAGAGCATGCACCGTGTGCAGAGCGGATCGGCCATGAGGGGATCGGGCGGCAGCCCGGCAGCGGTCAGGACCGAACTGAACCTGACCCGCGGCCCGTACTTTGGGGTCAGGAGCATGTTGTTCACCCCGAAACTGCCGAGACCTGCGAGAAATGCCGCGTGGCGGTGCGAGAAAAAGGCGACCGGGTTGTCGAGCAGCACCTCGATGCCGCCGTAGCCGTCGCGCGGCACGCAGACCGACGGGTAGCCCATCCCGTTGAGAAATGCCGCCAGCCGGTAGGCATACTGGTCGAGCAGCGCATTTATCGTGAGATAGAGGTCGTGGTACCAGATCGAGGGGGCCGTCTCCAGTGCGGGCAGAATCACCGGAAGGCCGATCACGATCACCGACCGGGTTTCGGGAAAGATGGCCTGCGGAAAGAATGGCTCCGGGATCCAGGGCTCGAACAGCGGGGTTTCCCATCGCCGGGCGTCCGCCACCCCGACCAGCGGGATCTCCATCTGCCGGCACCGCTCCAGAAGTGCGGCTTTTACAGCATCACTCATCCACTACGATCGTTGCCGGACGGGCATGAAAAGGCTTCGCACCACGGATGCTTCGGATAATGTCGGTGGCATTATCTTCAGGAACAGCTATAGGGTGCCGGTAATGAAGAGCGGTGCACTTCCTTTCACGATTCTCTGCATGCTCGGCGCGATCGCCACCGCAGGCTGCATGCTGGCGGACCAGCCGGCAGTGCTTGTCGAATACCAGCGCAGCGGCGGCATCGTCGGGCTGGATGACCGGATTATCCTCTACGACAACGGGACAACCGGCATAACACGCCACGGGTCCACCTCGGTCGTACAGACGGAACGCGAAACGATCGAAACGATCCGGGCGATTATCGCATCCGACGCCTACACTGCACTGTCAGGCGATTATCTGCCCCCGAAGCCCGGGGCGGACCGCATCTCCTACGTCGTGACCGCCGGCGGCAAAACAATCCGGACGGAGGACGGCGCCATTCCCGAGGGCCTCGAACCGCTCATCCGGGAAATGAACCTGTTGATCGCCGACGCGGACGTATCCTGATCGGGCGGGGCGGGCCGCAAGGCCGCACCCCTTTTTATCCGGATCCCGGTGCCCTTACTGCCACCAGGGCGCCGTACACCGGATTTCGCCGCGGGGCGAAGCCAGGCCTGCACATTCCCGGGTGCCGGCAGGTTCCCGATACCACCCATAAAGAGGTGGGCGGATCCATAGGTATGCGAATGAACATCCCCCAGCCTTTTCTTGATTTAAATATTTCACCCGATATACTCCGTTCAATAGGCGATATGGGCTTTGAGGAGCCCACGCCGATTCAACAGCTCGCCATCCCCCATCTCCTCGACGGAAAGGACGTCACCGGCCAGGCACAGACCGGCACCGGCAAAACCGCCGCATTCGGCATTCCCGCAATCCAGCTCGTCGACGCACAGAACAGCGCCCCGCAGGTCCTGATTCTCTCGCCGACCCGCGAACTCGCCATACAGACGGCGGAAGAGCTGACCCGCCTCGCACGATATTCCCCGAAGATACACATCCTCCCGATTTACGGCGGGCAGCCCATCGAGCGCCAGTTCCGGGCCCTGAAAGCCGGCGCGCAGATCATCGTCGGCACACCGGGGCGTCTCCTCGACCACCTTGACCGGGGCACGCTCTCCCTCGATGCGGTGCGGATGGTGGTCCTTGACGAAGCCGATGTCATGCTCGATATGGGATTCCGTGAAGATATCGAGGCGATTCTTGGCGAAATCCCCCGCCAACGCCAGACGGTGCTCTTTTCGGCAACCCTGCCCGGGCCGATCCTCGAGATTTCCCGGAGGTTCCAGAAGAATCCTCAACTGGTCAAGGTGCCGCAGCGCGAACTGACCGTCCCCCGGATCGAGCAGCTCTACCTCGAAGTCAGGAACCGCGACAAGCCGGAAATACTCTGCCGGCTGCTCGACATCTACAATCCGCGGCGGTCGCTGGTCTTCTGCAATACCAAAAAGGGTGTTGACGAACTGACCGCACACCTGCATACCCGCGGGTACGGGGCGGACGGGCTGCATGGCGACCTGAAGCAGATCCAGCGCGACCGGGTCATGGCGGCGTTCCGGAGCGGTGCAACGGACGTCCTTGTCGCAACCGATGTGGCGGCCCGGGGCATCGATGTCGAGGACGTGGATCTCGTCGTCAACTTCGATGTGCCGCAGGATGTCGAGTACTACATCCACCGCATCGGGCGGACGGCACGTGCCGGCAGGGAAGGGCGGTCGATCACCTTTGTCGGGCCCCGGGAGATCTTCAAGCTGAAAACCATCCAGAAATACGCAAAGATCACGATCGCCCGCATTCCCCTCCCGACGGCGGATGACGTGGAGGAGATCCGGCTGCAGAATATGATCGCCTCCGTCCGGCAGGCCGTCGAGGCGGGAATCCCTGCCCGGTACATGACCGTCATCGAGCGCATGATGGCCGGGGACATCACCTCGCTCGAGATTGCCGCTGCGCTTTTACAACGGGCGATGGAAACCGGGCCGGAGAGTGAGCCGGCGGCAGGGATTCCCGCACCGCGAGGCGAGCCCGGCATGGTGCGGCTGGTCCTGAATGCCGGCCGGGATAAAAATATCCGCCCGAAGGATATCGTCGGCGCCATTACCGGTGAGACCGGTGTTTCCGGAAGTGCCATCGGCGCCATCACCATTGCCGCGAACCGCACCGTGATTGACGTTGCCGAAGCGTCCGCGGCAAAAATCGTCGAAGGAATGGCGGAAAAGTCGGTCGGCAGCCTGCGCCTTACCGACGGGTATGCCATCAGGTACGCGGACTAAAGGCAGGCCGGGCACGGCCCCTTTTTTCGGTCTCGTGCCTCTTTTTTGCAAAGCGCACACCTTATCCTGCAGCGAATTGCACTTATGTCTATGGGACAGTATGCCGCAGGGGATGTCGTGCTTGCCCCCCTCCGGATAGGGCCGGCCAGCGGCAGGAAAGTCCGCCCGGCGGTTGTCGTGGCGGTGCATGCGGGCGGAATCCTGACCGTCTGCCCGGTTTCGGGAAAAATACCTTTTGATTCACCCTACCTGCCCATCGCCCCCCATGACTTCTCGCGGGGCGGCCTGGACCTCGTCGACGAGAGCTATGTGCTGGCCGCAGGCGCCACCCGACTCCCTACCCGCGACGTTATCGGGCTGAAAGGGAGGCTCTCAGAGGAATCCGCTGCAAGGGTCCGTGCGCTGGCCGGCGATTTTGGCTGCTCGGGGACTGATGCCGGTCAACGGCAAAAAAAGTGAATGCGTGGTTTTCGGCGCGTGCGGCGTCAGTGCGAACAGTCGCTCCCGGCAGGGTGATGGCACATGCTCTCGCCCTGCTCGAGCGTCCCGTTCAGGTACGCCAGCACCGCATCGTCGGCACTGCCGGAGACGCCCATGACGACGTCGATGCCCGCATCGCAGAAGAGGGCGACGGCTTTCGGCCCCATGCCGCCCGCGATGACGCAGGTCACGCCTTCGGCATGGAGGAGCGCAGGAAGGCGCCCCGGTTCATGGCCCGGGTTGGGCAGGATGCGTTTCTCCGCGTCCGCACCCTCGGCCGTATAGATCGTAAAGGCCGGCGCGTGGCCGAAATGCGGGCAGACAGCGCCCCCATCAGTGGCGACGGCAATTTTCAGGCTCATCTCCCTCCCCCGAATCGTCCGCGCTCTCCTCTCCTGCCGCAGCCCCGCGGCAGACCGCCCCGGCCGAGGCCGTACAGCGGCACCGCAGAGGTGGCGGTTGCATTCTCGTTCTCCGGTGCCGTTCCCTGGTCTGCCGGCGGACAACTGCCGCGCCCCCATCCGGTGCGCGATCCCCGTCCTGCCGGCCCGGTTCCATCAAAA
>JAAEEQ010000164.1 GCA_013415665.1 Methanomicrobiales archaeon
CAGCGAGTTCGAGACGGCCTCGCTGATGATCAGGCCGCACGGGATAGCCGTGTCGATATCGAGATCGCCGACCTTCACATCGGTCGTGATGATGATGTTGCGCGCTTCCGTTTTGTAGATCGTGCTGAGGTGCGCGGCGAGGTTGCTGACATACTCGGTCATGTTCAGGTGCAGCAGGTCATTCGAGCGGTAGAGCTTTTCGTGCAGCAGGGCCATGCTCATGATCCGCTTCTGGGCGTCTTTTAAGGCATCGAGCGTGGTTGCGTCGCTGATATAATCCGCCTGAAGATAGATCAGCGCGGAGATGATCTGCAGGTTGTTCTTGACCCGGTGGTGCAGCTCCTTCATCAATGTCTCTTTCTCGCGGAGGGACAGCTCCAGCTCCGTCTGGATTGATTTCAGCGAAGAAATGTTGGTGCCGACGCCCAGCATGCCGCAGACGGCACCATTGCAGGTGACCGGCGTGACATTGAACAGGAACGGGACAAAGGTGCCGTCTCCGGTTCGCAGGTCAAACTCGACCGCATCGGGCGTCTCTCCAGAAAGGATGCGCTCGTTGAATCTCTTTGCCCGCTCAAGCTCGGCCTCGCTCCGGTAATAGGCGGGATTGAAAAGGCTCCCTCTTCCGGTCCCGTCTCCGCCGATCATGCTCATGCCTGCCCGGTTAATGAAGGTGATAGTGCCCTCCCGGTCGGTTTTGAAGATCATCTGGGGGAGGGAATCAGCCAGTTCATGGTATTTCGCCTCGCTCGTGATGAGCTCCTTTTCAGATTCCTGGATCTCGTCAAGCATGCGGTTGACGTTCCCGGCAAACCGGCTGATTTCGTCATTTCCTGCAAGGTCGATCCGCCGCGTAAAATCGCGCGAATTGGTAATCGACGATACCACATCGTCGAGTTCGCGGATCGGGGAGAGGATGAACCGGTGCAGGAACAGCACCGTGAGAAGCCCGAAGACGATACCGATGCCGAGCAGCGACGTTCCGAGATACGTCGTTGTTGCGGAGGCCTGGTTTATGACCGGGCGGGGGAGCAGGACTGCGATAAGGATGGCGGGATTGCCGTGAATATCGTCAATGCGGGCAAAGCCGCCGATGGTAGTCTCATTGAGGGGCTCCACCGCAATGCCGCCGGGAGCCAGTTTTTCCGTCAGCGTTCGGGATACGGTAACGGCCTCGCTCCATGGCATGCCGGAAACGGGCAGGTTCGTCATGCCGGATATTTTCCTGATGCGGGCATCCGTGAGGAATTTTCCCATGATGAGCGAACCCATGACCGGCCCCTGGGCGGATGAATTGAGAATCGGCCGTGAAAAAACCATCAGGGGAGGCGAACCGGGGACGCAGAGCAGGCCGCGTGTGTATGATCGGGTCGATTCATGGGAAGCGAGCAGGGGATCGGTCGCAATTGCCCTGGTCAGCTCCGGCGGGATCTCCATAAGGCCCGCCGCCCCCGGCTCGAGTATCCTGCCATAGACAACCGTTCCCTTCCCATCGAGGAAGAGCGCCAGATCGATATCGAGGTTTTCGAATACGACCGGCAGCAGGTTGGATCCGGCATAGGCACTGTTCCGGCCGGATATGAACTGCACCGTATCGTCCCAGAAGGCATAGTCCCTCGTATGCGTGCCAAGGATATTCAGATCGGTCTCGTAGGCGCTGAGCACCTGGTTCATCTGCGCTGCCGTCTGATCTTCCTCGATGGCCTGGTAACTCTCGAAAAGGAGTGAATGTGCCGAGAAATACAGCGCCCCGAAAAGGCAGCCCACGATGACGACGACAATCAGGAGGGTTTTTACGGAAATGTTCATGGTTCCTCACGCCCCCTGCAGGCCCCCCGCAGGGTGCCCGCCTGCATCCTATACCGGGCGGGATGCATAGAGCGCGATCTCGATCGTGGTTTTGAGGTTGTCGTCGGTGAATGGCTTGATGATAAAGCCTGCCGGTCTGGTCTTCTTCGCCCGTTCGATCGTATCGTCGTCCGAATGCGACGTGAGATAGATGACCGGAATATCGTGCTGTCCTCTGATGATTTCGGCCGCCGCGATGCCGTCCATCTCCCCTTTGAGCCTGATGTCCATCAGCACCAGATCCGGGCGGATCGTATCCGTCTGTGCAATTGCGTCCTCGCCGGTCGATGTTATTCGCACAACGGTATAGCCGAGCTTCACCAGCCGGTTCTGCAGCAGCGTGGCAATAATAATGTCATCCTCGACGATCAGAATAGTCCCTTTGCTCATGCAACACTCCTTGTTTGTGTTGTTTTACAAATTGAATCTTAATACTAACGCCTTGTTCGCCGGAAATCCCGGGGTTCCCGTCCAGCCGGGCGGCCGCGAGCCGGCCGATGAGCTGCATTTCGGGGGAGGGCGTCTGTCCGGCGGCGACACCCGGCGGGCCTGCAGGTGCCCCGCCCGGTCTCCTGCATCGAAATCCCGGTAGTCCCGGGGCGGTTGCCGGGGAAAGCGTACTTCAGGGAATCGGGACGGCATCGGTGATGATCAGCCTCCCGGGTACCGCAGTGTCGATACCGGGGCCTTCGCAGTGGATATCACCGGCGGTGCGGAAACGGGAAGATACCGGAGAAGTGCGCCGGTTGCCGGCAATGACCGCGGGCAGGGTCGCGCCCCTGAAAGAAGCGCCGCAGAGGAAAGCCCTGCCATCAGGCAGGGATATCGGCAGGGGCATCTTCACCGATCAGAACAAGCGGCAGGCCCCCGGCTTTCGGGGGATCGGCTTCCCGGGAATCGGGCAGGCTGTTCGTTGTTCCAGAAGGATCGGCATGCTGCCCTGCCGGTCTTTCCGTTACACGACACGTGCCGTTGTCGAGAATTCCAGCCC
>JAAEEQ010000165.1 GCA_013415665.1 Methanomicrobiales archaeon
TTCTGCGTCGGGTGCTTCCCGTGCTTTTTTTCATCCGGTTTCGGCGCCGGGATGCTCCAGACGGACCGCATCTGTTTTCCCTCCTTTTTCAGCGGATCGCTTTCGTGCCAGTCCCCCTCCTTCATCTCGGTGTAATTGAACGTATGGCGGGCGTCCCGGCATTTTCTCGCCCAGAGGATCGTCTCGTGGCTCGCCGTGAAGTACCGCCCGGAGAGGTTCGGGGGTGCGTTGGGCTTGAACCAGCAGATGTCGTTGAGCATATGAAACCCGGTTTCCGCAAGCGCCTGCCCGCATGCATAGACGGAGTGGTAGGTGCCGCTGATCCAGATCGTTCCTTCGTCTTTTAACACGCGCCTGCAGGCGGCAATCCAGTCGCAGTGAAACGCATAATCCTCCGAAACCCCGCGGCTCGCGTCCCATGCCCCCTTGTCGACCGGCGCCCGCTGCCCCGCATGGCAGGTGAAGCCGCCGTTCGAGAGATTGTACGGCGGGTCGGCAAAGATCAGGTCCACTGAAGCGGGTGGCAGGGTGTCGAGGATCGTGACGGCATCGCCGTGATAGAGCGTGACCCCGTCTCGTTGATAGTATATTGACGCTTCTATGAAGAGCACCCCGTTGCAAGGACAGGTTTTTGTTCTCGTCGGCCCGGGTAGTCACCGGACGCATGCCGCGGTCACGGCTGCTTCGGCCTGAAGGTCCGTGACGGGCACCGCGCTGCATCGCGGTCCCCTGCTGTCGGGCCATTGATGGTACAGGTGCCGCCGGTTGCCGATTTCGGCTCGTAATACATGCAGTCGGCGCAGGTTGCCATACTCCACCATCGATCCCGGCACACTAATACATTTCGGAAAACCTTACGCCGTATTTTCGATTCCGGTGGTTCGTTCGCGACGAAAGAACGATATTCTCAAGTAGTTTTGGTTCGTATGGTATGCCGTTATGAACGGGTGTTACAGTGTGCAGGAGATGATGCGGCTGATGGCATCAAAGATCCGTTCCACGGCCGATCTGCTCGCCGACGCGGAGGTGGAGCAGTTTCTCAAGGAACTCCTTGAGGCCAAACGGATCTATGTCCTTGGTGCGGGCCGTTCGGGCCTGGTCGCCAAGGCGTTTGCCATGCGGCTGATGCATCTGGGCCTGCAGTCGTACGTCGTCGGCGAAACCATCACGCCCGCGATGAAATCCGGCGATACGCTGGTGGCGTTTTCGGGCTCGGGCGAGACGAAGACCGTTGCGGAACTTTCCGAAAAGGCAAAGGAGATCGGCGGGCGCCTCTGCCTGGTCACGTCGAAGAAGGACTCGCGCATGGGCCGCATCGCCGACTGTGTCGTCGTCATCGAAAGCCAGCGGGACGAGGTGCGTGACGAGTCCGCCGAGTTCGAGATCCGGCAGATGACCGGCGAGCACAAGTCCTTCGCACCGTTGGGAACGCTTTTCGAGACAGCCGCCATGGTCTTTGCCGATGCGATGATATCGGCGTTGATGGAGATCACCCACTGTAACATCGAGGATCTGCGCGACCGCCACGCAAACATCGAATGAGGAGGAAAAATCATGCAACCGCACCGTACCGCACAACGGCTTGCCGGCATCGAACTCTCCGGCATCCGCAAACTCTTTGACGCCGGAGGGCCGGACGCCGTGAACCTCGGCATCGGCCAGCCGGATTTCGATACGCCCGGTCATATCAAGGAAGCGGCGATCCAGGCGATCCGGGATGGAAAAACCGGATACACCCCGAACGCCGGCATCCCCGAACTGCGCCTTGCCATCGCAGAGAAAATGCAGCGCGAAAACAACCTGCCCTACCGCGAGGACCAGATCCTGGTGACAGCCGGGGGCAGCGAAGCGCTGCACCTCGCCATGCAGGCGCTGGTCGAGGAAGGCGACCGGGTGCTGATTCCCGATCCGGGCTTCGTGTCGTACGCCCCGCTGGCCGCCATCGCCGGCGGTCGCCCGGAGGGAATGGCGCTCGACGACACCCTGCACATCGATGTCGACGCCGCACTGGAACAGATGGACGGCGCCCGCATCCTGGTCATCAACTCACCCGCGAACCCCACCGGCATGGTCGAGCCTGAATCCACCATCCGTGCGCTCGCCGAATACGCCGAAGACCGGCACGTGACGGTCATCAGCGACGAAGTGTACGAGCATTTCATCTACGGCGCCCGGCACGTCAGCCCCGCGTCGTTTGCAGAGGACGTCATCACCATCAACGCGACGAGCAAGACCTACGCGATGACCGGGTGGCGCATCGGCTTCCTTGCCGCCCCCGACGACTACATCGAAGCCTGCTTAAAAGTGCACCAGTACTGCCAGGCGTGTGCGACGTCCATCGCGCAGTACGCGTCCGTCGCCGCCTACACGGGTGACCAGTCCGCGGTGATCGCTATGCGCGACGAGTACCGCGCCCGCCGCGACCTGCTCTACGACGGCCTTGCGGCGCTGGGCATCGACTTCCCCCGGCCCGAGGGGGCTTTTTACATGTATGTCCCGATGGGAGAGGAGCGCATCCGCCTGGCAATCGAACAGGGGCTGCTCATCGTGCCGGGCAGCGCGTTCGGGAACCGCACCCCCGAATATGCACGCATCAGCTACGCCACGTCCCGCGACACCTTACAACGGGCACTCGAACGGTTCAGGATTCTTGCGGAGGAGCACCCATGGTAAAAGAACTCTTACAGGCACTCTCCAATGCCCACGGGGTCTCCGGATTCGAGGGCAATGTCCGGGACATCATCAGAAAAGAGCTCGATGGGCATGTCGATGAATTCCGCGAGGATTCGATGGGCAACCTCATCGCGATCAAACGCGGCGATGATTTTTCAATCA
>JAAEEQ010000052.1 GCA_013415665.1 Methanomicrobiales archaeon
CATCCGCGGCTGCAGCTCTTCGAACGAAATGCCGCAGACCGGGCAGGCCATCGATCCCGAGAAGATCTTTTCCGTCCCGTCCTCGCAGGCCACCAGCACGATCCCGTCGGAACGGGCAAGAGCGGTCTCGCAGGCTTCGGTGAGCCGGGAGCGTTCATTGGTATCGACGCGATCGATGACGATCTCGATATCGTGCTTCTTGTACCGCTCGAGGGTGACGGTCTCGTCGGTGCGGTGGATCTCGCCGTTGATGCGCACCCGCATGTAGCCTTCGGCATGCAGGTCCTTGACGAGCTGCTGGTAGGTGCCTTTTTTCTGGCGGACGACCGGGGCCAGGATCGTGACCATGCCGGTGCATTCCTTCATGATGGTGTCGGCGATGCGGTCGGGGGTCTGCGACTCGATGCGGATGTTGTGCACCGGGCAGTAGGGGATCCCGATGCGGGCGTACAGGAGACGCAGGTAGTCGTAGATCTCGGTGACCGTTCCCACGGTCGAACGCGGGTTCTTCGACGTCGTCTTCTGCTCGATCGAGATGGCCGGCGAAAGCCCGTCGATGCTGTCGACATCCGGCTTGTTCATCAGCCCGAGGAACTGCCGGGCGTACGCGGAGAGCGACTCGACGTACCGCCGCTGCCCTTCGGCGTACAGGGTGTCGAAGGCGAGGGTCGACTTGCCGGACCCGGAGACGCCGGTAATGACGATAAAGGCGTCGCGGGGAAGCTCGACGGTGATGTTTTTCAGGTTGTGCTCACGGGCACCCTTGATGACGATCCGTTTCATGGTTGTCGGTTCAGCATGCATTGGTCGCGGATCGTAATAGAGGTGCGGACAGTGCATACCGGAGTTACTTATTTTTAGCAGGAGCATCTAGGGGAGAGAGAGGGAGCGTGGATGAAGCACGAGATAGAGGGCTCTGCGCCGCAGGAAAAAACAAACCGCTTACGTTTCGAAAAAAGCCCGTATCTTCTCCAGCACGCGGGCAATCCCGTGGACTGGTACCCGTGGGGAACGGAGGCGTTCGAGCGGGCGAAGCGCGAGGATACGCCCGTCTTTCTCTCCATCGGCTATGCGACGTGCCACTGGTGCCATGTCATGGCCCGCGAGTCGTTTAGCGATCCCGGGATTGCCCGGATGCTCAACGAGAGCTTCGTCTGCATCAAGGTCGACCGCGAGGAACGCCCTGACATCGACCAGATCTACATGCATGCCTGCCTGCTGATGACCGGGCGGGGAGGGTGGCCGCTGACGATCGTGATGACCCCGGATCACCGCCCGTTCTTCGCGGCAAGTTACGTACCGAAGGAGAGCCGCTTCGGGATGGTCGGCCTGCTCGATCTGCTGCCCCGGCTGGCGGATGTCTGGCGGACACGGCGCGATGAGGTGCTGGAATCCGCCGACAGCATTGCCGATGCGATACGCGGTCTGTCCGCACCTGCCGAAGGCGCCCTGGAAGAGAGTGTTCTCGACGATGCCTATGCGGTCTTTGCCGGCATGTATGACCGGGAGCACGGCGGCTTCGGCACGTCACCGAAATTCCCTTCCGCCTCGATCCTCCTGTTCATGCTCCGCTGGTGGAAGCGGACGTCCGACGATGCCGCACTCGCCATGGTCCGGCAGACAATCGAAGCAATCCGGTCCGGCGGCGTCTTCGACCAGATCGGCTACGGGGTGCACCGGTACGCAACGGACGAGGCCTGGCGGATCCCGCACTTTGAAAAGATGCTCTATGACCAGGCGATGCTGGCGCTCGCCTGTACGGAAGCGTTCCAGGCGACGGGTACCGCCTTTTTCCGGAGAACCGCCAGCGAATTGCTCGACTACGCGCTCCGGGACCTGCGAAGCGCCGAGGGTGTCTTCTATTCTGCCGAGGATGCCGAGAGCGAGGGCGAGGAGGGGCGGTACTATACGTGGACGATGGGAGAGCTGCAGGCACGGCTGGGGCGGGAGGACGCGGCAGTTGCCGCCGATCTCTTCAATGTCGTGCACGGGGGCAACTTTCCCGGCGGGGCAAGCGGCATTCACGACGGGAGAAACATCCTCTACCGGGATGAACCCGGGGAGAATATCGCGGCGCGGTACGGGATGGACCTGCCTTCTTTTTTACGGCTGGAGGCGGATATCCGGCAGGATCTGTTTTCCCTGCGGGAGCGGCGGATCCGCCCGCCGGTCGATGACAAGATCCTTGCCGACTGGAACGGCCTGATGATCGCCGCCCTTGCCACCGCATCGGACGCGTTCGATGACACCGAATTCAGGAACGCTGCAGAACAGGCGGCCGCGTGGATGCAGGAGCATCTCCGGGATGCGAACGGACGGCTGCTCCACCGGTTCCGTGACGGCGAGGCGGCGATTCCCGGCACCCTCGATGATTATGCCTTTTTCATCTGGGGGCTGATCGAACTCTACGCTGCCACGTATGCGCCGCAGTACCTCAAGGACGCGGTTTCGCTGCAGGCACAGTGCGATGCGCTGTTCTGGGATACGGAGAACGGCGGATATTTCTATACCGCCGGCGATGCCGAGCCGCTGCTGGTCCGGACGAAAGTGTGCGAGGACGGCGCTTACCCGTCGGGAAACGCCGTCGCGTTCTTAAATCTCCTCCGCCTTGCCCGCCTGACGGGGGACATGGCGTACGAATCGCGGGCTGCGGATTGTGCGGCGGTATTCGCCGGCCAGGTGATGCAGGCTCCCGCCTCGCATGCATTCTTCCTCTGCGGGCTCGATTTTGCCCGCGGCCCGACCAAAGAGGTCGTCGTGGTCGGTCCACGGGACAACCCGGATACGCAGCGGATGCTGGCGGCGCTCCGTGCCGCGTATCTCCCCCGGACGATCGTCGTCTGGGTGCCGGCGGGAGAAGGTTCGGTCATCCGGGAGGTCGCGCCCTATACCGGCAACCTGACCATGCAGGAAGGAAAGGCCACCGCCTACGTCTGCCACAAGTTCCGGTGCATCATGCCCACGACCAGCATCGAAGCGATGCTGGGGCTTATCCGGGAAATCGAAGAGGGCTGAAGCATTCAGCCCTCAACGGGGTAATTTTCGCGGAGCCATGCATTCATGCCGCCCAGCAGGTTCCAGACATTCGGGTGCCCCGCCTTTTTTAAGAGGCTTGCCGCGGCGCTTCCCTTGAACCCGGTGTCGCAGTAGACAATGATATCCGCCTTTTCAGGGATCATGCCCATGCCGCCGGGAAGGTCGCCGAGATAGATGTGGCGGGCGCCCGGAATGTGCCCGGTCCGCTCCCAGGATTCAACGGCTCGCACGTCGAGCAGGAAGGGTTCGCCGGACCGCATCCGTTCGCGTGCGCCGGCAGGCGAGAGGAGGCCCACGGCATCCATCGGGCCGCCCGCCTTGAACCACGCCGCAAACCCGTCGGCAAGGTAGCCGATCACATTGTCGTACCCGAGCCTGATGAGCGCGCTGACGATCCCGTGCAGCCCGTGGTTGTCATCGTCGATCAGCACGATAGGGTCGTCGTACCCGAGCAGCCACCCGGCATACACGGGGAGGATTTCACGGGAGAGGTGGATGGAGCCCGGGATATGGGCGCCGGCATACGCGGTCGGCGACCTGATATCCACGACCTGCACGTGTTCCGAGAGAAGCTGGGCGATCTCCGCCGCCGGCATTGCCACAGGCTCCGGCAGGTGGCGCAGCCGCGGTGCGCCGTTCCTGTTCAGGTCCTCCATTTTCTTAAAATACGGGGGGTAGTAGTGGTGTTCCGCCGCCTTCGTCCTGATAAATTCCTCTTTCGTCATCGAAAGCAGGGTGTTGACCCTCTTTTCATACCCGATGGTCGTGTATTCACGGTCGGCGATGGCAGCACCGCAGACCGACCCCGCGCCGTGCGCCGGGCAGACGATGACGCCGTCGCCGAGCGGCAGGATCTTGTGCACGATGGACTCATAGAGCAGGGTCGACATGTGCACGCGGTTGTCCGGCCCGTAAAAATCCGTCCTCCCGGCATCCCCGGCAAAGAGTGCGTCCCCCGTAAAGACGAGCAGCGGTTCGCCGCCGGGGTGTTCCCGCACGACGATGGAGAGGCTCTCTTCGGTATGTCCCGGCGTTTCGAGCACCGTCAGTTCGCAGTCGCCGATGAGAAAGACATCCCCTTCGAAAGCGCTCCGGCCGTAGGCGAAATCAAGGCGCGCTCCATGGTAGATCTCGGCACCGGACAGGGTTGCGAGCTCCTGCGAGCCGATGACATAGTCCTCGTTCCGGTGGGTCTCGAAAATGTGGGTGATGCGCATATTGCGGGCACGGGCGATATCGAGATATACATCGCAGTCCCTGCGCGGGTCAATAACTGCTGCCTGGTTGTTGGAACCGACAAAATACGAATTGTGGGCGATTCCTTCCGATTTTATCTTTTCAAGAAGCATGCCTGCCCTCCGTGGTATGGCATCTTTTTCATGGGTGCCGGTCAATAAAATACCTCTGCCGGCAGCCGCCCCGTTCTACCCGGATGCCGGGTGTTTTGAGATGACGCCCCGGCACGTGCAGTTGTTGCCCAGGCTGCAGAGAGCAATCGACGTGCACCGGAACATGCAGGCGCAGGGGAATCCGACGGCGGCGTTGCCGGCTTTCCAGTACCCGAGCGTGATATGGGGTGAGAAACGGCCGTATGCAGCGTCCTCCCGGTACCGGGTCGCATAGGCGGCCGTGAAGGGCGTGATGGTCTGGTCCTCCCCGGCAGCGACCATTGCCGTCGTCACTTCTTCCAGAAGAAACGGCTCGACAGCCCGCATCACCCGTTCGTGCAGCTCCTTCAGCGCCGCGGTGCGTTCGAGGTCGAGCCCGGATACGGCATCTCCCGACGATGTGGTGACGGTGACGATATCGTCCGGAAAGATCTCGATCGGCAGCATTTCCGCTGCGATGGCGTCAAGCAGGGCGCCGATCGCGGGCAGGTCGCCGGCCCGGACCGCACCCATGGCAAGCGATATATGGGGGATGGCGGTTGTTCTGTCCAGTTCGAGGATCGTATTCCCGGCTTTTTCATTCATGGAGCGGTTCAGTGCGATGGCAGCCTCCATGACGGGTCCGGGGGGCAGCAGCACGATGTCGATTGCACGGGCAGGGCCGGCGGTCATGGCATGAGCGTCGGTGTGAGGGGAGATGTAGTCTTTCCTTTGATCACGCAATACCGGCCTTTCTTGCTATCCGGTAAAAGACCGCCGACGTTGCAAGGGCGATACACCCCGACACCACGAAGACGGCCACAATGCCGGCGGCATCCATGAGCGCCCCGAAGAAGAGCGGGGCCGTGATCATGCCGACGCTCATCGCCGTGTTGTAGGCGCCCATCGCCGCACCCTGCCCCGTCTCCCTGCCGGCGACCGTCACGAGGGAGGTCGCGGCGGCGATGGCGATCGCGTTGCCGAGCCCGAAAAGCAGCGCCGCGGCGAATATCGGCCAGAAGCCTGAAACGAACGGCAGCACGAGGAGCGCCGCGGCAAGGAGCACCGATCCGGCGACAATCAGGAGCGTCCGGTCATACCGGTCCGCAAGATTCCCGCAGGGGCGCTGCAGGAACGCTGTCGCGAGCATGCTTGCCGAGATGACGATCCCGATCTCTGTCGGGGAGAGGATCTGGTGGGTGATGGCGCCGTCGGGCAGCAGCACGGTGCCGGCGACGAGCAGGGGGCCGAAGACGAGGAGGGTTCCGCCCGCAAATGAATTCGCCACGCGGAAAAACAGCACCGGCCGGATCGTGCGGTTGGCGACGGTTGATCGCAGCGATGTGGCCGGGCGGTTCGTGCCGGTCGATTCGGGCAGGAAGAGGATGCAGACGGCAAGGGCGACGCCGGCGCACACCGCCATCGAGAGAAACACCGCCGGCATTCCGGCGATATCCTGGATGATCCCGCCGAGGAGCGGCCCGAGTCCCATACCCAGGAAGAGCGAGATCATGAACGTGCCCATGTGCCGCCCTTCCTTTCCCTCGGGCGAGAAATCGGCCGCATAGGCCATGGCGACCGGGATGACCATCGCCGAGGCGAGGCCGTGAAACACCCGCACGGCGGAGAGGGCGACGACGCTGTCGGCTGCGATGTAGGCAACCGAGAGGAGGGTGTACATGGCGAGGCCGCCGAGCATGAACCGCCGCCGGCCCCGCAAATCGGAGAGCGACCCGATCAGCGGCATGAAGACCGCCCGGGAAAACGCAAAGCCGGAAAAGATCACCCCGATCCAGAATCCCGTTGCCCCGAGGCTCTCGGCATAGAAGGGCAGCAGCGGGACGATGATGCCGAGCCCGAGGGTGGCGGAGAAGACCGAGATGAACAGCACGAGAAAGATCCGCTCCGCTGAAGCCTCCTGCCTGCCATGGGGGGTATTTTCACGCATCGTCATTCCTTCCGGTCCGTACCGTGCTCCCGTGCTTCCGCAACGGCAAGCAGCACTGCCGGGTCGAGCAGCCATGCGGGGCGCCCGGGCCCGAACCAGTTTCCGCCGGCATAGGAACCGGCAGGCATCTCCGGGTTCCGTGCATAGACCTCGAGGTGGAGCATGGCGGTGCGCGACCCTTCGGCGAGCCTCCGGATGTACGCCGGGGCTGCGGCGGTGACCCGTGCGGGCTCGATGACCGTGCCGATAGAGCCGATCTGTTCCCCTTCACGCACGGCATCCCCCTGCGCCACGCTGCAGCCGGCAAGCTCCGCGTACCGGGCGATACGCCCGCCGGCATGCTCGATAAGGACGTACCAGGTCCGGTTCCAGTACGGGACGCTTCCGGGATCGGTCTGCACGCCGGTCCTGAGCACCCGCCCGTCTTCGATCGCGACCACGCCGCTCCCCGCGGGGGCATAGATATCGATGCCGCAATGGAAACGGTCGCCGCGATCTTCCCAGAACGACCCCGGTTCTCCGGGTTCAGGAATGCGCCGCCGGGCGTCCGCCGGCACCGGCCAGGTACTCATGCCGTACTGTGGGTGCCGGTGCGGCATTATACCGTGTGATGCGCCGCAAGCATTTTCGTTTCCGGGCAGGACTGCACTATGTGAATTACCATGCTCGTCGGCATCATCTCCGATACCCATGACCACCTCCCGCTGGTCAGGGCCGCGGTCGGTTTTTTCAACTCGCACGGAGCGGAGCTCGTGCTGCACGCGGGCGATTTCATCTCCCCGTTCGTCATCCCCGAACTCGCGCAGTGCACCATGCCCGTCGTCGGCGTCTTCGGCAACAACGACGGCGACCGCGCCCTGCTCCTTGCGAAGTGCGCCGAAACCGGGAACGTGTCGATCCGTGGCTCATTTGCGGAAGTCGATGCCGGCGGTTTTCTAATCGGGCTCGTGCACGGCCATGAAAAAGAGCTGCTGGGCTCGCTTGTCCGGAGCTGTGCCTTCGACTGCATCGTCCACGGCCATACCCACGAGGCGGGCAGCTATCGTGTCGGGGAGATGCTGGTGGTCAATCCCGGCGAGGCATGCGGGTACCTCTCCGGTTCCGCGACGCTCGCCCTCCTCGATACCGAAGAACGGAGCGCCAGGATCGTACGGCTCTGATACGGGGGGGAAAAAAGATCAGCCGAGGTATTTCTCCGGCTCATCCTCGAACGCGTGCTTGCATCCGGGGCTGCAGAAGAAGTATTTTTTCCCCTTGTAGTCGGTCGTGAATTTCGCGGTCGCCTCGTCGACTTCCATTTTGCAGACCGGGTCGATTGCAATTTTTTTCATCGGTTCCTCCTCCGCCGGCATGCCTGCCGCCGGCAGTGCAGTTGTCCGCACCGGCGGTATATATGTCTTGAGCATGAGCGAGAGGGAGACAACGGTGACCGACGAAAGTGCCATCGCGAGCCCCGCAAGCTCCGGCCGGAACGTTATCCCGAAGAAAGGGTACAGGAGGCCCGCTGCGACCGGGATGAGCGCCGTGTTGTACGCGAACGCCCAGAAGAGGTTGCCCCTGATGCGCCGCATCACCTTCGTGGAGAGCTGGATGGCGGCGGCAACGTCCCGCAGATCGTCATGGATAAGCACGATGTCGCCGCTCTCGATCGCGACATCCGTGCCGCTCCCGATCGCGATACCGACATCCGCCTGCGCCAGCGCGGGGGCATCGTTGATGCCGTCCCCGACGAACGCCACCCGCTCGCCGCCCTGCTGCAGGGAGAGCACCTCCCGTGCCTTTTCCTCGGGAAGGACTTCCGCGATGACCCGGTCGATGCCCGCCTGCCTGCCGATGGCAATCGCGGTGCGGGCATTGTCGCCCGTGAGCATCACGACCTGCATGCCCATCTCTTTCAGGGCCGCGATGGCGGGAGGCGTGGTGGGCTTGAGGGTGTCGGCGATGGCGATCACCCCGACGATGCTGCGGCCGAGGGCGACGAGCACGGCAGTCTTGCCCTCCTTCTCCCGCTGCTTGATTGCCTGTTCGAGGCTGACCGGGAGGGGGACCTCCTGCTCTTTCATGAGCACCCGGTTGCCGACCAGCACCGTTTTGCCGTCATAAATGGCCGCTACCCCCTTGCCGCCGAAGGTGTCGAAATCCGTGACCGCGGCGGGCTCAATCCCTTCCATCCGTGCCCGGGCGACGATGGCATCGGCGAGCGGGTGCTGGGAACCGTGCTCGACGGAGGCCGCGATGGCAAGCAGGGCGTGATCGCCGATGCCGAAGGTCTCGATGTCGGTGACCTGCGGTTTGCCGCGGGTGAGGGTGCCGGTCTTGTCGAAGACCACGGTGGTCAGCCCTTCGGCGATCTCGAGCGCCTCGCCGTTCTTGATCAGCGTGCCGAGCTCCGCTCCCCGCCCGACGCCGACGGTGATGGCCGTCGGGGTCGCAAGGCCGAGGGCGCAGGGGCAGGCAACGACGAGAATGGAGATGAGCACCGTCAGCGAGAACAGGAGGGTCGCGCCGAGGACGACATACCAGACCGCAAACGACACGATCGCGATTGCCAGCACCGCAGGGATGAAGTAAGCGACCGCCGTATCCGCAATCCGCTGGACCGGGGGCTTGGATCCCTGTGCCGCCTCGACGAGGCGGATGATCTGTGCAAGCACCGTCTCTTTCCCCACCCGGGTCGACCTGACGGAGAGCACGCTGTTCTGGTTGATCGTGCCGCCGATCACCTCCGCCCCGGCCGATTTCAGGACCGGGATCGGTTCGCCCGAGATCATCGATTCGTCGACCGAACTCTCGCCGTCCGTGACCTCGCCGTCGACCGGGACCCGCTCGCCGGGCCGCACGATGACGAGGTCGCCTGCGGCAACGTCTTCGATGGCGACCTCTTTCTCCGCGCCGTCCACGACGACCGTTGCCGTCCGTGCCTGCAGGCCGATGAGCTTTTTGATCGCCTCCGAGGTCCGCCCCTTCGCCCGCGCCTCCAGGTACCGCCCCAGCGTGAGGAACGCCGCGAGCATGACGGCGGTCTCGTAGAACATAAACGACGGCGTGAGCACGACCTGCAGGGTCCCGAGCACCGACGAGCCGTACGCGACGCCGATGCCCATCGAGTACATGACGTCCATGTTGAGCGTGCCGTTCTTCAGTGCCCGGTAGCCCGCAAGGAAGATGGGCCAGGCAAGGTAGAGGAACGCCGGGGTGGCGATGACGAACATGAACCAGTGCAGCGGGATCGGCGTCGGGATCCCGAGGAGCATGATGGCCATAAGGGGGAGGGAAACGCCGAATCCCACGATGATGCGCCGCATCTTGTCGCGGAGATCGGCCTCATACGCTGCTTTTTCGAGATCCGTGGTGTCCTCCCCCTCGATGCCGAGGTACCGGTACCCCGCCCCCTCGATGGCGCCCCGCATGCGGGCAACCGACGTCACCTTCGGGTTGTACACGACATACGCCCGTTCGGATCCGAGGTTCACCGTTGCCGACACGATGCCGTCGAGTTTTTTGAGCGCCTTTTCGACCGTCATGACGCAGGTCGCGCAGGTCATCCCGCCGACTTTGATCGTCACCTGTTCGTTGATGACCCCGTACCCCGAAGCCTCGACCGCTTTTTCGAGGTCCCGCAGGTGCACGCGGGACGGGTCGTACTCGACCGTCGCCGAATCGCCCGCGTAGTTCACGCGGGCACCGGCCACGCCCTCGACGCTTTTCAGCGCCTTTTCGATGGTGATGGCGCAGGTGGCGCAGTGCATCCCGGAGACCTTCAGGTCGGCGGTGGTCGTGCTGCCGGCTGCCGGCTTTTTCTTCGCGGGTGATGCCGCCTTCGGCGCCTGTCCCGGTGCTGCCGGGGGCTGATCGGCTCCTCCGGGTTCCTGCTGCTCCGGCTGTTCGCTGCCCGTGCCCTGTTCCTGCCCGTTCGTGTCCATCGCATGCTCCTCCGGGTCTGCGCCCGCGCCCGAAATCCGGCCCGGGAGTGCCCGTTATCGTTCTGCAGTGTGCTCATAATCCGAATTCGTATAAA
>JAAEEQ010000053.1 GCA_013415665.1 Methanomicrobiales archaeon
GTCCGGCGATCCCGGATCCCGTGGATCCTTGGCCCATACGCGATGTTTTCATAAATCGACTTCGGAAACGGGTTGGGTTTCTGGAACACCATACCGATCTTTTTCCTGAGCCCGACCACATCGGTGCCGTTTTTATAGATGTTGCAGCCCTCGAACAGAACGTCGCCCGTGACGGAGACGCCGTCGACAAGGTCGTTCATCCGGTTGAAGCACCGGAGCAGCGTCGATTTTCCGCAGCCGGACGGGCCGATGAGCGCTGTCACCCGGTTCTGCGGTATCGCGATATTCACGTCGGACAGCGCCTGGCTTTCCCCGTAGGAAAGATTGAGGTTTCGTGTTTCGATGATTGTTGACATTTAGGTTCACTACCTGACCGATTTTTGATAATGGGTTCTCACAACGACGGCCAGCAGATAGAAGCCCATGACGAGCAGGAGCAGCACCAGCGCCGTGCCGTACTGGTTTGTCCGGGCGCCGGGGACGCTGGTCGAGAGGATGAAGAGATGGTACGGGAGCGCCATCACCGGCTCGGCGAGCGACGACGGGAGAAACCGCCGGGAGAAGACGACCGCGGTGAAGAGGATCGGCGCCGTTTCCCCGGCCGCTCTCCCGATGGAGAGGATCGTGCCGGTGACGATCCCGGGCATCGCCGGCGGGAGCACGACACGCCAGATGGTCTGCCACCGGGTGGCTCCCATCGCGAGGCTGCCCTCGCGCAGCGCCTTCGGCACGCTATTCAAGGCTTCCTCCGTAGTCCTGATGATGGTCGGGAGCACCATCAGGCCCAGCGTTACCTGCCCGGCCAGCAGCGAAACGCCAAGGCCGAGATACAGGACCAGAAACGCAAACCCAAACAGCCCGAAGACGATCGACGGGGTGCCGTTGAGGAGGTCGACGCCGGTCCGGATGATGCGTGTGAGGGCATTCTCGCGGGTATACTCGATAAGATAGATGGCCGCGCCGACGCCGAGCGGGAGCGCCAGCAGGATCGCACCGCCGACGAGGCAGAGTGTCCCGACGATCGCCGGGTAAATGCCGCCTGCTCTCCCGAGGTCGCTGGGCCCCTGCGTCAGGAAATCCCACGACAGTGCCGGGACACCGTGCACGACGATATCAGAGAGAATGACGGCGAGGATTGCCACCACGATGGCAACGGCACCGGTGATGAGGCCGAATGCCAGTTTCTGCACTGCCGTACGCGAGATACGCGTGCGGATGACTACATAGGCGATGATGCCCGTGAACACGGCGGCCGCCCACACCGGGCCCGCTGCCAGGAATGTGGCGAAGATCAGCAGCACTGCAAGCAGTGGCAGTGCGCATCCGCGGATGCGGTCGCCTGTTTCGTGGCTGACGAGCCGGCGCGGGGGATCCCGGACGGTATCGGTCTCCCGGAGGCGGGCCATGATGAGCACGGCACCGCTGTTGACGAGAAGGGTCATTGCGAGCAGGACGACCGCCACGCCGAAGAGTGCGTGATAATGGCTGCTGCCCGCAGCCACCTCCCCCATCTCGATGCCGAGGGTGCCGGTCAGGGTGCGGACAGGGGAGAGCAGATCGGTGATCGGCGAAGGGATGATGGCTGCGTTGCCGGCAACCATCATCACCGCCATCGTCTCGCCGATCGCACGCCCCATGCCGAGGATGAGGGCGGCCGTAATCCCTGAAAGGGCAGACGGCACGATCACCCGGCTGATGGTCTGCCAGTGGGTGGCGCCGATGGCAAGCGAGCCTTCCTTCAGTTCCCGGGGCACGGCGGTTATCGCGTCCTCGGCGACACTGATGATCGAGGGGAGCGCCATGATCCCGAGCAGGATTGAGGCGGCAAGCCAGCTTTCGCCCGACGGTACATCGAACGCCACCCGGAGGAGATCGGTCAGCACGACAAGGCCGAAAAAGCCGTACACGACCGACGGTATGCCGGCGAGCAGTTCGACGGCGGGCTTGAGCACCGTCTTCATGCCGGAGGGGGCGAGCTCCGCAATGAATATTGCGCTGCCGATGCCCAAGGGGGCCGCGATGGCCATCGCACCGATGGTCACCAGGACGGTCCCGACGATAAGGGGAAATGTGCCGAATGCCGGCGGGGTCCCGGTCGGGTTCCACGTGTCGCCGAACAGGAACGGGACCAGACCCGTTTCCCCGACAATACCGACGCCGTCCCGGAGCAGGAAGACAAGGATGAAAAAAACCGCGAGAACCGCAACGATCGCGCTTGAGAACCAGAGATACCGGACCAGCGAGTCCGCGCCGTATTTCAGCCCGGACGCTGTCGGGATCAGACGAGTGTGTGCCTGCATGTCGTATCCGTGGGAACGCTAAAAGGAAGGGCCGGCAGGGTTCTGCCCGCCTTTCGGTATTCTGTCAGCTCCGGCCCGGCCTTACGCGACCGGAACGAAACCTTCTTCCGCAACAATCTGCTGGCCTTCGGCGCTCAGGAGGAAATCAATGAAGTCCTTCGCAAGGCCGGCGGCTTCGCCTTGCGTGATCATCAGGAGCGAACGGGCGACGGGATACTTCCCGGCGAGCACGTTGTCGACGGTGGGTTCGACAAGCACGCCGCCGGTATCGATGGCAATGCTGCCGATCGCTGCATCGACATAGCCGAGACCGACGTACCCGATGGCGCCGGGCGTCTGCTCGACGGTCTGCTTCACTGCGCCGTTTGAGTTCTTTTCAAGCTGGGTTGCCACGAACTCCTCTTTGCCCATGACGGACTCGTAGAAGAATTCGCGTGTGCCCGAAGAGCTGTCTCTCCCCACGACGACGATAGCCAGATCCCCGCCGCCGACCTCGTTCCAGTTGGTAATCCCGCCCTTGTAGATCGCCTTGATCTGGGCAAGGGTCAGGGATGCGACGGGATTGTCCTTGTGCACGATGACGGCAATGCCGTCACGGGCGACAACGTCGCTCACGAGATCGGGATACGTTTCCCTCTCGGAATCCTTCAGATCGCGCGAGGCCATGCCGATGTCGGCAGTCCCTTCCCCGACCGCCTGCACACCGACGCTGGAGCCGCCGCCGCTCACCTGGATATCGGCGTCCGGGTGGGCGTCCATGTAGGCTTCCGCGGCCTGCTCTGCAAGGGGCAGGACCGTGGTGGATCCGGTTATAGCAAGCTTCGTTACCGCAGCCGGCGCAGTCGTGGCATTATCCGTCTCGCTGCCGACACAGCCCCCCAGGAATGCTGCACCGAGAAGACAGCAGGCCACCAGCGCGGTGAGCCCGACTGGAGCAGTTCGTTTCGATGTTGATGACATCTGGAGAGAACAATGCCGATACGGGATATAAGGTTCATCGACTTATTCTATAATAGTATATTGATGCAATAGATTCTATATAGTAATAATTTTTAATTATATATATGGACATCCGGAAAATCCAGATCAGCGGCGGCTCGTCCTACATCGTCTCCCTGCCAAAAGAATGGATCGTCGCATCCAATATCAAGAAGAACGATCCCGTGGGGATTTTCACCCAGGGCGACGGCACGCTCCTGATCACCCCGAATATCAGCAGCAAACCGGCCTCCCGCGTCAAGGAATTCGAAGTGAGTGCCACAACGGATGCAACGTTTCTCCTCCGGAACCTCATCAGTGCGTACATCGCTGGTTTCACCTCGATACGGATATGGGCACGGGCACGGCTCCCGCCATTTGCCATGCTGCTAGCGCGCGATTTCACCAACATGGCGATCGGTCAGGAGGTCGTCGAGGAGACAGAGACCGCCATCGTCATCAAAGACCTTCTTAATCCTGCGGAGATGCCGTTCGAGAGCACGATCCGCCGCATGTCGGTCATCGTCCGGGGGATGCAGGAAGATGCGGTCGGTGCGCTCGAGTCGCACAGCCGGGAGCTTGCCGAAAGCGTGGTCTCCCGCGACACCGAGGTCGACCGCCTGCACTGGCTGGTCGCCCGCCAGAACAACCTGCTGGTCATGGACCCCAACCTCGCCCGGCGCATGGGGATAACCGTCCGGCATGCCCAGCACTATTTCATGATCAGCCGGATTATCGAGCGGATCGGGGACCATGCCACCCGTATCGGGCGCAATATCATCCTGCTCGGGGGAAATCCGGTCGAACCGGCCCTTATCAGCGAGATTGCCGCGGCGAACGGCACGTCGCTGGATCTCTTCCGGCGCAGCATGCAGGTCTTTGCCGAGGGCGATATCCCCCGGGCCAACGAGACCATCAACCGGCTCGGCGGGCTTGAGACGGCATGCAACGCAATCAGCACGAGCGCTCTTGCCTATGATCCGGGGACTGCCATTCCCATCGTCCATATCATCGACAGCATCCGCCGTATCGGGGAATACTCATCCGACATCTGCGAAAACGTCATGAACGTCGTCACCGGGGAATAGCGCCGTCGCCATCCTCCGCTTCCCCCATGCGGAGGAGGAGGACGGAACGGTTCGAAAGCACAATGATGTTCTCCGGATCGAGGGCAAGGGCGGCGTCGAACGCGGCGAGCCCTTCGCGGTAACGCCCGAGGTCGCGGAGCAGGCAGCCCCTGTTGTTGAGCGCCATCACGTGGTCGGGCACGGTTCTGAGGATGGCATCGTACAGGGAGAGCGCTGCTTCTTCATGCCCCTCGTCGGCAAGCACGGTGGCAATATTGCAGACGAAGGATACCAGCGAGCGGTCGAGGCTGGCCGCCTCGCCGAAGTCCTCCGCAGCCTCGGCAGAGCGCCCGGCGCCAAGCAGCAGCGATCCGCGGTTGATGCGGAGCGCCGCCCACCCCGGCGCTGCGGCTACGGCACGGTCGTACACATCCAGCGCTTCGTGCGTACGGCCGGCCGAGGCCAGCAGGCCCCCGAGCAGCGGGAGCACCATGATATTCTCCGGGTCGTCGTCAAGAGCCGTCCTGCACATAATTATCGCGTCTTCGTCGCGACCCAGCCGGACGAGGGTGCGGATCGCGTTCCTGAGGGCGCAGTCGGCAAGCAGGGGATCCGCGGGCCCGGCAGCAAGCACGGCTTCGTATGCCGCGAGCGCTTCGTCATCGCGCCCCAGCGCCGAGAGGGCATTTCCCTTCTTGTTCAGGGCGGGCAGGAACCGGGGATTCTCAGCGAGGGCTCGATCGTAGGCGGCGACGGCATCGGCAAACCGCCCTGCTGCAAAATACCGGTCGCCCCGCCGGTCCCAGACGGCGCATGCCGCTGACGGCTCGAAAACGCTCATGCTGCACGCTGTTCCGGGAACAGGACAGATAAACATTGCGGAACGGTCGGCATCACGGTGCTGGTTCATCGGGGAGCATCCCACGATTTCCGGTCAAGGGCGGTGCCGACCGCCCGGAACGCGTCCTCAAGCTCCGAAAAATTCGGAATGTGCGCCGTGCGGAGGATCCGGATCCCCGCCCGCATGCTCTCGCCCCCGAGCAGGCACCCGACGATCATTTTATGCGTGTTTTTCGAGAACCGCACGATTTCCTGAGCAAGATGAGCGGCGTCGATCGTCACCGACGGGACCGAGATGACGAAGCAGACGTCCCAGGCATCCTGGTGCCGAATCAGGATGTCGAATATCCGGGCATACCGGTCCACGCCGGCATCCCCGACCATATCAAGCGGATTGCCCCGGCTCCAGCCGGGGGGCAGAATGGCATCGAATTCCGCGATCATCGAATCGGAAAACGTGATGCACTCGATGCCGTTTTCTTCCGCATAATCCGAGGAGAGAACGGCAAATCCTCCAGCGCTGGTGATGATTACCGCACGCGGGCCGCGGGGATAGCCCTCCGAGGCGACCAGCCCTGCGACCTCGAACGCATCCCGCAGTGAATGGGCGGCGATCACGCCGGCCTGCCGGAACGCCGCCCGGTACACCTCGTACGAACCGGCGAGCGAGCCGGTATGGGACGATGCGGCCTTCCGCCCCCGGGCCGAAGAACCGGACTTGATGGCGATGATCGGCTTCGTTCCGGAGAGCGTCCGTGCGAAGGAGAGGAACTGCCTGCCGTTCTTGATCTCCTCGACGTAGAGTACCATCGCCTTCGTATCAGGATCTTCTTCGGCAAACTGCAGAAAGTCCTCGAATTCGAGATCCGCCTGGTTGCCGACGCTGATGACCGCGGAGATCCCGATCTCCTCGGCAAGGCTCCAGTCAACGACCGTGGTGATGACGGCCCCGCTCTGCGAAATGAACGCGATAGGGCCCGGGCGCGGCGCCGAGGGGTCGAAGGTCGCGTTCAGCCCCCGGTGGGGCAGCATGATGCCGAGGCAGTTCGGGCCGATGACCCGGAGCCCGTACCGGCGGGCGTTCTCCACGACCTGCCGTTCGAGTTCCGCTCCGGCAGGCCCGGTCTCCTTAAACCCGGCGGAAATGATCGCGGCGAGGCGTACGCCCGCCCTGCCCGCCTCCTCGACAACGCCGGGCACCAGCGCTGCCGGTACGGCGATGACGACCATATCGACGCGTTCGGGGATATCGGCAAGCGAAGAGTAGACTTTTCGCCCGAGCAGCGTGTCGGCATTGGGGTTGACCGGATACACGGTGCCGTCAAACGCGAGGAGGTTTCGGAACACCGCATACCCGATCTTGTTCGGGTTGGTTGACGCCCCCACGAGGGCGATCGCGGAGGGGTAAAAGACCGCCGTGTCGATCTCGGTTTTCGGCACGGCAGCACAGGCGGTCTCACCGCACGATCCGGCAATGACCCGTGCATCGACGGCGCATCCCCCCGATTCATACAGCATGAGGGGATTGATGTCGAATTCGACCAGGTCATCGCGCACGAGAAACATCGCCGCAATCCGCGAAAGCATCTCGAGCAGGGCCGCTTCGTCGCGGGGGGCCTCCCCCCGGAACCCGGCAATCAGCGGATAGCCGCGGATGCTCCGCACCATCTCCGCAAACTCCTCCTCCGCAAGCGGAAGAACCCGGATGGCCAGGTCGCGGACAAGCTCCACCAGCGTACCCCCGATGCCGAACGTCAGTACCTTGCCGAACGCCGGATCCGTCTTCCCCCCGACAATCAGCTCAAGCCCCGGCGGCATATGCCGCTCGACGATGACGCCATGGATCGCCGCATCCGGGGCAGCGGCAGACAGCCGGCCCATCATTGCGGCATACGCCTGCCGGAGCTCCGTTTCGTTGCCGATACCGGTCACCACACCGCCGGCGTCGCTTTTATGGACGATGTCGGGGGACACCACCTTGATGACCACCGGATAGCCGATTGACTCCGCAGCAGCAGCCGCGTCCTCTTCTCCGGTGACGACGCGGTAGGGAGGGACCGGAATTCCGTACTGCCCGAGCAGGGCATACCCCTCGGGTTCTGTCAGCATTTTCTGATCCTGCACGAAAACACCGCCGTAAAAAGCTCGCAGCCTGAACAGAACAACGACACCCGACCATATAACAGTTGCACCCGCCGGCGGCCGGTTTTACCGGTCCCGGACCAGCAGGGGCGTGCCCGTGCCCGTCGCCTCCGAACGGCGGGCCATCTCCGCAAGCAGTGCGAGCGGGACCGGGCGGTAGCCCGTGACTTCGGCGCTGACGTTGAAGCGGCGGTGCATTGGATCGAAGAACGGGTGTGTTGCGAGCCGGTTGTTGTGGGTATGCCCGTGCACCACCCACCCGGAAAAGCCGTCGGGGGCGTCTTTCGGGTCATGCACCAGCAGGAAATCGACGCCCCCGTAGGTGAGGCGGAGGCTCTCTTCGGCATCCCTGATACCGGCGTCATGGTTTCCCCGGACATAGGTCACCCGGCCGGCAAGCTGGTTTTTCAGGTCCCTGACCGGCGCCCCCCGGCGGTTATAGCTCAGGTCCCCGACGTACAGCACCCGGTCGGCGGGTTTCACGACCGCGTTCCAGTTGCCTACCAGGACGGCGTCCATCTCGTCGGGATCGGCAAAACAGAAGGGCCGGGCGCAGTAGTGGATGATGTTGGCGTGCCCGAGATGGAGATCGCTGATAACGTACACCTGGTGCCCGGGGGCGTACGCGGGTGCCGTACATTCGAAACCCCGCTCCCGGCGGTAGGCCCGCAGGGTTTCCTGCCACCGTGCCGGATCGTCCGCTTCGGCAGGAGAGAGCCACGACCCGGACGGCAGATCGAGGGTCCGGAACACCGCACCATTCCGGAGGACTGAAACACGGCAGATGTCGGCCGGCAGCAGCACCGGGCGGATGTAGCGCGGTTTTCTGATCCTGCGGGGGACTACCGCAAGCAGCAGCCGCTCGATCAGGCCGGGCCGCATCCCGAGCCCGGCCCAGAGTTCCCGCATGAGCGCCCCATCCAGCCCGCGGGCGACGGGGGCTGCGGGCCGCCTGCCACAACTGCCGCCTGCCGCAACCGGGGCGAGCGCCGCCCGCAGATCGGCCGCAAATCGTTCCGAATCGGGGGCAAACGACACCCCGATCCCGAGATCCGTGCCGCCGGCCGACCGCTCCCGCACCCATCCGTCCAGCACGATCGAAAGCCGCCGGTGCGCCCGGCAGGCGCCCGCAACCGCATCGCAGAGCCCCTCCTCCGTGCTGCCCGGTGCGAGGACAAGGGCGGCAGCGACCGGGATCGCGCCCCGTTCCGGCGCCGGTGCGATCCCGTACGCCGACGCCACCTGCCCGATCGTGTCCCGCAGCCGCCACGCCGCATATCCCGGTTCGAGCCGGATGGCATACTCGTCGCTCACGTACCTCCTGCGTTGGCGGCACACCCCTTTATCGTCATCGGAAGGGCAGGACCGCCGGCGGGCGGAGGGCAAATGCGATCTCCTCCCAGGCCCGGTCGAGAAGGGTCCGGTAGTAGGCGGGATCGGCAGGGCCCGCGTCCCACACGGGATCCACGACCTGCCGTGCGGCGTCCCGCACCACATAGGCGATCTCCATGCCCGGCTCGGGCGTGACCCCCCGCTCCCAAAAAGCGCGGACGGCCGAGGCCTCAAGGCAGGTGCGGCTGTACGTGGTCCGGCTGATCCGGCGCCGGACAGCAAGATCCGCAGGATCCGCCCCGGCAAGCCCGTCACGGTAGTGCCGGTAGCGCGCCCGCGCCCGCCCTTCGCATGCGGGCAGATCGGACGGCGTCGCCGCCGTCGCGAGCACCGCGAGGAGGTCGCGCTGCATGGCGGCGATATAGGGGGGTGCATCGCGCCTCCGGGCGGCAATCCCCCGGACCTTCACCGTGCCGTCGGCAAGCCTGCCGAAGTAGCGGTTGTAGGCGCCGCTGCCGTCCGCCTGCGGAAGAAACACCAGCCACGTGTAGTCCTCGCATTCGAGCAGCAGCCCCGATTCGCGCTCGATACGATCACGGAGCGCCCCGGGGTCGGCCCCCTGCACCCAGAGGCAGTCGACGATCCCGTGCAGCACGGAGAACCCCATCTCCTCCGCAGTCGCCTTGGCGGCACAGAGAATCTCGCGGGAGATCCCCGTGATGCGCTCGTGCATCTCGATGCTGCCGAACTTCGCGTTTTTATACCCGGTATACCCGAAACAGGTCACCAGCATCCATTTCAGGATGCTGTCAATCCCTGCGACGGCAGGGTCGTGCTTTTTTCTCGCCTTTGTTTCGATCCTGAGGGCGAGGAGGGGAGCAAGCGCCTCCGCAAGAAACCCGCGCCGCTCCGGCGCCCCGATGGTCTCGGGCGAGAGGTTGTACCGGACGATGATGGCGGGGTACAGGGAGGTGAAATCGAGCTGCGTCGTCATGCCGTACACCCCCGGTTCGGGCTGGAACATCATCCCGCCACGGTCGGCGGTACGCAGGGAACTGCACCGGCGGACGGTTTCGGGATCGCGTTTCCGGAACGGGACCGCAATGCCGCGGGAGAGCGCCTCGTAGGTCTCGTAGGCAGACACCAGCGTGCCGGGGGTGAAGCGGGAGGTGAGGTTCGGGGAGAGCCCGGTGAGGCGTGCCGCGAGACATACCCCCGCAAGCCCGCCCTCCCGGAAGACGAAGCTCTCCTCGGTATCGATGAGGATCCGGCCCTCCGGGATGAGCGCCGCCTCGCGGAACTCCCGCCGCCCGTAGCTCCAGTATGACCGCGAACCGAGATGGCGGTACCTGCCGCTCCGGGAGAAGGGCAGCGGCAGCCCGTACGCAGGCGCCCTCTTCCCGATCAGCTGCACCCAGCGGTCCGCGCGGGCAAAGAGGATCACGTCCGGGTCGGCAGCGGCCACCCGGGAAAAGAGCTCTTCGAGAACGTCGCGCTCGCCGCCGGAAAACACCGCCCCGTCCACTGATGCGGCGGTGATCGCCGGCGTGCGCTCGGGCATTCCCGGTAC
>JAAEEQ010000054.1 GCA_013415665.1 Methanomicrobiales archaeon
CCCGCTTCGATCACCTCGACGCCGACGGCGTCAAGGATCCCTGCGATCGCCACCTTTTCCTCGCAGGAAAAAGAGACGCCGGGGGTCTGCTCCCCGTCCCGCAGGGTCACATCACAGATTTCAACATGCCACGGTTTCATGATTTTCTCCCTCCGGACAGGTGCCTTCGATGATCAGGACGGCAGGGCCGTCCGGGATGACGAGCCGCCCTGCAATCGCTGCCGTATCGCCGGCGGCGAGGGTGACGGGCTCCGCCCAGCCGATGTACCGGGCGATATCGGGTGCGGGATGGCCGCCGGTCATCCCCATCCGTTTGTTTTTCAGTATGATGCAGAGCAGGGGCAGGCCCTTTTCGACGACATCGGCAAGGGCGTTCATGCCGGAGTGCAGCATCGCGTAATCACCGCACAGGGCGGCCTTCGTGCTGCGTGCCGCCACGGCGACCGACGAGCCCAGCCCGTAACTCGCAACCCCGATGCCGTACGGCGGATTTGCGGCAAGCAGGGAGCAGCCGATATCGCAGACCACGGCAATCCCGCAGTCCCGGATCAGCTCCAGGGCCGGTTTGAACGGGCAGTTCCGGCAGAAGGTCCTGGCATACCCGCGGCCGGATTTCGTGTCGAACCGGTCTTTCGGCACCGGCGGTTCGAGGTGGCGGTGCTCCCGGAGAAACGGCCGCCCGGCTTCGTTCGTCAGCGCAAGGTCCTCCGGTGAAAACGGCGGCGGATAGACCGTAACGGCGCGTGCCTCGCCCGGCGCCGGCCCCGATCCCACCGGCGGCCGGCCGGCGCGGTTGAAGGGGGATCGCTTCGACCAGGAAAACATCCGGGCCGTGTCCGCATCCGCAGCCTCGGTCCTTCCCCGCATCGTCAGGTCGGGATCGGCAAGGCTGCCGGCTCCGGGCGTCCGCGGGCGGGTGCATGCCGGGGCAGCGCCTTCAAGCACTGCCGGCGTCACACGCAGCAGTGCCGCCCGGGAAAAGGCCTCGGACGCGGCAAAGGCCTCCTCCACGGCAGAGCCAAGCGTTTCTGCATCGGGCTCGAGCACGGGGATCTGGGCGACTTCCCCGTAATACCGGGAGTCCTGTGCGTTCTGGGATCCGCGGACCGCGACATCGTCGCCCGCGACGACCACGACGCCCGCGACAAGCCCCTGCGTGGTGGCGTTCACGAGCGGATCGGCGCAGGTGTTGAGGCCGACGTTCTTGCATATCACGCCCGCCCGCCTGCCCGCGAGCGAATCACCGAGGGCATATTCGAGGGCGACCTTTTCATTGACGCAGAGTTCGGCTCCCGCGGCAGCGGCAATCCCGCTGATCGGGTACCCCGGCACCGCATACCACCGGTCCGCGGCTGCGAGCATTGCCCGGACAAGCACCCCTTCGCCGTTCATGCGCCATCCCTCCCCGGGACGAGGTCGCAGCCGGTGCAGGCGGTGCACATCGTCAGCGCTTTTCCCGGATCCAGCCCCGCCTCCCGGAGAATATCGGCATGCAGCATGCAGATCCGGAGCAGCCGCTCTGCCGGGGGGCGTTGGCGATCGGCACACGCCGCCGCCGGGGTTAAGGGCCGGATCACGGGGATGACGCCGATCGACGCAAGGTCCCGCATGCATGCCTCCATCTCGGCGTCGGTCTCCCCGAGCCCCAGAATGACGTTCGAAAAGACATGGTTGTGCCCGAAGAGGGCGACGGATTCGATAAGGGCCCGGCGAATGGCGTCCCGGTCAAGGCCGGGGCACATCGCGGCAAAGAGGTCCTCTGTCGCCGTTTCGAGATTGAATTTCACCTCGGCAACCCCGAGCGAGCGGAGGCGTGCGGGCGTCCCCTGCCGGGGGTAGATGGAGACGCCGACCGGAACGCCGAACCGCATGACGCGTTTGACGACGGCGCACACCCGGTCCTCCTCGGCGGCGACATCGCCCACGACGCCGCTGGTGATCGAAATGGCATCGATATCGTCGATGACGCCCGCTACCATCCGCTCCACCTCGTCGGGGGTTTTAATGCGTTCCGGCTGCGCCGGGACGGGGCAGTACCGGCACCGGAAGATGCAGCCCGCCGAGACGGTGATGTACGCCTGGCGGGGCACCGGCTCGAGCCGGCCCTCCAGCATGCCGTCCGGAAGGTGGAGGAGGGCACGGCCTTCCCCCAGGTGCTCGAGCACCAGCGGGGCGGCCGGATCGGGTGTCAGCCGCACCCGGCGGCCCCCTGCCGCAAAAAAGACCGATCCCGGGCCGCCGGCGCCGGGCCCCGCGCTCGATCGTTCGAGGAAACGGTCTGCGGGCTCCCCTTCGAGCCTGACCCTGCCTGCCGCGAGCAGCCGTGCCTTGGTTTCACGCCATGTCATAACGACAATGCCTCGTCATAGCGGGTATAGAACGGAAGGGCGGCGATGGCACCCGTGATCCCCCGCCCGTTGATCCGGACATCGACGAGCGGGCGCACCCGGTCGACGTCCGCCGGCGAAACCTGGCCCTTTTTCACGCTCCGGCCGAACGGGAGCAGCGCCGAGGGGTCAAAGCCGGCATAGACGGCCATTCCCGTCTCATCGGAGAGCGTGTACCGCTCAAGCAGCGCCTGGAAGGCATCCGCGGTTGCGGCGGGGTCCGTGCTCGCGAACTCGCAGACGATCGCGACGCAGTTCTTTGTCCGGAACGGCACCGGAAAGAGCTGGACGATCGTATGGGAGAGGTACCGCGTCGTATCGTCGGCGATGGCCCGTGCGATATTGTGCGCAAGCGTCCACGTCGCCCCTTCCTCGGGGGTATCGGTATCGTCGATGCCGATAAGGACGCGGCTCCGCCGGGGGAGCCAGACGGTTGCCCCCGCCTCCCTGCCGCCTCCCGAGGGATCGGCGGTGCAGCGGGCAACACCCTTCGCAAGCGACCGGCAGGCGCTCGCCCCGACGCCGCCCCCGCCCATCCCGCGGTAGGCGATGCGGATGGCATCCCCCTCGACCGCGGCATCTTCGATCCCCGCGGGAAAGTGCGAGCCCTCGAGCGCGAGGCGGGTGGTTCCCGCATCGAGCAGGTAGCGGGATGTATTCCCGACAATCCGGGCACCCTGCACCAGCGGGCTCTTTTTGTAGTGGTGCATCGCCCACATGGCGCCGCCGACACAGTCGAACGTCTCGATAAGCTCGATGGTGCGTCCGTCCTCTGCGGCAATCCCCACGATTTCGGGGTACCGGATAAGATAGGGATCAGAGATGTTCGCCATACAGACCAGCCGCCTCACTTCCCGCATCGGCCCAGAGGAGGGAGCCAAGTGCCCCGATCCGGCCCTTGCTCCGCGCATGGTCGATGAACCGTATCCCGAGCCTGAGCGCCTCTTCCTCGACCTCGTCGACCGTCAGAAACTCGGTCTTGACCCGCCGGGCGAGCGGTGAAGCCGGCACCGCAAGGCCACGCAGGACGGCAATGCCGGTGTCGCCCGAGACGGCCCGGGTTTCGATGAACTCGCGAACTGTCTCGCAGAGGGTGTCGACCAGGTCCGGTCGTGCCGCGAAGGTGAGCACGGTGCCGACGCAGTTCGTGGTCTTCTTCGGAACGGCCGGATTGAGCTGGATAAGGCGCATCGAGAGGTACTCCACGCCCTCCATGCGGCAGGCTTCCGCACACTGGAGCGCCAGCACCCACGTCGCCCCCTCCTCTTTCGTGTCCGTGTCGTCGATGCCGATGGTGACCTTCTCGTACCGCGGAGAGACAATCTTCACCCGTGTCTGCCGTGCCCCGCCCGGCTGCAGGTCATCGGGCGTGGGGTACTCCGTCCGCAGAACGCCCGGTGCCTGCGGCAGGCATGCCGCCACACCGACGCCGGCGCCGGCGATGCCGCGCCACGTGGTGACGACCTCGTCACCCGCGACCTCGACCCCCTCGAGTGCCTGCCCCCCGATTTCCCGGTCCGCCGCACCGAAATGCACCGGATGCAGCCCGAGCGTCGCCCGCATCGTCATCGCCGTCCCGTCGACCCTGATGGTGTCGACCGCACCGCCGGCACGGCGGCGGTTCATCGCGTCCCACTCGATGGTGCCGCGGTGCCGGCATCCCTCGATGATCTCGGCGGAGCCTCTCGCCTCGTCCACCATGACTATGAATTTTTGTGCAAACAAAGGTCCAAATCGTTTTTTAACGTCATCGGGAGTCAGTATAGCCATGAATTTTATCACCGGAATATTCGTTAACAGGAATATCGGTAATAAGGTTATATAATGACATCGATGGGTACGGTCAGAAACAAAAAAAAGAGGATCAGAGGATATCGGCGAGGTCGATCTTGAAAGGACCGAGGTTTCCACCGAAATTGCCGGCGCTGATGTACTTCACGCCGGGTACTTTCACTGCCGCAGCGATGCCTGCAGCCATCGCCTCTTTGACGGCGTCCTCGTCGATGCCGTCGATCACGATCTCGTACACGGCGGCGATGCCCGCGGGTATCTTTGTTTCGGCGACCTTCTCGCGAAGCGTCGGGCAGTACTGCTCGTTCGTGCTTGCCGGCATGAACTTGTATTTCTTGCTGCCGACCTTCGATCCGCTTGCGACGATGCCGCCGGGGAACGAGGTGATGACGCCGCAGACGCCGGCAATGGCGTCGACGGCTGCCTGCGCTCCCATCAGCGCAGCCATCTGGTTTTCGCCCATGACGAAGAAGTTGCCGCCGGCAACGCCCTTGACGATGCCGAAGTCCTCTTCTCCCACGTACTCGCCGTTCATGATGGGGATGACCCAGCACTTCCGGCCGCCGACCTCCTTCTGGTACTCGTAGCCGTCGCCGAAGAAGTGCAGTTTCACGGCGATCCGCTCTTCCGCCTCGGGCAGACCGTCGAAGACCGCCGTTGTCGGGGAGGTGAGCACGCACTCGGCAAGGCGCTCGACGACCTGCTCCTTGAGTTTCTTCTTGCCCGCACAGAACAGGACGGCAACGCCGGGGCGGCCGTCCGGTGTCTCGTCACCGGAAAGGAACATCTCGATGCCGGCCTCGCAGGGGCACCCGATCGCGGACGTTGCAAAACCGGTGGCCTCGACGGCCGCTTTGTATGCCCACTCCTCGGTCACGGCGGTAATGATGACCCGGGAAACCCAGGTGGGGAATGCCTCTGCATAGGTGTCGTCAATGGTTACTCCGTTCAGCTCCATAGTACTTCCTCCTGATATGCTGTTATGTCATCGATTGATGTTTTTGAAGGTTTCTTTTTGACCCCGCGGTCGCAAAATGCGCCGGGGGATACCGCCGGACGGGGAACGGGATCGGAGGATATATTATAGGGGGTATCCGGGCCGGGAAGGTGGCGGAAAACATCGCCGGGATGCCACCGGATTACGGGGTTATCGGTGGGTGAAATTAACTATTTTATTTTAATAAATACGAATAATTAATGACTTTTAGTGATATTCCCCGGTAAATCAGCATTTAAATCGTTCCCTCATTTCAGAACCTTTATTTACATTCTTTCCCCACCATTTGTTTAATCGATTTAGGTCGATTTTTAGCTGGTGCGTGTAACCATGGCATTTGCATTGCATATTAACATGGAGCGGTGTACCGGTTGTAACGCGTGTGTAGTTGCATGTCCGGTCGATGCACTGGAGCTCTACACGGTTGACCCCGTCACCAACGAGAAGATCTACAAGGTCAAGAACGGCAAAGCCATTGTTCTTGACGTGGATCACGAACTCTGCGCCGGTTGCGGCGTGTGTGTCGAGGCATGCCCGTTTGATGTGATACAACTGGCTGGACCGTGGGTAAAGGGGTACAAACCCCTCGCAAAAGGTATGGAGTGAGGTTAAAGCATGGCATTGTTCCCAAAATTCTCCAAGAAGCGTGAAGGCGTTAACGTCATCATGGAGCAGAGACTGCTCCAGAACACGAACAACCTGATTCTGAACGGACAGACGTGCACGGGATGCGGCATCTGCGCCGAAGCGTGCCCCGAAGAGGCAATTACTGTCGGCCTCGTCGGCGCCGTCAGGAGAGGTGCTGTCGACTACGCAGAACCCGTCAACATTGACGAAATGAAATGTTCCTATTGTGGCGTCTGCGTCATCATGTGCCCGTTCAACGCCCTGACACTCAAGATTGACGGCGAAGAACGGCTTCCGATTGTCGAAAAGGAGGGCTTCCCGCAGTACGACATGGTCACCAAGATCGACGACGAGAAATGCGTCCGCTGTACGATCTGTGAGGATGTCTGTCCCCGTGATGCAATCGACCGCGATGTCCCCTCATTCGAGGGTGAGGCAGCGGACGGCAAAGCACGGCAGGCTGCGCTGAAAACCACAACGAAGTTTGCGGTCGATGACGAGAAGTGCACCCTCTGCGGTATCTGCGGTTCGCTCTGTCCGGCAATCGACGTGCAGCACAAGCCGTTCACCGCCGAATCCGGCAAGGTCGAGGGCGAAGTCGTCTGGGACGAAGCCCAGTGCGACGCGTGCAAGGTCTGTGTCGAGGCATGCCCCGAAGAGGCAATCACGGTCGAGCGCGAAGTGACCGGCAAGAAGCTTGACGGCAGCGTCACTATCATGGACGAGAACTGCTGTACCTGCCGCTGGTGTGCGATCAACTGTCCCACGGAGGCCATCGCCGTCGAGAAGATCTTCGAGGGCGAGATCGAGTTCAACGCCGACAAGTGCCCCTCAGGATGTTCCACGTGTGTCGAAGTCTGCCCCGCAAACGCGATTTACCTGCCCTCTCCGGTCAAAGCGGACCAGATGCAGGGCAAGCTCGAGGACAAGATCGCAGTGAACAAGGACTTCTGCATCTACTGCGGCGCATGCGTCCAGTCATGCCCCGGTGAGGACATAATCGTCTTAAAGAGGAACGGCGTCCGGATTTCGGGCAAGGAAACCGATCTTTTCAACAGGATCAAGGAGAAGCTCTTCACCAAGCGCACCTCCAAGGTCAAAGAAGGTGTAGCGCCCGGTGAAGTTGAAGTTAAAGTACTTGACAACGCGTGAGGTAATCGAATGGCAAGAGAGAAAAATTACGGCAACCCGCAGCTCGAGAACAAACTCAGGGACCGGTACTACTACGTGGATGATACCAAACCGGAGTTTCTCGCCAATGTGGAGAAGATCGGCCGCACCATCGCACACATGTGCTACCAGTGCGGTACCTGTACCGGTTCGTGCCCGTCCGCTCCCAGGAGCTCCTACCGCATCCGGCTCTTTGTCCGCCGTGCGGTGCTCGGACTCGAAGAGGAAGCGCTGACTGACCCCGATCTCTGGCTCTGTACGACCTGTTACTCCTGTACGGACCGGTGCCCGCGGGACATCGCGCCCACGGACATCATCATGGCGATGCGGAACCTCGCTTTCAAGTGGGACATCATTCCGAGGAACTTCCTCCAGACCGTCCAGCTGATCTACAAGTCCGGCCACGGCGTGCCCAACAACGACGTCAACCGGGCGGCACGCGAGCGCCTCGGCCTCCCCCGCGACCCGCCGACGACCCATGCCTACCCCGAGTTCATCCCGGGCATCCAGAAGATCCTGGACCACTACAAGCTCAAAGAAAATGCAGACCGCATGCTCGCTGAGGAGGGGAAATAACATGTCAGGCAATAAGCACCAGTACGCCTTTTTCCTGGGCTGTATCGCACCCAACCGGTACCCCGGCTGTGAGGCAGCGGCAATCAGGACCAGCGCAAAAGTCGGCATCGAGCTCCTTCCCTTAAAAGGCGCTTCCTGCTGCCCCGCCCCCGGCGCATTCGGCTCGATCGACCTGAATGTCTGGTACGCCATGGCGGCACGCAACGTCGTACTCGCCGAACAGATGAACATGGACATCACCCTCATCTGCAACGGGTGCTACAAGTCCATCTGGGAAGTCAACCACATCTTAAAGCACAACGACGAGCTCCGCGACGGCGTCAACGAAGTCCTCAAAGAGATCGACATGGAGTTCAAGGGCACCATCGACGTCTGGCACCTTGCCGAACTCTACTATGATCCTGCGATCTGCGGTGTCGACAAGATCCGGGCAAGCGTCACCAGGCCCCTGACCGGCACGAAGATCGCCGTCCACTACGGCTGCCACCTGATGAAGCCGAAGAAGGAGCGCCACTTCGGGGACACCGAAAACCCCATGTGGGTCGACGAACTCGTCGAAGCGCTCGGCGCAGAGGCGGTGCAGTACCGCAACAAGATGCAGTGCTGCGGCGCCGGCGGCGGTGTGCGCGGATTCGACATCGTGCACTCGCTCGACATCACCAACGAAAAGCTCATCAACGTCAAGGAAGTCGGTGCGGACGCGATCACGGAAGTCTGTCCGTTCTGCCAGCTCGAGTACGACCGCGGCCAGATCGAGATCGCCGAAAAGTTCGGCATCAAATACGGGCTTCCCGTGCTGCACTTCAACGAACTGCTCGGTCTCGCCCAGGGCATGAGCCCGCAGGAGCTTGCGCTTGACCTGCATGCTATCGACTGCAAACCATTCCTGGAGAAGATTCTCTGAGAGGTGCTAAAATGGCAGAAAAGAAAGAAGCAAGAATCGGTGTGTTCCTGTGCCACTGCGGTACCAACATCGCAGGCTCTATCAATATCAAAGAGGTCCAGGATTATGCACGGACCCTTCCCGGGGTCGTTGTCTCGGACGAGTACCAGTACATGTGCTCGACCCCCGGACAGGGCAAGATCGTGGATGCTATCAAAGAGCACAACCTCACCGGCATCGTCGTTGCAGCATGTTCCCCGCGCCTCCACGAACCCACGTTCCGCGTGGCCTCCAAGGTGGGCGGCATCAACCCCTTCCGGTTCGAGATGGCAAACATCCGCGAGCAGAACAGCTGGGTGCACATGCACGACAAAGAGGGTGCGACGGCAAAGGCAAAGGACGCGGTGCGCATCGCGGTCGCCAAGGCCTCGCTGCTTGAAGACCTCTTCCCCAAGAGCGTCCCGGTCGAGAAAGCGGCAATCGTCGTCGGTGCCGGCGTCGCCGGTATCCAGGCGTCGCTTGACCTCGCCAACGCGGGCATTCCCACCTACCTCGTCGAGAAGACCCCGACGATCGGCGGGCGCATGTCCCAGCTCGACAAGACCTTCCCGACGCTCGACTGTTCCCAGTGTATTCTGACCCCCAAGATGGTGGATGTCGGCAGGAACGAGAACATCATCCTCAAGACCTACACCGAAGTCGAGAAGGTCGAGGGGTACATCGGCAACTTCGAGATCACCCTCCGGAAGAAGGCACGCGGTGTCATGACCCCCGAGGAGGCCGAAGCGAAGGGCATCGTCGGCGGCGGCTGCAACGGGTGCGGCGATTGTTCGGGCGTCTGCCCGGTCATCAAGGGCAACGAGTTCGAGTTCGCCATGGCACCCCGGAAAGCCATCTTCATCCACCACCCGCAGGTCGTCCCCAACATCTACACGGTCGACTTCGAGTCCTGCATCAAATGCGGCCTCTGTGTCGAGGCATGCGGCGACAAGAAGGCAATCGATCTCGAGATGGAGGACAGTTTCGAGAAAATCAAGGTCGGAACCGCGATCCTCGCCACCGGCTACGAGCTCTTCCCGATCGAGAAGAAGGCAGAATGGGGCTACAACCGGTTTGAAAACGTCATTACCGGCCTTGAGTTCGAGCGCCTGATCTGTGCGTCCGGCCCGACCGGCGGCCACCTCGTGCGCCCCTCCGACGGGCAGACCCCGAAAAAAGTCGGGTTCGTGCTCTGTGCGGGCTCCCGTGACAACACCGGCATCGGCAAGCCGTACTGTTCCCGGTTCTGCTGCATGTACTCCTTAAAGCACGCCCACCAGATCATCGAGAAGATCCCCGGCGTCAAGGCGTACCTGTTCTACATGGACATCCGGTCCTTCGGCAAGATGTACGAGGAGTTCTACTACCGTATCCAGGACGAGGGAGCGAAGTTCATCCGCGGCCGCGTCGCCAACATTCTCGAGGACCCGAAGTCCCGGAACCTGATGGTCTTTGCGGAAGACACGCTGCTGCAGCGCCCCGTCAATATCGAACTCGACCTTGTCGTGCTCGCATCCGCGGTCCAGCCCTCCCCCGAGGCCGACACGGTGAGAAAGCTCTTCGGCGTCTCCAAGTCCGCAGACGGATGGATGCTCGAAGCGCACCCGAAACTCAACCCCTGCGGCACCACGACGGCAGGTGTCTTCCTCGCCGGCGTCTGCCAGGGCCCCAAGGACATTCCCGACACGGTCGCCCAGGCGGAAGGTGCGGCATCGGCGGCAAGCATCCCCATCCACGTCGGCAAAGTCGAGCTCGAACCGTACTTCGCCCAGTGTATGGAGGAGAAGTGCGCAGGCTGCGGCATGTGCGTGAACCTCTGTCCGTACAGTGCTCTTGCCCTCGTCGAGAAAGAAGGCAAAAAGGTCATGCAGGTCACTGAAGCGAAATGCAAGGGCTGCGGTACCTGCGGCGGATTCTGCCCCGGCGGCGCAATTCACATGCAGCACTTTACGACTCCCCAGATCGTCGCACAAATCGACGCTTTCCTGCTCGGAGGTGAGCAGTAAATGGCAGAGGAATGGCAACCCAAAATTCTCGCAATCATCTGCAACTGGTGTTCGTACGCCGGTGCAGACCTTGCAGGCGGTGCACGTATCCAGTATCCACCCGACATCCGCGCAATCCGTGTCATGTGCACGGGCCGTGTCGATCCGCTCTTCATCATGAAGGCGTTCCAGGACGGCGCGGACGGTGTCCTCGTCTCCGGATGCCACTTCGGCGACTGTCACTACCTTGAGGGTAACTTCAAGGCCGCAAAGCGGATGTTCCTGATAAAAAGTGTCTTAAAGAACATCGGTCTGAACGACAAGAGGCTCAGGATGACCTTTGTTTCTGCTTCGGAGGGTGCAAAGTGGGCCGGCGTGGTCACCGACGTGATCAAGACCGTCAAGGAACTCGGCCCGAGCCCCCTCAAGGAGTTCCAGAAATAAACGGAGTTGAGATGGTGCCAACTATCAAACTGAACCTGATCTCCGGTCGAACAATCCAGCAGGGCGTATCCATGGAAGGCGGGAAAGAAAAACCCGCCTACCGCGACGCCTGCGGGATCATCGAGATTGATCCAGCGGACTTCAAAAAACTTGGTGCCTGGCGGAATACGAACGTTCGCGTTACCAGCGAATTCGGCAGCGTGGTTGTGAAGGCAATCGAGGCGACACAGGGGCCCCACCCCGGTCTCGGCTGGATACCCATGGGGCCCTGGGCAAACCAGGTCATCAACCCCAACACCTACTCGACGGGTATGCCCACGTTCAAGGGCGTCCCCGTCACCGTCGAGGTCGCCTCCGGTGAGGAAGTGCTCGACTCCATTACGCTGATAACCAGGGCCGTCCGGGGTGAATTATAATGGCAAAACTCGTTACCGATGTGATCTGCCCGTTCTGCGGCACGCTCTGCGACGATCTCGAAGTGAGCGTCACCGACGACGGGAAAAAGATCCTTGATGTCTACAATGCCTGTGCCATCGGCGCCGAAAAATTCCTGCACTCGCAGGCTTCCGATCGCCTCACCCGTCCGCGAAAGCAGGACGAGAACGGCAACTGGACCGAAGTCTCCTACGACGAAGCCGTCGAGTACACCGCCCGGCTCCTTGCGGATGCAAAAAAGCCGCTGATGTACGGGTGGAGCTCCACGAACTGCGAAGCGCAGGCGGTAGGCACCGAACTCGGCGAAGAGGTCGGGGCCGTCATGGACAACACGGCGACCGTCTGCCACGGCACGACGCTTATTGCGGTGCAGGACGTCGGTATTCCCAGCTGTACGCTCGGCGAGGTCATCAACCGTGCCGATCGCATCGTCTTCTGGGGATGCAACCCGGCCCACGCGCACCCGCGGCACATGTCGCGGTACTCCATCTTCCCCCGCGGATTTTTCACCGGCAAGGGGCAGAAGAGCCGCAAGATCGTTGTTATCGATCCCCGGTGCACCGACACCTCCAAGATCGCGGACTACCACCTCCAGATCGAGCAGGGCCGTGACTACGAACTGTTCGACGCGCTCCGCGTTGCATTCAAGGGCGAGAAGCTTCCTGATTTCGTCGCGGGCATCCCGAAAAAGACGATCTATGAGGTCGCCGAGACCATGAAGTCCGGCCGGTTCGGGATCATCTTCTTCGGCATGGGCGTCACCCAGTCCCTCTCGAAGAACCACAACATCGACGCGGCAATCTGCG
>JAAEEQ010000166.1 GCA_013415665.1 Methanomicrobiales archaeon
CTGGATGCCTTCCGGCAGTACAAGAACAAGTTCTCCAATATTGCAAAGCGGGTGCCTCCGGGTGTCGATCTCGACGAAATTCGTGCGGCTGTCGTCCGCGGGAAATCCATCGAACAGGCGCTCGCCGAGCTCGAGGCGGAAGCCGCCCCTCCCCCGCGGGCCGAACCTGCCGTGGAGGCGCCGCCCTCGCCGGTTGACGAACGGCTCCTTGACCTGGACGGGCAGGTCAAACGCCTCCGGGGGTACCTGCAGGAGCTCACCGCGGAAGGCAACCGCCAGCGTGCGGAGATCGAGCGTTTGCAGCGGATCATCGAACGCCAGAAAAGCGGCGAGGAGGAGCGCATCAGGAAAGACGCCGAGGTGATCCGGCGCGACGCCATCATCGCAAGCCAGAAAAAGCTCCTGAAAAAAGGGGAAAAACAGCGCAAAAAACAGCAAGGGCAGATCCGGCGCCTGAAACGCTTTGCCGACCTGCAGAAGAACGGCGACTGGATACCGGTCAAGGCAGCCCCGGCACTTACCCGCGACGCGATCCGGGTGCTCGATGACGATCTCGGCATTGGCGAAGGGGATATTATCGCGGTCGGAAGGACCGACGGATGGGGGCCCAGCATTATCGAGGACCTCAAAAACGCCCGGATACGGGCACTGGTCGCCGCAACTCCCGAGAAGGAGGCATCCGATGAACGCCTCGCTGCCGCGTGCCTCGAAGCGGAACTCGCCCTGCTGGCAGGGGGGGCCGTGGAACTCCGCATGCAGGGGCGGACCGGGACGGTCTCGCGCCTCCGGCTCGAAGCGGCGCTGGCGGCGTGGGAGCGTGACCTGGATGCCTACCGGCGCGGGAAGAAGACCGAGATGCTGGAGTCAATCTTCCGGGAGTACCGCAGCGAACGCGAGAAGGAGGTGCGCCGGCATGGATGAACGGGCCCTTCTCGAACGCGTCGGGGAGCTCCTCGGCCGGGAGACGGTCCGGGATGACTGCGCGATCCTGCCCTGCGGGGAGGAGGTACTGGTCGTCAGCACCGACATGCTGCATACACGCACCGATTTTCCCGAGGGGATGACGGATCGCCAGATCGGCTGGATGTCGGCAGCCGTGACGCTCTCCGATATTGCGGGGATGGGCGCGAAGCCCGAAGCGGTGCTCTGCGCCGTGGGCCTCGACCGGTGGGAACGCCTGCTGGGCATTCTCGAGGGGGCCGATGCCTGCTGCCGGGAGTACGGGTGCCGCATCGTCGGCGGCGACACGGATGCCCATGATGAACTGACGGTTGTGACGACCGGCATCGGGCGTGCGCCTGCTGGCCGGGTGGTGCGGCGCACGGGGGCGGCTCCCGGCGATCTGGTCTGCCTGCTCGGGGTGCCGGGATGCGCCGAGGCGGGGCTTGCCGGGTATCCCCGGCACCGTTCAGCCCTCCTCGAACCCCGGCCGCTGATCAGGGAAGGGCAGGCGCTTGCCCGTGCGGGCGTTTCCGCCATGATGGACGTGTCCGACGGGCTGGTGCTCTCGCTCTGGGATCTCGCTGCCGTCAATCCCTGCGGTTTTTCGATCCTGAGCAGCGCCGTTCCGCTCCCGGCGGGCGTCCCGGAACGCGAGGCGCTCCCGATGGCGCTATACGGCGGCGGCGATTTCGGGCTGCTGTTTTCCTGTCCGCGGGATCGTTTCCCCGTCCCGGGTGTCGCGGCGGTCGCTATCGGGACCGTGACTGCGGAACCGGGGGTCTTCGTCGATGGCAAGCCGGCACCCCCCCGCGGGTACCGCCACGAGTGGTGACCATATCTTTTTTTATGCCGGCGCCTATCCTGCCTCGTTGAGGAGAGGCTATGCGGGTCAGGGACAGTGTTGCTGCAGGCGTGCTCTGCATGATAGTTCTCGCCGGGATGACCCCGGTTGCGGCGGCGGATGACGGGTACCGGGTGCTTACGCCCGGCGGCGCGATTACGGGCATTGCCCTTTCGGGCGACGGCTCGCGGGCATGCGTCGGCACCGGGACCGGGCTGCTTGCCGGGTACGATGCGGCCGGGACGAATGTCTGGTCGGTGAAAAAGACGTCGGGGGTCACCGCGCTTGCCCCCGCGGTGACGGGGACGGCGTTTGCCGCCGGATTTGCAAACGGCAACGTCACCCTTCTCGACGGCAACGGGCGCCCGATATGGGAGGCACCGGCAGGAACACCGGTCACGACGATCGCGTTCTCCGGCTTCGGGGGCCTCTGCGTGGCCGGAGGCGAGCGCCTCGTCGCATTTTCGGCAAGGGGCGAGCGGCTCTGGGATGCCGGCGGCACCGACCCGGTACAGTCGGTCGCCATCTCCGCTGACGGGGAGTACATCGCAACCGGCAGCGAGGCGGGGGACATCACCCTGTACGGCCGCCGCGGGAACGTGCTCTGGAGCGAATTTACCCACGGGACCGTCAGTTCCGTCGGTATTGCCGGGGACGCGTCGGTGGTTGCCGCCGGAAGCGCCGACGACAACCTCTACGCGCTGAACCGCAAAGGCTCGATCCAGATGCTGAAAGTCACCGGAACCCCCATCGACATGATTGCGCTGTCGTCGAGCGGGGCGGAGATCGTGGTTGCCAACCGCGGCGGCACGGTCCGTTTTTACGGCCTGGGGGAGGACGAGCGCTGGTCGGCGAAGATGAACGGGGAGATTACCGCCGTTGCACTCTCCGGCGACGGCCTGGTCGCCGCGGCGGCCGATTCCGCGGGCAATATCCGGGTATTCGA